>NZ_JBIRXS010000006.1:0-374321 GCF_044389235.1 Rhodococcus sp. NPDC019647 | reverse complement strand
TGAGTACGCCCGAGTGGCGTGGCGATCTGTGACCAGGATCGTCACCCGTGTCGTCGACGATGCCGTCGGGCGTACTGATCGGCTCCAGGGTTTGCGGCGCTTGGGGATCGACGAAATCGCCTACCGTAAAGGTCACCGATACCTCACCGTGGTGGTCGATCACGACACAGGCCGACTCGTATGGGCAGCCGAAGGGCACAACGAGAGCACCTTGAATCGATTCTTCGACGAGTTGGGTGAAGAACGCACAGCCCGTCTCACACACATCAGTGCTGATGCTGCGAAGTGGATCGCGTCGACCGTGCGTAGTAGGGCGCCACAGGTGAAGCGGTGTATGGATCCGTTTCATGTGATTCAGTGGATGACGCGGGCTCTGGACCGACTACGGTCGCGTGTGTTGTCGCGGCTGTGGGGATTCACCGACCGGGATCGACGGCACCTGCGGTGGGCATTGTTGAAGAACGTCGAGAAACTCACCCCCGCGCAGATCTCAGTCCGAGCAAAGATCCTCGAAGACAGAAACAGCGAACTCTGTCGAGGCTACGTCATGAAAGAACAACTGCAACACGTCTACTCCGGCTCAAAAAAGAGAGCCTCGGTACGACTGCGAGCATGGGTGCAAATGGCCCAGGACAGTCAAATCCCGGAACTAGTAGGATTGGCTAAGAGCATCGTTCGCTATCGCCGCGAGATCCTCAATGCCATCGAATACGGCCTGTCTAATGCCCGCGTCGAGGCCAACAACACCCACCTGCGGTCGCTGACGAAGCGATCCTACGGATTTCACAGCCCAGAGGCCCTGATTGCGATGGCGACACTGACCCGAGGAGGGGCCTGCCCAGCTCTGCCACATCATTAATCGCCCATCAAAGGGTCAGGACAGCCACGCCGGTTCGACGAGATACGCGCCGGGACGGAGCCGTCGCCACTCTCCTCGCGAGTAGCGGCGCCGTATCTCGTCGTCTGTGAACCCGGCCGCTAGTGCGTCCTGCCTCAGAATCAACTCCGCCGAATCGTGTTCCATAGCGATGATCCTCGCGGGCGCCCACTTCAGCCGCATTACCGATCTTCGATCTGTGGACAACTCCCGCACAGCCGCACCCCTTCTCGGCATCCGCATACGAAATGGGGCGCGAGAATGAGTGCGCTTATCCAGAAGGGGTGCGGCTACTCGCCGTCGTCGGGGTCGGGCTTCGGCGCCGGGGACGGGGTGGCGGAGGGAGAGGTGGGGGCCGCCGCGGGGGTGCGATCGTCGGGCTTGGGGGCGGGGACAGGTTCGGGTGCTTCGCACTTCACGATCGGCACGGGGTCGTAGCGCACGGTCCGGGTGTTGCGGGAGATCTCCCGGCCGGTGGCGCGGTCGGTGATCACGCGGGTGTCGCTGGCGGTGAAGCCGGGCGCGCCGCTCGACGGGATGCAGTGATCCCCGGCGGGCAAGGTGACCGTATCGGGAGTCGTGGGTCTGGTGCGATTGCCGGTGATCGAGTCGACGTCGACGGTCTTGGTGCCCCAGAACCTGATCGTCAGTTCGGAACTGCCGCCGATCGCCTGGATCATGACCCCGGTCTTCGCGGTGTTGCGGAACTGGAGATCGATGGCCCCCTCGAAAACCGTGGCCTCCCGCGCCTCCGGATAGCGCGAAATGTAGTAGGAGTGCTCGGTGTGCGCCACGTCTTCCATGCCGGCGAAGTAGGCCGCGTTGTAGAGCGTCGTCGCCACCTGACTGACACCGCCGCCGACGGCCGTATCCGGGCGGCCGTTGTTGATGATCCCCGACTCCACGTAACCCTGAGCGGCTCCACGCGGACCGGTGTGTCCGTTGAGGGAGAACGTGTCGCCCGGCTTGATCAGCGCACCGTTGATTTCGCTGGCCGCCAGCCTGATGTTGGTACCCGAAGCCGCGGAGAAGCCGCCGGTGGTGAATTCGCTGATCACCTCGTTGACGCCGAGGGCTTGCGCCGCCTCGGTGGTCAGGGCCGGCGGGACCGGGCCGTACACGGCCGGGGTGGTGTGCGAACCGGGAGTCGCGAGGAGCTGCGGCAATGTCTCCAACGTCTTGGGCCACTGGATCAGGTCACCGACGACTGCGGGAACGACGCGGGGCGATCCCCCGTCGAGCGTGATCGTGGCGTCCTTGGGTGCGATCTCCGTCGAGACGAGCTGCGGTGCGAGTATTCCGATCGCAGCGTCGACGTTGTACTCGGGCGTCAAGCCACCGTTCCCGTCCGGGCGGAATCCGAGCACGGCGCCGATCTGCTGCCGCGGCAGGGTTGCGACCGAGCCGTTCCGGCCTGGGACGACCAGGTCAGCGGAGGCGGCCGGCACCGCGATCTCGTCGAGCGCCCTCTGGACGCCCTCTTTGGTCACGGTCACCGGCACCGCGTCGACAGGCAACTCCACCGGGCCACCGAACGCCCAGTTCTCCACGATTGCCGCCTCGGCGCCCTCGCCGTTCAGGTTCTGGCCCGCGGACGGGTCGACGGGGACAGGTGTGGGCCCCTCGAACACCACCGTGCCCTCGCGGGATGCACGGTCGGTGCGGGACCGCAGGTTGTCGATGGCAGCCGCCAGCGCGGACTCGTCCCGCGTCGACACGACACCGATCTCGTCGGAAGTGAAGAACGACGCCACTCGGGTGAACGGATTGAGTGGCTGGGCATCGGCCCGTTCGAGCGTGGCCTGCCAGTCGACGTCGAGTCCCGCCTGGGCAGGCACGAGCTCAGCGAATACGTCGCCGGCCTTCACCGACACCGGCTGATTCACGAGCGGCCCGACCTGCGCTTGGAGGATGGCTTCGGCGTCGGCGCGGGACGAACCGCCCACGTCGACCCCGGCCACCGTCACTCCGCGCGGCAGTTTCCCGGACGACATCGCGAGGTCGGCGGCGTAGGCGATGCCGATGATCGCGAAGACACCACCGATGACCGCGGCGATCTTTCCCCACCGGGGCCCCTTCGGACCACCCGCGTCGAGGGGCAGAACGGCCGGGGGCGGCGCGGCGGGGGGTGGCGCGGCGGGGGGTGGGACGTCGCCGGTTGGTTCTCCACCCGCCGGAGACGCCGCTTGCGGAGATGCGGGCGCGAGAACTGTGGGTTCGTCGTCTGCCGGAACTGCCGTGTACGCCTGTGTCGGTCCGCCCGCGGCGTCCGGTGTGATCACCGGGATCACCTGGGTCTCGTCCTCGTTGGGCGCAGGTTCCACCCACAGCGGTTCGGGGCGTGCTGCCAGATCGCCGAGGTCCAGTCGAGTGGTGGGCGCGTCGTCGTCAGCGCCCGGCGGTGTGGGCTGAGGGTCGGGCGATACCGGGCTCTCGGGAGCAGCATCAGGCGTCGACCGTTGGGGTGCTGCGCTCCCTGCTTCGCGGTCTTCGTCGTTCACCGTGGCCCTCTCACCGAGTATCTTCGTTGCCGGCTTCAGCTTGCCGTCGGCGCTCGGTGCATTTCAAGCGGCGTCCGATTTCAGCGATCTCCGGTCCGGACCCCCCACGACAGACTACCGGCCGCCGAAAATGCAGGAGCCCCGCGCTGCTGCCAGGTCGGGGGTCAGGCAGCAACACGGGGCTGATGGGAGTATCGCCAGCTAATCTCCAGCGTTACACCTGCGGAGAAACTTTTCGGGGATTCGACCACCCCTCGTCGCCGGATCCCTTCGCCGGACGCGCGCGAACTGGCCTTTCCGATCTGACAGCTACCAGAAAGGCCAGTCGAATCACGCCTCTATGATTGCCGTCACACCCTGCCCGCCGGCGGCGCAGATCGAGATCAAACCGCGGGCCGAACCGTTGGTGCCGGCCTTCTCGCGAAGCATCTTGGCCAGCGACGCCACGATGCGCCCGCCCGTCGCCGCGAACGGGTGACCGGCCGCCAGCGACGACCCGTTGACGTTCAGCTTGCTGCGGTCGATCGAGCCGAGGGCGCCGTCGAGCCCCAGACGCTCCTTGCAGTACTCATCCGACTCGAACGCCTGTAGCGTCGCGAGAACGACGGACGCGAAGGCTTCGTGGATCTCGTAGTAGTCGAAGTCCTGCAGGGTGAGGCCGTTGCGGGCCAGCAGCCGCGGGATGGCATAGGTGGGGGCCATGAGCAGGCCGTCCTTGCCGTGGATGTAGTCGACGGACGCGGTTTCGGAGTCGACGAGGTGGGCCAGGACCGGCAACTTGCGCTCGGCCGCCCACTCCTCGCTCGACAGCAGGACCGCGGACGCTCCGTCGGTGAGCGGCGTGGAGTTTCCGGCGGTCATCGTCGCATCGCCCGCCTTGACCCCGAACACCGGCTTCAGCGTGGACAGCTTCTCGACGGTGGACCCCGGACGCAGGTTGTCGTCGCGGGTGAGGCCCAGGAACGGGGTTACCAGATCGTCGAAGAATCCGCGGTCGTAGGCGGCGGCCATGTTCTTGTGGCTCGCGGCGGCCAGCTCGTCCTGGTCCTCGCGTCGAACGCCGAACTCCTTGGCGGTGATCGCCGCATGCTCGCCCATGGACAGGCCGGTGCGGGGTTCACCGTTGCGGGGGATCTCGATACCCAGCATCGACGGCCGCACGTTGGCGAGCAGCTTGATGCGATCGCCCGTGCTCTTTGCCCGGTTCAGCGACAGCAGGAACTCGCGAAGGTCGTCGTTGACGCCGATCGGTGCGTCGGACGTCGTGTCGACGCCGCCACCGATGCCGGCGTCGATGCGACCCGCCGCGATCGCGTCACCGACGGCGACGATCGACTGGAGGCCGGTACCGCACGCCTGCTGCAGGTCGAAGGCGGGCGTGTACGGGCTGAGCGCGCTGCCGAGCACACATTCGCGCATCAGGTTGAAGTCGCGGCTGTGCTTGAGAACCGCGCCACCCGCGACGAGTCCGAGCTTCTCGCCCTGCAGATGGAAACGACTTACCAAGCCGTCGAGGGTCGCGGTGAACATGTCCTGGTTGGACGCCTGTGCGTACGCCTTGTCCGAGCGTGCGAACGGGATGCGATTGCCGCCGACGATGGCGACGGGACGCTGCTGCTTCCCGCCTGGCTTCGGCGTCGCGTCGGAGTTCGAATTGGTGCGAGCTTTGCTGGTCACTGACGTCTCCAAGGATCTGGTGCGATTACCTGTTGGCTACTATTCTTACTCAGGAGTAAGTTAATTGTCGACACCGCACTTCTTTCGGTGCTCGGTGACTGACCGCCAAACGACGAGAAGAAGGTAGGACCGTGGCAGCCAGCAAGGGAGCTCCCGACATCTATTCCCAGTTTCTGTCCTCCGCGCCAGGGGCGTTCATCGCCGCGAAGGCGGGCCTGCCCCGGCCCGAGAACCTGCGGCGTTACAAGCACGGCGAGCCGCCCCTCGCCGGCCCGGTGCTGATCGGGGGCAAGGGCCGCCTGGTCGAGCCGCTTCGCGCGCTGCTCTCCGATTACCCGGCCGCCTCCGCCGCCGACGACAACTTCGGCGCCCTGGTGTTCGACGCCACCGGCATCGGCCAGGTCACCGAACTCGAGCAGCTGTTCGAGTTCTTCCAGCCGGTCATCCGTAACCTCGCGCCGTCCGCTCGCGTCGTCGTCCTCGGGACCACTCCGGAAGAGACGACCGACGTCGACGAGCACGTTGCCCAGCGCGCCCTCGAAGGGTTCACCCGCAGCGTCGGCAAAGAGGTGAAGCGCGGCGCCACCGCACAACTCGTCTACGTCTCCCCGAAGGCGTCACCCGGACTCTCCGGCGTGGAGTCGACGCTCCGATTCCTGCTCTCCGCCAAATCGGCGTTCGTCAGCGGACAGGTCATCCGCGTCGGCGCCGAGGATTCCACCGCCCCCGCGGACTGGGACAAGCCGCTCGAGGGCAAGGTCGCCATCGTCACCGGTGCGGCGCGCGGCATCGGTGCCACCATCGCCGAGGTCCTGTCCCGCGACGGTGCGCATGTCATCTGCGCCGACATCCCGGCGGCCGGCGACGCGCTGTCCGAGACGGCCAACAAGGTCGGTGGCACGTCCCTCGCCCTGGATGTGACTGCCCCCGACGCGGCCGACAAGCTCGCCGAGCACGTCCTCGAACGCCACGGCGGCGCCGACATCATCGTCCACAACGCCGGTATCACCCGGGACAAGACGCTCGCCAACATGGACGAGGGCCGGTGGAACATGGTGATGGGTGTCAATCTCCTTGCCCCGCAGAAGATCACCGAGTCGCTGGTCGCCAAGGGTGCATTGAAGGAAGGCGGCCGGGTGATCGACGTGTCCTCCATCGCCGGCATCGCCGGTAACCGTGGCCAGACCAACTACGGGACGTCCAAGGCCGGCGTCATCGGGCTCGTCGAAGCATCGGCACCCGTTCTGGCGGAGAAGAACATCACCATCAACGCCGTCGCACCGGGCTTCATCGAAACCGCCATGACCGCGGCCATCCCCTTCGCCACCCGCGAGGCCGGACGCCGCATGAGCTCGCTGCTGCAGGGCGGTCAGACCGTCGACGTCGCCGAGACGGTCGCGTACTTCGCCAATCCCGCGTCCAACGCCGTCACCGGACAGGTCGTCCGTGTCTGCGGCCAGAGCTTGCTGGGCGCCTGATGGCGGGCAAAGTGGTCGAACTTCCCGCAATGCCGGGCACTCTCGACATCTACGCCCGCGCCGTGCGCAGCGCGCTTCCGGTCGTCGGGGCGAGCGGTGACCGTGCCCCGGACACCACACTGGCGCTCAGCGGTGTCAAGGTGGACCCCGACAACCTCGCGGCGTACGACAGGGTCACCGGCCTGCGCTTCGGCGACACCCTGCCGTTGACCTACCCGTTCACGCTGGTGTTCCCGATCGTGATGAAGCTGATGGTTTCGGACGGATTCCCGTTCCCCGCCATCGGTTCCGTCCACGCCGAGAACGTGATCGAACAGTTTCGTCCCATCTCGGTGAGTGAGCCGCTGGACGTGTCGGTGCACGCCGAGAATCTCCGCGAGCATCGCAAGGGTCTGCTGATCGACGTGGTCAGCGACATCCGGGTGGGACGCGAACTGGTATGGCGGCAGACGTCGAGTTTCCTGCGGCAGCAGAAGACGTCGCTGTCCGGTCAGCCGGGGCCCGAACCGAAACCCGAAGAAGTGCCGCCGCCGCCCCTTCGCACGCTGCGGGTCGACCAGAAGACGATCAGCAAGTACGCCGGGGTGTCGGGCGATCGCAACCCGATTCACGTGTCGACGTTGGGCGCCAAGGCCTTCGGCTTCCCGAAGACCATCGCGCACGGCATGTGGAGTGCCGCCGCCGTGCTCGGTTCCGTGGAGGGCCGGATTCCCGAGGCCGTCACCTACAGCGTGCGCTTCGGCAAGCCCATCCTGTTGCCGGCCACACTGAATGTCTACGCCGACCATACGGGTGAAGGCTGGGAGTTGTCGCTCAAGCACCCGAAGAAGGGGTATCCACACCTCTCGGCGACGCTGCGCTGACGAGTACGAACGGGACGTCGGTTCGATCTGATCGAACCGACGTCCCGTTCGTTCAGTCGGACTTCTTCTTGCCGGCGAGACCCCGCCACGCCAGCGACTCCAGCAGGTCGGCCGCCGCATGCACCTCGACCTCGCCGCCGGCCACCCGGTCGGCGACTGCCTCACCGGCACCGACCAGGGCGATGGCGATGAGTTCGAAGTCCTGGCCCGGATCCGGGTCCTTGGTGCTGGACTGCAGCAGGTGCGCGGTCAATTCGATCAACCGGTCGCGGCTCGACTGCACCGATCCCACGAACGCTTGCTGACCCATCGCCTGCCGGTACAGCACCATCCACGACTTGCGGTGCGCTCCGACGAAGCCGAGAAAGCCCTCGAGTGCCCGGCGCAGCTGCTCACGCGGACTGAGTCCGGGATCTGCGGCCGGCGCGAGCGCCTCGACGAAACGCAGACCCTCACGCTGGATGCATGCGGCGAACAACTCGTCCTTGGAACCGTAATACAGGTAGAGCATCGGCTTGGAAATTGCCGCTTTGGCGGCGATCGCGTCCATCGAGGTCTCGTGAAAGCCCCTGTCGGAGAAGACGTCGACGGCCGCATCCAGCATCTGCTGCTCGCGCACTGCGCGAGGCAATCGCTTGGTGCCGCCGGCCATTCGTCCTCCAATATTCGTCGAACCCGCTATCTTACTCTACGGTAAGAAAACGGGCCCCACCTGGCGAACGAACTTCTACGCAGCCACGGATCAGGGCACACTGTACTGGCCGCTCACCCGGGGCACTCCGGGAGGGCCCGGTTCGAGCCGACCTTCGCAGGCCGACCCGAAGCCTGTGGGCGCCCACTAGCAGGGCAAGGCACCCTTCGCGCGCGCCACGGTCAGCACCGCGTCGTCGACCCGTTGCTGCGGCAACTTGCCCGAGGCCACAGCGCTTTCGAGGTGGTCGAGCACACGCGGGACGTCGTCGGTGGTGAGCCAGAGCGCGATGTCGACGCCGGACGCCAGTGACGTCTCGACCGCCTCGGTGATGTCGTAGCGGTCGGTGATCGCCTGCATACCGCTGAGGTCGTCGGTGAAAATCGGACCCGTGAACGGAGGGGCGCCGTAGCCGGTTCCCCCGCGCAGCAGGGCCACGGCATCGGGACTGATGCTGGCCGGAATGCCGGGGGCGGTCAGCCCGGGCACCTCGAGGTGGCCCAGCATGACACCGACGCCCGTGGTGACGAGGTCCCGATACGGAACCAGATCGTACGTCTGCAGCTGCTCGAGCGGCGGAGTGGTGACTGCTCCGGTGTGCGAGTCGCCCGAGGCCGACCCGTGACCGGGGAAGTGCTTGATCACCGGCAGAATTCCGGCGTCGCGCATGCCGCGGGCGTACGCGTCGGCGTACCGGGTGACGACCGCCGGATCGTCGGAATAGGAGCGGTCACCGATCACACTGTCGTCGGGCTGGGAGCTCACATCGACGTCGGGCGCGAAGTTGACGGTCACTCCGAGATCCTTCAGCCCGCGCCCCCGCTCCAGAGCCATCCGATAGGTCTCTTCCTCGGACATGGTGGCTGCGGTCTTCCGCGCAGAGGGGTCCGGCCCGAGCAGGTCCTCGACGCGCGACACGCGGCCGCCCTCCTCGTCGATGGTCACCATCAGTGGCAGCGCGGAAGCCGACGCCACCTGCGGAACCTCCCGGCCGGCGAGCATGGCCTCATCGGTCCAGCTGCCGATGAAGATGCCACCCACCTGCTCGTTCCGCACCACCTGAGCGGCGTCAGCGGTCCCCGTCACGCCGACGTTCAGCAACTGAGCGAGCTTGCGCCGCAACGGCAGAGACTGCAGGAAGTTCGTTTCGCACGACACCGGCGCGGCAGTGGGCACATCGGTATGCGAGGCCGGCTCCGCCGTGGTCGGGGACGACGGTGTCGAGGACGGTGCCGTGGAGGAGGACGGCGCGGCAGTGTCACCGCCCGAGGAGCACCCGGCGACCAGGCCGGTACAGGCGACGAGCGCAAGGGCATACTTGATCCGCATGCCCCCGACGGTAGCCCAGTGACCGGAATCGTCGTCCCGGCCAGTCCGAATCTCCTGTCAAGACCGGCACTCTTGGTAATCTGGTGGGCGAAAGGTCCCTTTTCCAGGAGGTCGTCGTGCCTGCAGGTCTGATGTTGATCGCTTACGACGGATCCGACAACGCCAAACGCGCCGTGCAGTGCGCGGGCCGCTTTCTCGCGTCCAATCGCGCTGTGCTGGTGACGGTATGGGAACCGATGGTCCGTCAGGCCGCACGCATGTCGGGACTGTCCGGGGTGATGCAGCCCGAGTGGGTTCCCGACGAGGAGACCGAGGATGTCGCCTTCTTGGACGCCAAGGTCACCAACGCCGAAGGTATCGAACTCGCCGAGGCCGCCGGACTGACCACGCAAGGCCGAACCATCGAATGCACCACCACGATCTGGACGGCAATCGTCGAGACCGCCGACGAACTCGGCGTGGACATCATCGTCACAGGGACCCGGGGTACGACGGGACTGCGGTCCCTGCTGCAGAGCAGCGTCGCCGATCACGTGCTGCGGCACAGTCACCGTCCCGTGCTGATCGTGCCGCCCTGCGGCAAGTGATCGGATGAGGGCTGCGCCGGCCGACTACTGTCGGCAGCACCATGGACGGCTTCCTCCTCTCCCGCGCCGACCGGACGTTACGCACGGTCGGCGCCCGCAGTAGATACGACTCCGCGTCGGCGGCGATCACCGCGCTCGCCGACGGTGACACCGAACTCGTCGTGGGCGCACTGCCCTTCGATCCCGCCCGTCCGGCTGCGCTGACCGCTCCCGTCTGGTCGGAAGTCACGAGCGGCCCGTGGCGGCCCCCTCGCGTGGAGCGCCTCCCGGCCGTCCGCGTGGCTCGGCAGGTACCCGAGCCGGCTGAACACGTAGCCCGGGTCGGTGCTCTCGTCGACCGCCTGCGGAGCGGCGCGCTGGGAAAGGTGGTGGCCGCGCGCAGCGTCGTCCTGGCGTCGGAGACACCGGTCGATCCGGAGGCGTTGGCGGCGAGGCTGATTCAGTCGAACCCCCTGGCCAACGGGTTCGCCGTCGACCTCACGTCGGCCGGCGACGGTTTTCGCGGCCACAGCCTGGTCGGTGCGAGCCCCGAAATGTTGATCAGCCGTCGCGGCCGCTCGATCACCTGCCGTCCCCTCGCCGGGACCGCGCCACGGCGCACCGATCCCGCCGCCGATGAACACGAAGGTCGCGGGCTCCTGGACTCGACGAAGAACCTGGCCGAGCACGCATTCGTCACCGCCTGGATCGAGGAGGTCCTCGCCCCGCTGTGCACAGAACTGACCGTCCCCGACGCGCCCGTCCTGACCAGCACTCACGAGGTGTGGCATCTCGCGACACCGATCCTGGGGCTGCTGCGCGACCCGGCGACCGACGCACTCACCCTGGCGACACTGCTGCATCCCACCCCCGCCGTGTGCGGCACCCCTTCCGACCTGGCGCTGGCCGCCATTCGCGAGGTGGAAGAGGAACGGCGGTTCTACGGCGGCGCCGTCGGATGGTGCGACGCGCAGGGAGACGGCGACTGGGTGGTAGCCATCCGCTGCGCCGAGATCACCGCCGACGGCCTCGAGGTGCTCGCGACCGCGGGCGGCGGGATCGTCGCCGGATCGGACCCTCGATCCGAGCTGGACGAGACGACTGCCAAGCTCCGCACCCTCCTCGGAGCGCTCGGCGTGGTCTCCGAAGACTGACGCCGCCACTCGCACTCGCCGGACCTGCGGGAAAGGCACCAATGACCAGCCAGACGGGCCGCGAGTGATACCTTGGCCCGAGCAATTCGTACGCGGCGGTAAGTCGCGCGCGTCGATGGCACGACGGTGGGAGATGTGAGATGGCGAAGTTCCTGGTGCCCGGTGTGATCAGCGCTGTGGCCGGTGTTGCTCTCGGCGCTGTGGCGACTTTCGGCATCACGGCAGCGGCACAGGACAACACCCGCCCCGAGATCGACCGGAGCGGCAACGCAGACTCCTCACTGCTGAACCAGGTTGAGTACGGCAGCCGCTGAGAGCGCCGGCTTCGCGAGTTCCCGCACTACCTCCGAGCCGGTGGCCATGTCGTCCATGGCCCCCTCGGTGGAGCCTCTGTCCCGACGGTGGTTGTTCGGCGCCTCTGTCGTAGCGTTCTTTCTCTCGTTTCTACAAACTCCCGGCCGGCTCGCGGCCGACACCAAATATGACCTCACCCAGAATCCGATCGGATTCCTCGAACGGGCTGCACATCAGTGGAGCAGCCAGGCGCCGATGGGCCAGGTCCAGAACCAGGCCTACGGGTACTTCTTTCCGCACGGTGCCTTCTTCGCGCTCGGCGACGTCCTCAGCATTCCTCCCTGGATAACCCAACGCGTGTGGTGGGCCCTGCTACTCGTGGCCGGGTTCTGGGGCATCGTCCGTCTCGCGGAGGCCCTCGGCGTCGGGAGTCGGTCATCGCGCGTCATCGCCGGAATCGCCTTCGCACTTTCCCCGCGCGTCCTCACCACCCTCGGCTCGATCTCCTCGGAAACTCTGCCGATGATGCTGGCCCCGTGGGTTCTGCTGCCGCTCGTCGTCGCGTTCGGCAATCCGAGTCCCGCAGTCCGCTCCCCGCTGCTGTCGCGTTCACCTGCGCGGCTGGCGGCACAGTCGGCGCTGGCGGTGGCGCTGATGGGTGCGGTGAATGCCGTCGCGACCGCCGCAGCATGCCTGGTGGCGGGCCTCTGGTGGATATCGCACCGGCCCAACCGACGCTGGTGGACGTTCACCGTGTGGTGGTTTCCGTTTCTCGCACTCGCCACCCTGTGGTGGATAGTTCCGCTCCTGCTCCTCGGGACGGTGAGCCCGCCGTTCCTCGACTACATCGAATCGTCCGGGGTGACCACCCAGTGGACCTCGCTCGCCGAGATCCTCCGCGGCACCGACAGCTGGACGCCGTTCGTCTCCCCCGAGCGCATCGCCGGTGCCGTCCTCGTCACCCAGCCCGCCGCGGTTGCCGCCACCGGAGTCATCGCGGCGGCCGGGCTGGCGGGACTGTGCATGCGCGCGATGCCTGCGCGCGGACGCCTCGTGCTCATCCTGTTCGTCGGCGTCACCGGACTGGCCGCCGGTTACATCGGTGAGCTCGGATCTCCCGTCGCGGAACACGTGCGTCTGTTCCTCGACTCCACCGGCGCTCCGCTGCGCAACGTGCACAAGCTCGAGCCGCTGGTGCGGCTACCACTGGTCCTCGGACTCGCTCATCTGCTCGCCCAGGTGCCCTTGCCGGGTTCGGTCCCGGCGGTACGGTGGCGCCGCGCCCTCGCTCATCCCGAACGCGAACCGATGGTCGCGGTCACCAGCCTGGTCCTCGTCGCCCTGACGCTCGCCACCTCCCTGGCCTGGACGGGGAAACTCGCACCGCGCGGGACCTATCCGGAAGTGCCCGACTACTGGCAGCAGGCCGCGACCTGGCTCGAGCACAACGCCGGCGGAATGAGCCCGGACGGGTCCGACGCCGAGCGAGCACTCGTCGTACCGGGTGCGCCTTTCGGCAGTCAGGTGTGGGGTCTGACCCGCGACGAACCGATCCAGGCGCTGGCAACAACACCGTGGGCGTCCCGCGACGCGGTCCCGCTCACCCCGCCCGGCACGATCCGCGCGATGGACTCGGTCCAGCGCCTCATCACCGACGGCCGCCCGTCGGACGGTCTGGCACCCACGTTGCTCGGCCAGGGCATCCACTACCTGGTACTCCGCAACGATCTCGATCCGGACACGTCGCGGTCGACGCGACCGATCATGGCCCACCAAGCGGTCACCGGCTCACCCGGTCTGACCCGGGTGGCCGAATTCGGCGAGGACATCGGGCCCGGCGAGGTGAACGGCCTCGTGATCGACAGCGATCTCCGGCCCCGGTACCCGGCCATCGAGATCTTCGCGGTGTCGATGCCGGACGGCTCCCCGGCGCCGAGCGGGCCGTACACCGCCGACCTCGACGACGTCCCGCTCGTGCAGGGTGGCCCGGAGTCGCTGCAGCGCTTGCGGGAGACCGGGACCCTTCCCGGGGCGGGGCCGGTGCTCCTCGCGGCCGATGCCCAGCGGGCGGGGTTGCCGGTGCACGACGTCACCGTCACCGACACTCCCCGGAACCGCGAGACCGATTACGGTCAGGTCGACAACCACAGCTCGGCGCTGCGGTCCCCGGAGGACGCGCGCCGCACTCACAACCTCGTACCCGACTATCCGGTCGCCGATACACCGCTGGTCGAGGGCAAGTGGGAAGGTGCCCGGCTCAGCGTGTCCAGTGCCGCGTCCGACGCCACACAGCTGGGCGGAACCTCACCTGCCAGCAGTGCCGCCGCTACCGTGGACGGTGACCCCGCGACGGGCTGGTTCAGCAACGGCATCGAGCGGGCGCTCGGCCAGTGGCTTCAGATCGACTTCGACACTCCTCCGACGAGCTCCCTGCTGCAGATCACAACGAGCCCAGCGGCCATCGGCGCCCCAGTCCGCTGGATGGAGGTGTCCACACCCAACGGCAGCACCGCCGTCAAGGTGGATGCACCCGGGAAACCGATCACGGTGTCCGTCCCGGGCGGCGACACTCCGTGGGTGCGGATCACCGCTACCCGCACCGAAAACGGTTCCCCCGGAACTCAATTCGGGATCAGCGAGGTGTCGGTGCAGGATTTTTCCCGCCGCGACGCCCCACCCGTGACCGTCCCCATCCGATACCGCACGGTGCTGCCTCCCACCCCCGACGGCGCGTCGGTGTCCGGGTGGAACCTCACCCAGGAGTTACCCGGCCGCAATGCCTGCGCCGAGTCCCCCGACCGTGTCCGCTGCAGCAACGCCTTCGCGCTGCCACCGGAAGAGGCCGGCACTTTCCAGCGCACCTTGTCGGTGCCCGCCCCCACCGCCGTCACACCGCAACTCACAGTGCGGGCACGCCACGGCGCCGCGCTCGAAGAGCTTCTGACCCGCCCGGACCGACCGACTGCGCACGGCACGAGCAACATCGGCGATCTCCGCGGATCCGCCTTCGCCGCCACCGACGGTGACCCGCGGACCAGCTGGTCGGCCATGCAGGACACCACCAGCGGCAAGGGGGCGAAACCCACACTCACCCTTCGCCTTCCGGAGCCCACACTCGTCACAGGCCTCGAGCTGACCCCCAGCGCAGGAGCCATACCCGCCGCTCCGACGACGGTCGCCGTCGACCTCGGCGACGGCCCTCAGGTCCGAGACATCGGCGACGATCTCACCGTCGCCGTGGAACCCCGCGTGACGGATCGGATCGTGCTCAGCCTGGTGTCGTGGCAGGACGTTCTCGATCAGAACGCCCTCGGCTTCGCGCAGCTGCAACCCGCGGGGCTCGCCGAGGTCGGGGTGCTGGGTGCGGACGGCGCCCTGCTGCCGGGGTCGGGCCCCAGCGACGATTCCGGTGACCACCCCGTCTCGGTGCCCTGCGAGGAGGGCCCGGTGATCTCGGTCGCCGGACGCCTCGTGCGCACGAGCATCTCCACCACCGCGGAACAGTTGCTGTCGGGTGACCCCGCGCCGGCCACGCTGTGCGATTCGCCCGCCGCCGTTCCGCTCGCCGCCGGCGCGCAGGACGTTTTCGTGCAACCCGGGTCGGCCTTCTTCGTCGACGATCTCCGCCTCGACGCGGGGACGGGCGCGCGTGCGGTGCCCGCCGAACAGATGTCGACCACCGCCTGGACGGAGAATCATCGAGAACTTGCCGTTCCCCGGTCGGAATCCGATCGCCTGGTCGTCGTCCCCGAGAGCACCAATGTCGGCTGGATCGCCACCGCACCGGACGGACGCGAACTTGCCCCCGTCGTCGTCGACGGGTGGCAGCAGGGATGGATCCTGCCGGCCGGAACAGAGGGCACCGTCACCCTCGACTTCCCCACCGACCGCTGGTACCGCCTGGGCATCTTCGGTGGGCTGCTGCTCCTCGTCCCGCTGATCGCAGCGGCATGCCTGCCTCGGCGCGCACGAGAAGCAGTCCGGAACCCCGGCGCCGCACCGAGGACATGGGGCAGCGCGACAGGCGGATGGCTGGGACTTCTCGTGGCGTCGACGGTGATCGCCGGACCGGTCGGCGGCGCGACAACCATCCTGCTGACCGCGCTCGCCGCCGGCCTGATCCGGCTACGCGGATCTGCCACCACCGCAAGGGTTCTCGTCGGTGTGGCAGGTGCCTCCACGATGCTCGGGGTGGCGATGCTCTCCACGGGACCGTGGCGTGCGCCCGGTGGATACGTGGGGCACTCGTTCCTCGTTCAGTTCCCGGTGCTGGTGGCGTTGATCGCCGCCGGACTCGCCGTGCTGCCCGTCGGTGGTTCCGCGGCCGCGCGGCGGGTGTTCCACCGGATGACCGCGCGCCGTGCAGGTTCCTCCACCAGCGCGTAGCTGGCCGAGGCCACCGCAATACTGAGCACCGCGGTGAGGATCAGTACGTAGACGAAGTGCCCGGCGAACGGCACGAGACCGAACACCGGAAAGACGATCGAGAGCACCGCCAGGTGCCAGATGAAGATTCCGTACGACCAACGGCCGACGGCCAGAGCAACGGGACTGGCCAGGAATCGGTGACGCGACGTGTCGGACAACACCAGCGGAGCCATCAGCGCGAAGCTCATCACGGCACCGAGAGCCATCTTGATGGCGTATTGCCACGGTTCCGGTCGTACCAGCCCCTCCGGCCCGGCGAGCTCGGTGGTGGTGAGACCGAAGGCCACCGCCGCGACCAGAAACATCGCGACCCGGTGCCGTGCCCAGCGGTGCATCCGCCCGGGTGGGCACACCGACAACTCGGCCAGCACCATCCCCGCGCCGAACCACGGCAGGTATCCGGGCAACCAATTGTCGTGATGGATGCCCTCCGGCGCCGGGATCGGCAGGAAGGCCCACGTCAGGCTCACCGCGATGAGGGCCGTGATCGCGGGAATCCGCAGTCGGGCGGCCGAGCCCCGCAGTCGGACCAACGCGAAGGCCAGAAGAGGAAGCACCAGATAAAACGCCACCTCCACCGACAGGCTCCACATCTGGGTGAGCCCGTCCGTGAGGGTCAGCGGCACGAACACCTGCACGAGACCGAGATTCGCCCACCAGGTGCGGAAACTCGCGTGCGCGGTGGGGAGGAAAGTAAGGACGACCGCCACCGCGACCCAGTAGGCGGGCAGGATGCGCGTGGCCCGCGACAACCAGTACCGCACCATTCCCTGCGCGGGTCCCAAGCCCCGTGCGGCCCCGGCGTGCCCGCGCCACAACAGAAACCCCGACAGCGCGAAGAACACAGCCACCGCCAGATCGAACCGTCCCCAGATCCGACCCAAAACCGCGGTGTGCGTCGCTCCAGTCTGGAAGGCGACATGCGTCACCAGCACACCGAGAGCGGCGAGCCCACGCATTCCCTCGAGAGCGGGAATGAACCCTCGAGGTGTGTCGCGGGTCTCGGCGGGCACCGGCGCCTCCGAGGTCGGAACTGAACTGGTCATCAACAACAGTGTGCCTGGTCCCGGCCTCGAGACGGAAAACTGCGCCCGTGTCACTTCGCTGGAGAAGCGCCGGTGCGTTTACTATCCGATGGGGCAAATGGGCCTTCGGGACTGTTAGTGTTTTGCCTCACGTGGTGTCGATGTGGGCTCCATGCGATCCGTGCAGCCATGCTGCCGGTGGGGGAATCTCAATCGACAGAATTGGGTTAGGAGAGACAGCATGGCGGAGCGCTCAGGGCCGAGCCGGATACTTGCTTGCATTCTGGTGGGCCTCGGTGCCTTCCTCTTGGCCGTCGCCATACTCATTCCCACCTACACGGTGGGCAAGTTGGAGAAGACGCCGTTGGACCTCGAAGTGACGACGATTGCCGAAGGCTCCGGCAGCGTACTCAATTCGCAGGCTCTCCTCGCAGGCAAGGCCGAAGTAAACACGAACGTTCCACTGGTGTCACAGCGCTACGTCACCACCGAAGACCCCGCGAACGCGGACGTCGTCACTCTGCAGGCGGGGCAGACACTGCGGCGCACCGACAAGCAGGGCGACACCGGCCTGCTGTCCGCGATCGTCGACCGCAACACCGTCGACCGCCAGACGTCGATGCCGACGAACGACCCGGTCGGCACCATCCAGACGCAGCCCAACCAGCCTGCCGAGGAAGTTCCGCGCGACGGACTGCAGTACAAGTTCCCGTTCAACGCGGAGCAGAAGAGCTACCCCTACTTCGACCTCAGCGCTCGCGCCACGCAGGACATCAACTTCGTCGAGGAGACGGAGATCAACGGCCTGAAGGTGTACCACTACAACCAGACCATCGAGCCGGTCGATCTGTCGAAGGTGGTCAACTCGCCCACCAACAAGCTGACCCTGCCCGCCGAAGCCTGGGGCGTCCCCGGCGGCACGCTGCCCGTCACCATGACGCGCTGGTACACCAACGTCCGCGACCTGTGGGTCGAGCCCGAAACCGGTGTCGTGGTCAAGGGCCAGGAGCAGCTGCACCAGTACTACGCCCGCAACAAGGCCCGGCCCGAAATCGACGTCCTCAAGGTCGAACTGCCCTTCAACGAGGAGACCATCGAGTACCAGGTTCAGCAGGCCCGTGACGGAATGGACAAGATCAGCACCTTCGGGCGCACCGTCCCGATCATCGCGGGCATCCTCGGCCTCATCGCACTGATCGCGGGCATCATCCTCGGACTCCGCGGCGGCAAGGGCCCGCAGCCGGCCCGGACCACCGGCGGTGGCGTACCCCCCGCGGAAGGTGGACGCCACTATGAAGGTTCGGACGCGCCGACGGAACAGCACGACTGGACCACGGACAAGACCGAAGAAATTCCGGTCGCCGATCCGCGCAGGTACGACCAGCGGTAGAGCAGTCCACCCGGACACCACGTAGACACGACGAAGGGGACCTCGGAAATAACCGGGGTCCCCTTCGTCGTGTCCGCGGCCGGTGGGCTGGGTGCCGCACGAAGCGACCCGAGCGAGCGACCTAGACCGCTACCGCGTGCCGGGCGCTCCGGACCGCGAGAACGCTTGCGACCACCGCGGTGCTCGCCGCAACGGTGACGGCCACACCGATGAACTGACCGACGGTGGAGGCGAGGGTGAGCATGCCGGCCATCTCGACGGCGAATCCGATCCAGGCAATGACTGCCAGGTACGTTCGCTCCCCGGCGATGGCGGACAGCAGGGCACCTTGGAGCACCGCCAGGCAGGCACCTTGGAGGGCGAACAGCCACAGCAGTGACTGCACCGGCTGGTACGCCTCGCCGACGAGGAGTGGGACCAGCGGGGCGCTCACTGCGACGACCGCGACCAAGACGGCGCCGAGGCCGACCAGGACGGCGATCGCCGATCGGACGGCCTGCACGGAGTGTGCTGGGTTGGCCATCCGGGGATACAGCACCACACCGACCGCCTGTGGAAGCCAGAACGCGGCTTTGGTCGCGACCGCGCCGAGGGCGTAGAGACCGGCGTCGTCGTTGCTGAGGACTATGCGGGCGAGGACGAGGTCCATCGACGACAACGCGATCAGCGCCAACTGCACCTGCGACGCCTTCAGGACGGCCGCGACTCCGATGGGTGTGCTCGTCGCCCCGGCCGGGTCCGGGTCGGCGAACACTCGCGCGGCCAGAGCGACGACGCCCGTTCCGACTGCACTGGCGGCGAGCGCGAATCCCGGTCCTCCGCCCACGGCGAGGACCACGACGGCGGGGACGACCTTCGCTATCCCGGCGCCGGCGAGGACGATGCTGAGGGGACCGAAACGCGCGGCGCCCTGCAGGAGTCCCTGTTCGGTGGCGAGCAGGACCAGCACCGGCGCGGTGATCAACGCGGAGACGGTGGCGAGCATGCCCGTCTCCAGTGCCCATGCCACTCCAGGTGCGAGGAGAAGCGCCGCGATTCCGACGATGACGGCGCATCGATAGCCGAGTTGACGCACCGCATGCGCACCCCGGCCCCGGACCACTTCGCGCGCAACGACGGTCTGCAGCGCGAGCGCAGGCACGGCCAGAACCAGCTGGGCGGCCAGCAGGCTCGCGAACTCGCCGTAACCGGCCGGCCCGAGCCAGCGGCTGGCCGGAAGATGCAGCAGGTAGGACGCGACGTTCGCGACCATCGACCCGGCCGTCACCATCGTCACTCCGGCGACTGCCGAGGTGGTGAGGCTCTGGCGGGTCATGCGCCCCATGATGCACTACGCGGCGGACGAGCCGAGCTGATGTACCACGTATCGTGGCCGCTCATGACCGCCCGGAGCCGAACACTGTCCGTTCCGGCGGGCTACAGCCTGGTCTTGGCCGCAGTGATTCTCGGCCCTCTTTTCGGTCCCGGATATCTGCTGCTGCGTGATGCGGTGAGCACACCCCGCTCGTACCCGACGGATTCGGCGTTGGGTCTGACGGACGCCGCGGCGCGCGCGGTACCGCAGGACGCGCTGATCGCGGCGCTGAGCACGATTGTCGACGGTGGGCTGGTGGTGAAAGCGGTCCTGTTTCTCTCCCTCTGGGCCGCCGGTTGGGGCGCGGCCCGGATGGTGCGCGCCGTGCTGCCCACGGCGGGGCTCGGCTCCCAGCTGGTGGGTTCGACGGTGATGCTGTGGAACCCGTACGTAGCCGAGCGACTACTCCAAGGTCATTGGAGCCTGCTGGCCGGGTATGCGGCGCTGCCGTGGACGGTGTGTGCCGCGCTCGCCATTCGCCGGGGTCGACGGGAGGGCTGGTTCGCGCTCGCCGCCTGCTTCGCGGCAGCAGGCCTCACCCCGACCGGTGTGATGCTCGCGGCAGTGACGGCGCTGGCGGTCCTGGTGGTTCCGGGTGGGCGGTCGTCTGCGCTGTGGAGGTCGGCCGGTGTGTTGGTGCTGTTCGGTCTCGCGAGCGCGCCCTGGCTGGCGGCCACCGCGCTCTCCACGGGAGGTGCCGACAGCTCCGACCCCGCCGGGGTCGCGGCGTTCGCGGCGCGCGCCGAGCCGGGACTCGCGACAGTGGGCAGCCTGCTCGGACTCGGCGGGGTGTGGAACGACGCTGCCGTTCCGAACAGTCGCATGACGCTATTCGCCCTGGTGGGAACGGTGATGTTGCTCGTCGTGGTCCTCTGTGGGGTACCGGCGTTGTGGCGGCGACGTCGCCATCCCGTGGTGAAGGCCCTCGCGGTCCTCGCCGTGGCGGCGGTGGTGATGCCGACGATCGGCGCCACGCCCTGGGGTCTCGACCTCGGCCGGTGGGCGGTGCAGAACGTGCCCGGCGCCGGCCTGTTCCGGGACGGTCAGAAGTGGGTGGCCGCGGCGGCACCGCTCTACGTTCTGGCCGCGGCCGCGGCGGTGCTGCGACGCCCTGCCCCCTGGTCGGTGTCGGCCGTCTTGATCGTGGTGCTGGCCCTGCCCGACCTCGTGTGGGGTGTGGGCGGCGCGCTCCGGCCGGTTCGGTACCCACAATCGTGGGAGCAGGTGACGTCCCGGCTCGAGGCCCAACCTGACAGCGGCGACGTCGCGGTCCTGCCCACCGGCATGTTCCGCCGATTCCCGTACAGCGGGGAGGCGGCCGTCCTCGACCCGGCGCCCCGCCTGCTGCCCGTGGACGTCCTGCAGTCGGGTGAACTGGTGGTGGACGGGCGTGCCGTCGCAGGCGAGGGTTCCCGCGCGCAGAAGGTGGAACGGGTCCTCCAGGGCGGGGGTTCGCCCTCGGATCTGGCGTCGCTCGGGGTGCGCTGGGTGCTCGTCGAGCGCGACACGCCCGGGCCGCACGGGCAATCCGCGACCACGCTGGCGGCGCTGCAACCGTTGTTCTCGGACGAGCATCTCGCGTTGTATCGAGTGGACGGCGACGTGACGGCCCGGGAGGCGACCGCGCAGATGCGGGCGACCGTGATCGCAGCACACGCGCTGTGGGCAGCGCTGCTGATCGGCGGACTACTCGGCGCCGGCGTGTTCGAGGCCCTGAAGCGCACTGAGTGTGCGGTCCCGCGCCTCCGGACGCGGCAGCACCGGCGACACCAGTCCTGAGGTCCGCAGACCTGCGGCGGTACCGGCGAGAACCTCGTGTACACCGTTGCCGGTCTGCTCCCAGGAGAATTCTCCCGCACGCACGCGTGCCTTCTCACCGAGAACCATGCGAGTGTCCGCGTCGAGGAGCAACGCGCTGACGGCCGCCGTGAGGTCTCCGACATCGGCGGTGGCGGCATCGATGCCGCCGACGAGGACCCCGGTCACGCCGTCGACGATCGAATCCGTCAGGCCCTTGGAGCTGCGGTAACCGACGGTCGGAACACCGTGCTGCGCAGCCTCGATCACCGCGAGACCCCATCCCTCCTTGCGGGAAGGCATCACGTGCACCCACGACTGTGACAGCAGTTCGTGTTTGCGCGACTCGTCCACGTGGCCGTGGAAGGTGACTGCGTGACCGATGCCGAGTTCGTGGGCACGGTCTCGGAGGTTCTGTTCCCACCAGCCGCCGCCGATGACGTCCAGGTGCAAGTCGGCGATCGTAGGCCGCAGGGCCGCAACAGCTTCCAGGGCGTCCTCGATCTGCTTGTGCGGGACGAGACGCGAGAGGACACACACGCTCGGGTGGCCGGTCCGGGTCTGCGTGGAGCCGACCGCGACGCCGACGGGAATGTCGTCGGCACCGTTGCGCACGACGGCGATCCGTTCGCGCTCGACACCGAGTTCGACCAATTCATCGGCCGAGGGGAGCGACACGGTGAGGTACTGGTTGTCGCGGTGAGTACGCGGGGACAGTCGCGATTCCACCCACCAGCCGATCTTGCCGACCAGCCTTCCTGCGACCGGCCACTGCTCGCGGTGGCAGTGATGCACCAGCAGCGTCACCGGTGCACCCGCCACGGTGCGGGAGAAGAAGGGGATGCCGTTCTGGGTATCGATGACAGCGTCCGGGCGGATGCCCTTGAGGGGTCCGAACCCGAGCCGTCCTGCCGCAATGGCCGCCAGCGCCCGCGGGTAGACGCTGTACCGACCGCCCGCGCGACTGATCTCGATACCGTCGACCGTCTCTTTCTTGGGCGCGCCCCGGTAACCGGCGGTCCGCAGAGTCACCTTGATTCCCCGCGCGGCGAGCTGCGCCCCGACCTGCTCGAGATACCGCTCACTGCCGCCACCCTGCGGGTGCCCGGTGTCTCGCCAGCAGAGCAGCAGAACCTCGTGCACGTTCATGAACTCCTGTGGTCGGTGCGGCTCTTTCTCGGTCCGAGGCGGGGTCGCCGCTCGATAGTCCTCGAACACCCTATCGGTCGTACTGGGTGGAGCGTTGCAGCGTCGCGCAGGATTGCCGTCCGCTGGGGCCCAGTCGCTAAGGTTCTTATCCGTGACGACGCCACCCGTGACCCGACGATTCGGTCGACGGGCAACCTTGAAGCGGTCGTTCGGGCTGCTGAGCGACTTCCGGCACGAGCAGACCGCGCCCGACCTGTTCTATGGGGCACTGGCCCGCGATTCGGTCGAGCTCATCGGCGACCTGTACTGCGGACTCACCGACGACGACCTCACCGGAACCACGGTGCTCGACGTGGGCGGCGGACCGGGCTACTTCGCCGATGTCTTCCTGGAGGCCGGTGCCCGGTACGTCCCGGTCGAACCCGACCCGTCGGAGATGCACGCAGCCGGTCTGACCGTGGGTGGGGCCATCCGCGGTTCGGGGCTCGCGTTGCCGTTCCGCACGTCCTCGGTGGACATCTGCTTCTCCTCCAATGTGGCCGAGCACGTCAGCAAGCCGTGGGCGATGGCCGACGAGATGGTCCGGGTCACGAAACCCGGCGGCCTGATCGTCTTGTCGTACACGTTGTGGTGGGGACCGTTCGGCGGGCACGAAACCGGCCCGTGGCATGCGCTGGGTGGCGAATACGCCGCCCGCCGGTACGCCCGGAAAACCGGTCGTGAACCCAAGAACCGCTACGGCGTGTCGTTGTTCAAAGTCGGTGCCACCGAAGGTCTTCGGTGGGCCGAGCGCACCACCGACGCCGAGCTCCTCGCAGCGTTTCCTCGCTACCATCCGCGGTGGGCGTGGTGGATGGTGCGGGTCCCGGGCCTGCGCGAATTTCTGGTGAGCAATCTCGTCCTCGTGCTGAAGAAGCGCTGACCGTGGCCCGCCTGGCACTCGATATCGGCGGCACCAAGATCGCCGCTGGGCTGGTCGCCGAAGGCGGCACCGTCCCGGAACCGTCGATCACCCCGACCCCCGCGTCCGGAGTCTGGGACGCATGCGCCACGCTGTTGCGCGAAGTCGCGGCCGACGCCACGATCACCTCCGTCGGCATCGCCTGCGCAGGACCGGTCGACTCGACGAGCGGTCGTGTCTCCCCCATCAACATCGACGAGTGGTCGGCCGGATTCGGCCTGGTCGACGCCGTCCGCGGCCTCTTCCCCGACGCGCGGACGCGGCTCGCCATGGACGGCGCCGCAGCTGCCCTCGGCGAGCATCGCCACGGAGCCGGGCGCGGAACGTCGGATCTCGTCTCCCTGGTGGTCTCGACGGGCATCGGCGGCGGTGTGGTTCTCGGCGGGCGTATCGCGACCGGGCGTACCGGGAACGCCGGGCACATCGGGCACCTGGTGGTTCCGGGTGGCACCGAGGCCTGCCCCTGCGGCGGCGTCGGCTGCCTCGAAACGGTGGCGAGCGGTCCCGCGGCCGTGCGGTGGGCGCGTTCGCAGGGCTGGCACGGTACGACGGGCATCGACATCGCGGCATCGGCCGTGTCGGGCGACCCTGTGGCCGTCGCCGCACTCGACCGCGCGGGTACCGCCCTGGGCGTCGCCATCGCCTCCGCTGCGGCGTTGCTCGATATCGACCTCGCCGTCGTCGGCGGCGGATTCGCCCAGGCCGGTCCGGCGCTGTGGCAGCCCCTGCGCGCGGCCGCCGCCCGGCACGCCCGCTTGACGTTCGTCTCGAATCTGCGCGTCGTACCCGCGGAGTTGGGCGCCACCGGAACGCTCGTCGGGGCCGGAGTTCTCGCGCTCGACAGCTGAAGCCCCCGTCGATCCGGGCGCCAGTTCTCCCCTTCTATTCCGAAATTCTGTAACGTGTTCTAGTGTTCAGGGTCACACCACGTTCAGTCGAGGAGGAGGTGACTCGTGAGCACGAGCGCTGCCCGATCTGCCGACGACTCAACCCATCAGTCCGAGGTCGCCCGACCCAGCAGCTCCAAGCGCGATCCCGAAATCCTGCGCGAACGGCTCGAGCGGTGGCTGTCCGCCCAACTGCCCGTCGGCACTGCCGCCGAGGTCACGCACGTCCACCTTCCCGACGCCAACGGAATGTCCAGTGAAACCATCCTGTTCGACGCCGTGTGGTCGGGCCAACGACATCCGCTGGTCGCCCGGGTAGCCCCGGCCGACAGCACCATGCCCGTCTTCCCCCGCTACGACCTCGATAACCAGTTCCAGGTGATGGCCCAGGTCCGCGAACACTCGTCGGTCCCTGTCCCGGTCGTCTACTGGTCCGAGACGAATCCGGAACCACTCGGTGCACCGTTCTTCGTCATGGCCCGGGTGTCCGGCCAGGTCCCGCCGGACGTGATGCCGTACAACTTCGGGTCCTGGGTGACCGAGGCGACCGGCGCCCAGCGCGCACGACTCCAGCACACCTCGGTGGAGGTGCTCGCGAAACTGCACGACATCGACCGCCCGTGGGACCGGTTCGATTTCCTGCGGCTCCCCGATGCCGGCCCGACGGCCGCCGAGTCCCTCGCCGCGCACATCCGCCAGCAGCGTGACTACTACGAGTGGACCACCCTGTCCGGGCCGCGGTCCCCGCTGATCGAGCGCAGCTTCGCCTGGCTCGAGGAGAACCGCCCCGACGATTCGTCACCCGCCGTCTTCTGCTGGGGAGACGCCCGCATCGGCAACATCATGTACGAAGATTTCCGGCCGGTGGCGGTACTCGACTGGGAGATGGCGACACTCGGACCGCGTGAACTCGACCTCGGATGGATGGCGTACCTGCATCGGTTCTTCGAAGACATCGCCGAAGTCGCGGGCCTGGGCGGTCTGCCCGACTTCCTGCGCGTCGACGACATCGCCGCGACCTACGAGGAACTGACGGGCCACGCTCCGCGCAACCTCGAGTACTACACGGTGTACGCGGCGCTACGGCAAGCCACCATCATGCTGCGAATCCAGACCCGCGCC
Source organism: Rhodococcus sp. NPDC019647 (assembly GCF_044389235.1). Taxonomy (NCBI): domain Bacteria; kingdom Bacillati; phylum Actinomycetota; class Actinomycetes; order Mycobacteriales; family Nocardiaceae; genus Rhodococcus; species Rhodococcus sp. NPDC019647. The sequence continues at coordinate 348,778 of NZ_JBIRXS010000006.1, read as the reverse complement.
ATCCACTTCGGGCAAGCCGTCGCACCGGAAGACCCCGACGACATGATCATGCACCGCGCCTCGCTCGAAGCGATGCTCGACGGCACGTACGGGGAGAAGCTCCGATGAACGCAGACTTCGCGGGCAATCCGCTGTCACCGATGGACGACTACCCGGTGCATCAGGTGGCCGAGCCGATCCGCCGGGTGGGGACGTCCGACCGGAATTTCTACGACCGTTATTACTTCAATTGCTACCCGTCGGCCGAGACGGATCTGTTCCTCATCGTCGGCCTCGGCCAGTACCCCAATCTCGGTGTGGCGGACGCGTTCGCGGTGCTACGCCGCGGTGACGACCACATCGTCGTGCGCGGTTCCAGGGCCCTCGGTCCCGACCGCTCCGACACCACTGTCGGACCCTTCCGCGTCGAGGTCCTCGAGGGCCTGCGACGACTGCGGATCGTGCTCGAACCCGGCGAGTACGACCTCTCGTTCGACCTCACCTTCGACGCCGCCGTCCCCGCGACGCTCGAGCCACGACATTTCCGCCGCCAGCTCGAACGGGTCACCTTCGACACCAGCCGCTTCGTCCAGACCGGTACCTGGACAGGCGAGCTGACGATCGACGGCGCACCACGATCGGTCACGCCGGACAGCTGGCGCGGCAACCGCGACCGGTCGTGGGGAGTACGCCCCGTCGGCGAATCCGAGCCGCCCGGCAGACGTGCCGTGGATGGTATCCAGAACTTCTTCTGGATCTACTCGGTCATGCAGTTCGACGACTACTCGATCTGTGTGGTGCTGCAAGAAGACGAACGCGGCAGGCGCATCGTCGAAGAGGCGGTCCGCATCTGGCCCGACGACGGTCGTGAGCCCGAGTGGCTCGGCAGGCCCGAGCACGAGCTGAAATTCGAGCCCGGCACCCGGGACGTGACCGCGGCCTCACTCACCTTCCACCGGCCCGGGCGTGAGACCGTCAGTGTCACCTGCGAATTCCTGGTTTCGAATTACATCGGGATCGGCACCGGCTACGGGCTCGAAGCCGACTGGCGGCACGGGATGTGGCAGGGCGAACTGGTGGTTCAAGGAGTGCGCAAGCAGGCGTCCGAGATCGATCCGGGACTGCGCATGTTCTGCCCCGTCGACAATCTGACCCGCTTCCGTCTGGACGACGGCGGCGACACCGTGGTGGGCACGGGACTTTTCGAAGTCGCGGCGATCGGCCCACACGCACGTTATGGATTCGACAGTTTCACCGACACCACTCGCTGACCGGGTGGGCAATCAACGAGGGAATGGAAGAATGACCGACTACGACAAGCTCTACATCGGCGGCAAGTGGGTAGCGCCGTCCACCGATCAGGTGCTCGAAGTATTCTCTCCCGCAACCGAAGAACGTGTCGGCTCGGTTCCGGTTGCCGGGCCGCAGGATATCGACGCCGCCGTCGCCGCCGCGAGACGCGCATTCGACGACGGCCCGTGGCCACGCATGTTGCCCACCGAACGGGCGCAGGTGATCGCGAAGGCCGCGAAGCTTCTCGAAGAACGCGCGGCCGACATCGCGGGCGTGCTCTCGTCGGAGATGGGTCAACCTCCCGCGTCGGTGCAGATGATGCAGGTGACCCCGTCCCTCGCCACGATCAACTACTTCGCCGGACTCGCCGATTCGTTTCCGTGGACGGAAGAACGTTCGGGTGCGTTCGGCCGCTCCCGCGTCACTCGGGAGCCGGTCGGTGTCGTGGCCGCCGTAATCGCCTGGAACGTGCCCCTCTTCCTGGCGATCAACAAGTTGGGCCCGGCCATGCTCGCCGGGTGCACGATGGTACTCAAACCCGCCCCGGAGTCACCGCTGACCACCAATATCGTCGGCGAGATCTTCACCGAGGCCGGTCTGCCCGAGGGTGTGCTGTCGCTCGTGCCCGGTGGCGCCGAGACGGGTGAGTACCTCGTCTCGCACCCCGACATCGACAAAATCACCTTCACCGGCTCCACCGCGGTGGGCCGCAAGATCGGCGCCATCGCAGCGCAGAATCTCAAGCGCTGCTCCCTCGAGCTGGGCGGCAAGTCCGCCGCGATCGTCCTCGAGGACGCCGATCTCGCGTCGACGATGCCGATGCTCGTGATGTCCGGGCTGATGAACACCGGTCAGGCCTGCGTCGGTCAGACCCGCATCCTGGCGCCGCGGTCGCGGTACGACGAAGTGGTCGAGGGCATGGTGGCCACCGCCGCTTTCTTCCCTGTCGGACTACCGTCCGACCCGGCGGCGCAGCTCGGTCCCCTGATCTCCGAGAAGCAGCGGGAACGAGTCGAAGGCTACATCGCCAAGGGCAAGGAGGAAGGTGCGAGCCTGGTGCTGGGCGGCGGACGTCCGGCAGGCCTCGAGACCGGGTACTTCGTGGAGCCGACGATCTTCGCAGACGTCGACAACTCCATGACCATCGCCCGGGAAGAGATCTTCGGACCCGTGCTGTGCGTGATTCCCTACGATTCCGTCGACGAGGCCATCAAGATCGCGAACGACTCCGACTACGGGCTCGCCGGCTCGGTGTACACCACCGATGTCGAGAAGGGACTCGAGGTGGCAGCCCAGGTCCGCACCGGTACCTACGGAATCAATTGGTACGCCTTCGATCCCGGTTCCCCGTTCGGCGGGTACAAGAACTCGGGCATCGGGCGCGAGGACGGACCGGAAGGCGTCGAAGCCTTCTGTGAGACCAAGTCCGTGCTCTACCCGCCCGGCTACACAGACTAGGCGGCTCCGCCGCCCGTGCGCCTTTCTGGTAGCCGCTGCTACCAGAAAGGCGCACGAGTGCGAAGCGCTTCGACGTCTAGCTGCCGAACTGGATGCCATCCAGCGGGCCGCCGACGAAGACGATCTGCGGCATTGTGGTCTGCGGGTTCGCGACGGTACTGAGCGAGAGGCACTCGCCGATCACCGCGTAGGCGCCGTCCGCGAGTTCCGATGTGGTGAACGTCTTGACCGCGTCACCGGTGGCGTTCGCAACCACCCGTTCGGGCAGTGGAGTCATCCACGCCGCAAATCCCGGCTGGAGAACGACGGCGGGGTTGGAGAGGACTTCCGGGAGCCTGGTGGCGTCGAACGCGACTGCGCCACAGGACTGTGGATCGGTGAGCTCGAAGACATTCGGGTTGGTCACCGTGATGTCGAGGGTGTTTCCGTCCACCTCGGTCACCACGGTCGGAGGGGCTACCTCCGTTGCTGCCGAAGCAGTCGCCGGCATGGCCATGGATACGGCGGCCGCAGCGGCCGCGGCACATGCGGCACCTCCGGCGAGTCGCTTCATGCCCTTACTGGTTCCTGGCTGCATTCGTCAATCCTTTCGTCGGTGAGCTTCGAAATCATGACACTTACAGACCGAATGGTATGGGATTGGCGGCAGTCCTGCCGGGTTCCCTCCGAATCGGTCGGGTTTGTTCAATGCAGGGCGACCGCTTCGGCTCCTTCGACGCCGAATGCCGCAGTGGTTCAGTCGGGCTGAACTACTGCGGCATTCGGTGGTGTACAGGGACTAGCCCAGGCGCTGCTTCAGTGCCTCGAACTCGTCACGGATACCGGACGGCACCTTCTCGCCGAGGAACTCGAACCATTCCTCGATGAGGGGCAACTCCTGCTTCCACTCGTCGACGTTCACCTTCAGTGCCTCGTCCACGTCCGCCGCGTTCACGTCGAGACCGTCCAGCTCGAGGTCGGCGGCGGTGGGGACGTAACCGATCGGGGTCGACTCGGCGCCGGCCTTGTGCTCGATGCGGTCGACGATCCACTTCAGGACGCGCGAGTTCTCGCCGAAACCTGGCCACAGGAAGCGGCCGTCGTCGCCACGGCGGAACCAGTTGACGTAGAAGATCTTCGGCAGCTTCTGGGCGTCGGCGTTCTTGCCGACGTTGATCCAGTGGTTCAGGTAGTCACCGGCGTTGTAGCCGATGAACGGCAGCATCGCCATCGGGTCGCGGCGCACGGTGCCCACGGCACCTTCCGCGGCTGCGGTCTGCTCGGACGACAGGGTGGCACCGAGGAACGTGCCGTGCTGCCAGTCGAACGACTCGCTGACCAGCGGGACCGTGGTCTTGCGACGTCCACCGAACAGTATCGCCGAGATCGGCACACCCTGCGGGTCGTCCCACTCGGGAGCGAGGATGGGGCACTGCGACATGGGGGTGGTGTACCGCGAATTCGGGTGGGCGGCCTTCTCACCGGACTCGGGCGTCCAGTCGTTGCCCTTCCAGTCCGTCAGATGCTGCGGGTCGCCTTCGAGGCCTTCCCACCACACATCGCCGTCGTCGGTGAGGGCGACATTGGTGAAGAGCGTGTTGCCGGACTCCATCGTCTTCATGGCGTTCGGGTTGGAACCATGGTTCGTGCCCGGTGCGACACCGAAGAATCCGAACTCCGGGTTGACGGCGTACAGGCGGCCGTCTTCGCCGAACCGCATCCACGCGATGTCGTCACCGAGGGTTTCGGCGCGCCAGCCCGGAACGGTGGGCTGGATCATGGCGAGGTTGGTCTTGCCACATGCGCTCGGGAAGGCGGCGGCGATGTAGTACGCCTTGTCTTCCGGCGAAATGAGCTTGAGGATCAGCATGTGCTCGGCCAGCCAGCCCTCGTCGTGGGCCATGGCCGAGGCAATGCGCAGCGAGTAGCACTTCTTGCCGAGCAGGGCGTTGCCGCCGTAGCCGGAACCGTAGCTCCAGATTTCCCGGGTCTCGGGGAAGTGGGTGATGTACTTGGTGTCGCTGCACGGCCACGGCACGTCGGCCTGACCCTCTTCGAGGGGAGCACCCACCGAGTGCAGTGCCTTGACGAACGGCTTGTCCTTGCCCAGCTTCTCGAGGGCAGCGGTACCCATGCGCGTCATGATGCGCATCGAGACGACCACGTACTCGGAGTCGGTGATCTCGACGCCCAGTTTCGGATCCTCGGCACCGAGAGGTCCCATGCAGAACGGGACGACATACATGGTCCGACCCCGCATGGAACCGCGGTAGAGGTCGGTCATGAGGGCCTTCATCTCGGCCGGGTCCATCCAATTGTTGGTGGGACCGGCTCCGATCTCCTCATTGGTGCAGATGTAGGTCCGCGATTCGACACGTGCCACATCCGACGGGTCGGAGTTGCCGAGGAACGAGTTCGGCTTCTTCTCCTCGTTGAGGCGGGTGAACGTACCGGCGTCGACCAGTTGCGAGGTCAGTCGATCCCATTCGTCATCCGAGCCGTCTGCAAAGACGACGCGATCGGGCTGCGTGAGTTCGGCAACCTCTCGAACCCAGGCGAGCAGCTCACTGTGCTCCGTGGGGGGCGTGCCGTCAGTTCCGTTCAGACCGGGAATGGTCGCTGAGGTCATCAAACTCTCCTGGGGTGAGCCGGAACCGGACCATCTGCCGTCCGTTGCGAAAGAGCCCCTCGCAACGAGTGCCAGACGGTCCGATTTTCCCCTCTCGGCGGGGTCCAGCCAGGCCGTCCATGCCACATGGAAGACGCGGGCGCCGGGTGTCCTATCCCTAGAGGTTAACGCCGCGGGTCCCATCTAGGGGAACCGGGTGCGGTAGGAAAGGTCACAGAAACGATTCAGTAGAGCCGTCCGGCGCCTTTCCCGCGCCTGACGGGCGTTTTCGGGGAGATACTAGCCGTTACCGAGGGTCCCGTCATCAGTCTGTTTCCACTGCGCGACGCCGTCCGTGCCGCGGTGGAATTCCCAGGACGCGTACGCGCCGTTGTCGGAGATCGTCGTCAGGTGGTCGGCGTCGCCGTCGCCATCCATATCCGAGACGACTACCAGGGCATTTCCGGATTCGAAGGTCTGCGTGTCGAGGAGGCCGTCGCCGTCGATGTCATGCGTGGGAGCGGTCACAGCCACCGCTCCGGAGTCCTCACCGAACGTGTCGGGATCGAACGAGGGCACATCGGGGACCAGAAAACTCTCAGCGGTGGCCACGGCGATCTCCCTTCACATCCCACAGTTTCACAGAGAGGCGGACGCAATTCAACATGGTTCCACACACATGTGGACACATTCGGCCGACCGCCTCTACGTAGTCTGACGTTCCGGACGATGTTTCGGTTCCCTCGAGATGTCGCGAATTTCCCGCAGCCCGCGATCGATGGCCGCGATGTCGCGGTCGCATGAAGCGAGCTGACCGTTGCGCCTCGACGTCAGTGTCCGCAACTCTCCGTCGATCGACGCCACCCGAGTGTCGACCTCCTGGGCGCGCGACCTGCTCTCCTCGAGGATCATCTCGCTGATCTCCGCTTCGGCGGACAACAACCGGCCGAGAACCAGCTGCTCCCATTGCGCACGAACGGTCGTGAGCGACTCGGTGGCCCACTGACGCACGTGGGAGCGCTCGGCGATGTGACCACGCGCACGGGCGAGCCACCACGCCACCACGCCGCCGAGCGTCAGGGTGAGCGGAACGGACGCGATGTCGAGGGCGGGCACCACCGACAACGGTGCCACCATCAGGCGGCCCAGCCCGAGACCCGCCGATGCCCCGATCAGGATCGTCATGCGGTCTTCCAGCCCCCGGTGGCGCGGTTCGGGGCGTCCAGAGAAGAGGCAACCGGGTTTCGGGCAGGTGTCTCGCGGAGCGGGCGCGGCGACACCGGCGCGCGCACGCAGGTGGTCGAGTCGCGTGGTCACCACGCGTTCGAGGTCGGCGCCCAGCTGCGCCACGACGTCGGCGAGTCGGTCCGGGTAGTCGGCGAGATCCGCACGTCCCGCCCGATCGATGTCGGCGCGCACCGCCACCCCCGCCGCCCGGATCTGCGTGGACACCTCATGTATCAATTCGACCTTGCCGAGCTGCACCTCGCTGCGCAGTCGAGCAACCCGCTCGGCACGCCGGCCATCGCGGTGCGCGAGCAGGTGGGTCCGTTCGGCACGAAGGTCGGCACCGGAATCGGCCTCCCGGATGGATCGGCCGGTGGCCACGATCATCCGGCGAGTCTGCTCGAGAACCCTTTCGGTGCCCGACCGCGCGCTCCTCGATTGGCCGTCTGCCGCGGACAGGAGGGCCTCGAGCAGTGCCTCGACCCCGGATCCGCGTGCCGGGGCGCGCCCGGCTCCGGCCGCGACCGGGTGGATGGTCACGTCGGCGAACCGCTCCGCATGACCGGCGAGCAGGGCGCGGTCACGCTCGCGGACGGTGGCCCACTCTCGGTGGACATCGATTTTCGTCAGGGCGAACACCACCGGGCATGCGGGACGCAAGACCACATCGAGAACGGACAGTTCCTCGCGCCCGAGTGGCGCGGCGGCGTCGAGCACCATCAGCACCACGCCGGCGTCGAGCGGGTCGTCGACGAGATCGAAGGCGGACTCGTCGAGGGAACGGAGCGCGTCGACGAGGGTGGTCTTGCCCGCCCGACGTAGCCCGGCGACGAAGAGCTCGTGTCCGGAGTCGGTCCGGGCCCCGAGCCGGACGGTTGCTGCGGGATTCCACCGGGAAACGACATCGACGGTCTCCGCGGGCAGATCCGTCAACTCCTGCGTCATCCGGGCCCGCGGGCGGCGAGGGTCCGGCCGTCGTCCGGACTGCCGCCCATCCGCCGCCAGATCCGTAGGTAATGCCGCCGGACGTCGACGATGGCCCGTCGTTGCCGGGCCGTGGGGTTTCCACTGAGTTGCGTGCGCCACCAGTGCGCGCACCGGATGGCGTCCTCGGGGGTGCCGGGCTCGGCCGGGGCCTCCCGATTCCAGTCGACGAGGTGGAGTCGACCGGCCGCGGCCGCGAGCGCCACGGCGGCATCGCCCGCAAGGTACTCCTCGAGTGCGTCGCGGACCCCGGCGTTGCGGGCCGCCAACGACCGGAGAAACCGGAGCGCACACTCGCCTCGGCCCGCCCGGACGTGCGCCACTCGCGCGGCGACCGCTCCCACTACCTCGTCCACACCGCTGGCCGTGCGCAACAGGGCGGTGACTGCCGGCGCGTCGAGTTGCACATTCGCCTCGAGCGCCGCGCTCGCTACCGCGACACCGTGGGTATCCCACACCGAAGAAAGGTCGCGCGGACGCTGACGAAGGACGGGCAGGTCGGCCTCCGTCACAGCCCGTGCGCTCGCCAGGGAGCCGATGAGCGGCAGCACGGGCAGGCCGGCATCCGACGAGCACTCCGCCGCCCGCGCGAGCGCCGCCGCCCACACGTCGGCCGGCTCGCGTGATTCGCCGAGTGCGTCCACCTTGTTGAGTACGAGCAGTGCGCGCTCGGCGTCCACCCCGGCGACTGCCACACGGTCGGCGGCACGCACCGATTCGACGAGAACACACACCACGACGTCACCGTCCAAAACGGGGTCGGGCGCGCCGGGCACGTCGAGCGGACCGGGCTCTTCGATCACGGCACCCGGAATTGCACCTTCTTTTACTGCGGTCGCGACAGTGGTTCTCCCCACACCCGCACGACCGGTGATGTGCACACGAATCGGCGCGCGGAGATGTGCCGCGACTTCCCGAACGCTCTCCCCCGCCGCACGGTCCGATACCGCCACCCGATCTGCGAGTTCGTCCAATTCCCCGCCCCCGGCATCTACAGTGCCCATGACGCGATCACCCCCCTTCGTACCGTCAGGATTCTGTCAGACTTCCGCGAAACCGGTGTGGGCAACCATGCAGGCTGCGCCGCCGATCGACCAGAAAGTCTCAATGTCAACTTCAGACCCGTATGCCGGAAACGCCCCCCATGCGTGACAATGGTCCGGTGAACCACGCCGATCAGGAAGCACCCGCCGTCCCCGTGGAGGGACAGACTCCGCGTAAGACGGGATCTCGACTGCACCCCCGGGTGACGAGTTTCCGCTCCCGCCGGGGGGCGCTGACCCCTGCCCAGCAGGAGTCGTGGGATCGGCAGTGGCCGAAAATCGGTGCCGAGGTCTCCGACACCCGCCTCGACGCGGCCACCTGGTTCGGGCGCGACGCACCTCTGATCCTGGAGATCGGCTCGGGCACCGGAACCGCCACAGCGGCGATGGCGAAAGCCGAGCCGCACGTCAATCTGATGGCCGTCGAGGTGTACCGCCCCGGGCTCGCACAGCTACTGCAGCAGATCGAGCGCGACGGCATCCCCAACATCCGCGTTCTGCGCGGTGACGCCATGGACGTTCTCGAGAACATGGTCGAACCCGAATCGCTGACCGGTGTGCGTGTCTTCTTCCCGGACCCGTGGCCGAAGGCCCGTCACCACAAGCGCCGCCTGTTGCAAGCCCCCACCTTTGCGCTGATCGCGAGTCGGTTGAAGCCCGGTGGTGTGTTGCACGTTGCAACCGATCACGCCGAGTATGCCGAGGCGATCGCCGAGGCGGGCAACGCGGAACCGCTGTTGACCTCCCTCGATTGGGAGTCCCCGATGACACACGAGCGTCCGGTGACGAAGTTCGAAGACAAGGCCCATCAGGTCGGGAGTGCGATCACCGAGTTGATTTGGGGGAAGATCAGGTCATGAGCGTCAGCGAGCAGTACATCTCCGGCGGGTTGCCTGCGGGCTCTGCCGGCACCGCGGTGTCGTCAGGATCTCCCGTGGTGGGTGCACGTGACGGACGCCACCAGAAGCGAGTCCTTCTCGTCTGGGACGCGCCGAACCTCGACATGGGCCTGGGCGCCATCCTCGGCGGTCGCCCGACGGCGGCCTACCGGCCACGATTCGACGCCCTCGGCCGCTGGCTGCTCTCCCGGACCGCCGAACTGTCGGCGTCCGGCACCGACACACTCGAACCCGAAGCGACCGTCTTCACCAATATCGCGGCTGGCAGCGCCGATGTTGTGAGACCGTGGGTCGAAGCCTTGCGTAATGTGGGCTTCGCGGTGTTCGCCAAGCCGAAGATCGATGAGGACAGCGACGTCGACTCCGACATGCTGGACCACATCGCGCTCCGGCATGGTGAGGGGCTGGCCGGTGTCATGGTCGCCTCCGCCGACGGTCAGGCATTTCGTGAACCGTTGGAGGACATCGCCGCGACCGGCATACCGGTCCAGATACTCGGGTTCCGCGAGCACGCCAGCTGGGCGGTTGCGTCCGATCTTCTGGACTTCGTCGATCTCGAGGACATCCCCGGCGTGTTCCGGGAACCACTTCCTCGGGTCAGCCTCGACACATTGCCCGACGAGGGTGCCTGGTTGCAGCCGTTCCGACCGCTTTCCGCCCTGCTCGTCGGGCGGAAGAGTGCTGCCGAGTAGGAGTTGATCAGTGTTCGCGAGCTGGGGAAGCGTCGTCTACCGGGCCCGATTCACCGTCATCGGCATCATGGTGGCTTTGTTGCTCGGTTCCGCCGCATACGGTCTGGGTTTGGAGAAGCATCTCAGCCAGTCCGGCTGGGATGATCCGGGCTCGGAATCGGTCGCCGCGTCCAAGCTTGCCGACAGCACCTTCGGCCGCGACACCAACAGTGATGTGGTGGCGCTCTACACCGCTCCCGAGGGCAAGACCATCGAGGATCCGGAGTTCCAGGCGAAGATCGTCGCCAACCTCGAATCGCTGGCCGCGGAACACCCCGACAAAATCCTCAAGATCAACGGCGGGTACTTCAAGGTCGGGTCTGCCCCGACCCTGAGCGCCGCCTCGAGCCCGGACAAGCAGCACGCGATCGAGAGCATCGCCATCGTCGGTGACAACGACACCGAGGTCACCGCCAACTTCCGCGACATCAAGGACGAGTTCTACATCGACGGCGTCGACGTGCAGCTCGCCGGCTTGCAACCGGTGTCGGGCGCGTTGAACGACACGATGGCCAAGGACATCAAGCGGATGGAGATCCTCGCGATCCCGGCCGTCGGCCTCCTGCTCTTCTTCGTGTTCGGTGGTGTCGTGGCGGCGGCGCTGCCGCTGATCATCGGCGGTCTCACCGTGGTCGGCGCCAACGGTGTCGTCCGTCTCATCACCAACTTCACCGAGGTCAACTCGTTCGTCGCGCCCGTGGTCTCCCTCGTGGGTCTCGGCCTCGCCATCGACTATGGCTTGTTCGTCGTCAGCCGTTTCCGAGAAGAGATGGCGGAGGGGTACGACACCCGCTCCGCCGTCCGGAGAACAGTGATGACCTCGGGACGCACCGTGGTGTTCTCGGCCACCATGATCGTCGCCAGCCTCGGTGGTCTACTGCTGTTCCCGCAGGGCTTCCTGAAGTCCGTTGCCTACGGCGCCATCGCGACGGTGGGACTCGCGGCGCTCACGTCCATCACGATCCTGCCCGCGATTCTGGGCATCCTCGGCAAGCGCATCGACGCCCTCAGTTTCGAGCGCTTCCGTCAAACCAAGAACACGGAGGAAATCGAGGCCAGCGTCTGGGGCCGCCTCACCCGCTGGGTGATGCGCAATCCGCTGAAGGTCACCATCCCGATCGTGGTCGGGCTGCTCCTGTTGATCGTCCCGTTGACGGGCATCAAGTTCGGTGGCATCAACGAGACGTACCTGCCGCCGGACAGCTCGACTCGTGCCGCGCAGGAACAGTTCGACGAGATCTTCCCCAGCATGCGCACCGAACCCGTCAAGCTGGTGGTGTCGAACGCAGACAACAAGGCGCTGGGCCAGATCATCAAGGAAGCCAGCGGCGCGCCGGGCCTGATCGAGAAGTTCTCCCCGGAGGGCGCGGTCAAGGACGGCGTCGTCGTCCTCAAGGCGGGCCTGGTGGACCGTAACGAGTCGAAGCCCACGATCGACTATCTGCGCGCAATGGACGCTCCCGACGGCACGCAGGTGCTGGTCGGTGGAACGCCGGCCATCGAGCAGGACAGTATCGCCGCACTGCTCGAACACCTGCCCACGATGGTGATCTCTGTCCTTTTCCTGACGACGTTGCTGATGTTCCTGACGTTCGGGTCCCTGGTGCTGCCGATCAAGGCCGCGCTGATGAGCGCCTTGGGTCTCGGCTCCACGCTCGGCATCTTGACTTGGATCTTCATCGACGGTCACGGGTCGGCCTGGTTGAACTTCACCCCGGGCCCGATCATGTCGCCGGTGCTGGTGCTCATCATCGCCATCGTCTACGGCCTCTCCACCGACTATGAGGTGTTCCTGCTCTCACGCATGGTGGAGGCGCGTGCGCAGGGCGCGAGTACCACGGAATCCATCCGCATCGGCACTGCGCACACCGGGCGGATCATCACCGCCGCCGCCCTCATTCTCATCGTCGTCACGGGCGCGTTCGGGTTCTCGGAACTGGTGATGATGAAGTACATCTCCTACGGCATGATCGCCGCCCTGATCATCGACGCCACGCTCATCCGTATGTTCCTCGTCCCGGCCACGATGAAGCTTCTCGGCGACGACTGCTGGTGGGCGCCCGCGTGGATGAAACGCATCCAGGAGAAGACGGGTCTCGCCGAGCCGATCCTCGACAGCGAACTGATGCCTGCGGACGTCCCCGAACTGACCCCCGTGGGGGCAGCACCACCGCGCAGGAAGCCTTCGGCGCCGCCCGCTCCCCGTAAGCCCGAACCGCTCACCGAGCCGATTCCGCTCGTCACCGCTCAGGCGCTCGCCGCGAAGATGTCCGAGGACGAGGCGAAAGCACGGCGCGCGGAGACCGAGGCCCGTCGGTCGGCCACGGGCAGGCCTGCCCAGCCGCCGAAGCGGGTCGACGACGTACCACCGGCCGAGCCCCCCACCACGGTTCTGCCCTCGCCGGCTGCTCCGCGTCCTGCCACCGATCCGTCGCGCACCAATCGGCAGACCCGTCCCGCGCAACCGCCTCGCCCGGCCCAGCAGCCGCCACGGCAAGCGACGCCTGCTCCCGGCCCTGCCACGCAGTCTCGACCGATCGAGAGTTGGCTCGCAGACCTGCGGTCCACCTCCGCGGCGGGACCCCGCCCGGTCTCGTCTCCCGCGGAACCGCGGCCGAGCACGCCCACGCAACAGACGCCGTCTCTTCCCACCCGATCGCCGCGTTCGGTGCCGGCGCCGTACGAGCAGGAGACCCCCCAGTCGTCTCCTGCCCGGCCGGTTCCCTCGATGCCGACCCGGCGTCGGGCCCTGCCTGACCCCCCGGACCCCGCGAGTAGCACTCGACGCGCGGGCACCAACGGAAACAACTCTGGTGCCACCGGCGGCACGGCACACGTCAGTCCGGGGACCAACGGCAGTCCGGCCACCAACGGCAGTCCGGCCACCAACGGCTCCCGTCGACGCGGCGTCGAACACCCGCCGGCCGACCAGGAAGACACATCGAGCGGCAGGCACCGCGCGGACGACGGCAACGCCGTCAGCGTCAGCGAACTCATCGCTCGGCAGAATCGGCGCTGACCGACGAGCCGCGCCCGGTGTCGCGCTCCGCGAACTCCCTGGCGTAACGCGTTCCCGCGAGCAGTAGCAGCAGGCCGACCACCAGGAAGGCGAGTACGCGGAACAGGCCGTCGAGCATGGCCAGGTCGAACACGAACAGTTTGGCCAGAGCGGCCGCAGTCAGCGCCAGTCCGGCACCCAGCGCGGTGTGGGCATACTCGCGGTGAGCCAGACCGAACACGAGTGCAGCGGTGGCGGCCATCATCCACACGATCGTGGCGACGCAGTGACCGGCGATGAAACCGACGGATGTGCCCGTGATCGCCGTACCCACCGACACCGCGACCGTGGTGACCGCATAGAGGATCACGAGTCCGGCAAGAACCCAGACGGGTTGTGCGGTAGCGCTGCGGATCAGCCGCAACGAGTGCGCGTACCAGACGAGCAACACCACCGTGCCGACGAGAACCAACCCGGACAGCACAGTCGTGACCCTGAGCAGGTCGACCGCGCTGTACTCGTCGACGAGGACGAACGGCGGGGCGCTGTCGAGGAAGATCAGACCACCGATCACCGCGAACGCGGCCCCGACCGCGTAGGCGATGCGTGAGGACGCCTGGCCACCGATGGTGACGAACAGCGTTGCCATCCCGAGTACGACGAGCGGTGCACTCTCTCCGCCGGCACCGACCAGGCACGCGAGCAGCAGCGCGAGGGCCCCGGTGCCTGCGAGCGCACTGCGCGCATGCAGAGGCAGCGGCCGCACCGCCATCCAGATCCCGAACATCGCGGCCGCGAGCGCGAGTGTGATCAAGGTGGACTGCACTCGGCCGAAGAGGTCTGACACCAGAAGCATCGGGACTGCGGTGGTCACGATCATCGCGGTCGCGGTGATGTCACGCCCATTTCTCCGGAGCAGCAGGATCGACGAGACCAGACCGAACGACGCGACCAGCACCGCACTGGCCAACGCCCAGTTCCTCATCTGCCCGTCGTCCGCCCCGAGGTCGACGATCACGATCAGCAGCGCGATCACCACGGGAAGGGTGCGCGTAATCGCCAGATACGGCCACACGCGGCCGAGTTGGGCCGGGAAGCCGGCCACCTGGACGACGAAGAGGAACCCGATCAAGGCGAGCGATATGCCGTCGGTGAGGACCGGGGCGAGCACCGCGGCACCCGTCACGACCAGTACGGCGAGCGGTTGCGACGACCATCTGACGGCCAGAGCGACGCCGACTCCGGCGACCCCGAGTGCCACGACCATCGCCAGGGCTGGAAGCAGCCAGTGATACACGACGGCGACGGCGACCACGTCGAGATACGCACCCGCGATACCCGTTGCGGTGAGGGCGATTCCGCCGACCCTGCCACCCGGTCGGTCGAACACACGCGCACCGAGGACAACGAGCACCACTGACAAAATCGCTCCGGAGGCGACCCGCAGTCCCGGACCGAAGAACCCGGCCTGGGCGGCCAGGACCAGCAGCATGACAACCCCGATCAGGGTCACACCCACACCCGCGACCGCGAGGATGCGGCTGATGACCCCGTCGCGTTGCCACCACGGTTCCCGGGCCACTCTGGGCGGCGGGATGGGTGCAGGCCGGAACTGCGGTGGCGCCTGGGGTACCGGAGGCGGAGGCGCAGAAGGATGAGGAGCCGGCTGCCGGTACATCGGCTGGGGAGGTTGCTGGGGTTGCGGAGGTTGCTGGACCTGCGGAGGTTGCGCCCACCCGGGCTGCGGTCCGGGTCCGGGCCGAGGTGCCGTCTCGGAGGAAGGCTGCGAAACAGTCGACAACTGCGCGTGCAGGATGGCGAGATTTTCGCCGACGTGCCGCATCTGCTGGCCGAGAGCGGAGAAATCGCCGGACAGCTGGGCGATCAGGCGCGGATCGACGGACGGATTCCCGGGTGTGGACATGTATTCATCGTCCGGCGACCAGTCCGTCCGCACATGAGTAGACCTACTCGAGCGGGGTGGGGGTTTCGACGAACCGGCTCACTGGAACATATTGCGGAGTGAGGTGCCGAACGGATGCCGGGCAGTCACGGTGCCGAACCGGACTTTGCCGCGCACCACCAGGTGCAGGGGGCCGATGGGCGGGCCGCTGCGCACCTTGTTGGTGGCGCTGCCGCCCACCGTCTCGATCCCGTTGAGGTCGACGGTCGCCTCCGCGGGGACGATCAGGGTGAGGGAACTCGCGTAGTCGTCGACATCGAGGTACACCACCTGTGTCGCCATGACCGCGCGAGTGAAGTCGAGATTTACGCTCGACACCCGGGTGTCCACTTTCAGGGACGCCGGCACACTCCATGAGCCCGTGCGGGTGACGGAGGACATCCGACCGCGGATGATCTCACCGGGCGGCGGCACGGACACGTGGTGGCCTACCGACGGTGCAGGTGCCGACGAGGGTGGGATCGGCCGCGCGGCGTACGGCCGGTCGGGATACGGGGGCGGGACGAACTCCGAGATCAGCTGTATTCCCGGGAGGTCGACGAGGACGGCATTGAGTTCGCCGCGCGTTTTCGCGGCCAGCGCCGTATCCATTCGTTCTGTGAACTCCCCCAGCGACAGCATCCCCTGGCCCACCGCTCGCTGCAGCAGTTCACCGACGTGTTCGCGCTCCGCATCGGATACGCGTAGATCCCGTGCCTCCATGCCGACCAGGTTAGTGCGCCTCCGCCGCCCGTGAGTACTTGTTAACAACGCGTTGTTAACAAGTACTCACGGGCTACTCGAGGCCCTGCTCAATGGCGTACCGGGTGAGTTCGACGCGGTTGGCCAACTGCAGCTTGCGCAAGGTGGCCTGCACGTGGTTCTCGACGGTGCGGTGGCTGAGCGACAGCTTGGTTGCGATCTGCTTGGCGCTCAATCCTTTCGCGACGAAACGCAGGACCTCCGTCTCCCGCTCGGTGAGCTTCGGAACGGCGGGTCCCCGCTCATCGGCGGGCGCACTCGACATCCGGCGATACTCGCCGAGAACCAGGCCGGCGAGGCCCGGTGTGAAGACGGCCTGACCGGCGGCGGTGGCTCGCACAGCCTCCCGCAGCTCCTCCACCGACGCGCTCTTCACGAGGTACCCGGATGCACCCGCCTTCACGGCGTCGAGGACGTCGTCGCGTTCCGACGACGCCGACAGCACGAGGACCCGGCTGTCGGGCGACACCTCGAGCACCGCAGCGGTGGCGGTCGCCCCGTTTCCGTCGGGCAGCTGCATGTCCATGAGTACGACGTCCGGGCGCGCTGCGGCGGCGCGGCGGCCCGCGGCGGCGACGCCGTCAGCCGTCGCGACGACGGTGAATCCGGCGCCCTCGAGGTCCCGGGCGACGGCGTCGCGCCACATCGGGTGATCGTCGACCACCATCACGGTGATGTGACCGCCGGCTTGCTCCTCATCCATGCTGGTCCTCTCCCTTCGGCACGCGGATCTCCCATTCGGTGCCCTGCCCGGGTTCGGTGTCGAGTTCGGCTGTCCCGCCGAGTACTCGGACCCGCCCCAGGATCGACTTCGATATTCCCATGCGCCCTTCGGCTTCCGCCTCGGCCAGTCTGCCGGGGGCGATCCCGGCGCCGTCGTCGCGCACGCTGACGATCACCTCGTCCCCGAGGTCTTCGAGCAGCACGTAAGCCCTGGCTCCGGCCCCGGCATGCTGCGCCACATTGGACAGCGCCGTGTCGACGATCGCGGCCAGTTCCGTGGCCCGTCCCCGCTCGATCGTCACCGGGTCGGCCGGCGTCGACACCGACACCGTGGTGCTGGCCCGGGTGCTCAGGAGGAGCCGCAGGTCGATCACCGCACCGCCCAGGTCTGCGGTCACCCCGGCGCCCTGTTCGGAAATCAGCATGCGCAGCGCCACCTCCTGCTCCCCCGCCAGGTCCGCGAGCTCGGCTGCGGGACCACCGATTTCGTTTCCGCGCCGACGAACGAGGGCAAGTACCTGGAGAACCCCGTCGTGGACTTCGCGGGCGAGGCGTTCGCGTTCCTCCGTCGCCGCTGCCAGCCGTACGGCCCGTTCCAATTGGGCCTGCGCCCGTCTCGCCGTCGTGGTGGCAAGCCCGAGCGCAAGTCCGACCGACACCAGCACAGGCGCCGTGGCGTCACGCCACAGATCCAGGTTGACCTGGTCACGCACCACCGCGCTCACAGTGGCCATCAGGACGCCCGATGCCATCCCCAGCCACGGCCCGCCGAAGACAGCGGCCGAGATCACCGCGTTGGTGACCCACAACGTCGTCGGCAGAGTCTGGTGGTGCTGATACCAGTCGGGGTCGGACACGAGTCTCGTCGACGCCATCAAGGCGATGACGACGAGTTGGTCCGCGATGACGATCTGATAGCGCGGTATTTTCCCGTGCGAGAGCAGCACCGCCGAGACTCCCGACCACACCGCCATCAGCGCAACGAAGAACCAACTCAGTCGCTGATGGGAGTAGTACTGAACGGACACGAACTGGTAGCTGACCGCATACACC
This sequence comes from Rhodococcus sp. NPDC019647, assembly GCF_044389235.1. NCBI lineage: Bacteria > Bacillati > Actinomycetota > Actinomycetes > Mycobacteriales > Nocardiaceae > Rhodococcus > Rhodococcus sp. NPDC019647. Next base: position 331,099 of record NZ_JBIRXS010000006.1, on the reverse strand, counting down.
AGGGTGACCAGCCGGAACGCCTGCGCCGCCCGCCACAGCGGTGCATCCGGCTGCGTGTCTCGCTCGGCGGCGGCTCGCACGGTCGGCCGGTAGTGCAGCCGAGTGCGGCGCTCATGGTCGTCGGTCATGGGGAACTGTCGGATCGAGAGTGTTGCGGTTCTTCCGGTTCGTCGGGTTCCGCGGGGTAGAGGGGAACGGCGGGATCATCGACCTCGATCGCGTCGAACGTGGCCTCGGGGTCCCCGGACAGCAGCGACCGGACCGCCGTGTTGAGCACGGCGACGATGGGAACGGCGAGTAGCCCGCCGACGATCCCGGCGAGCACGATTCCGGTCGTGATCGCGAGAACTACCGCGAGGGGATGCAGCCGGACGGCGCGACCGAGCAACAGCGGTTGCAGCACGTGGGCCTCGAGCTGCATCACGCCGATGATGATGCCCAGCACGATCAGCGCGGTGAGGAAGCCTTTGGTGACGAGGGCGACGAGGACAGCGAGAAATCCGGTGAGGAACGCGCCGACGATTGGGATGAACGCACCGATGAAGACCAGCGACGCCAGGGGAAGCGCGAGGGGCACCCCCAGGATGGCGAGTCCCGCGCCGATGCCGATGGCGTCGGCGGCTGCGACCGCAACGGTGGCGCGGACGTAACCGATGAGCGAGCCGAACCCCTGGCTTCCGGCCAGCCGAACGCGGGGGCGGGAAGCAGCAGGCACGAGCCGGGTGACGAACTCCCAGATCTGGCTTCCGCCGTAGAGAAAGAAGATGAGAGTGAACAGGGTCAGCAGTGCCCCGGTGAAGATCTCCCCGATGACGGTGGCCGTGGTCAGCGCACCGCTGGTGAGCTGCTCGCGGTTGTCCTGGATCGACTTGACCACGGAGTCGCCGGCCCGGTGGATCTGATCCTCGCTGAAGTGGAACGGCCCACTGGTGAACCAGTTCTGAATCTGGTCGATGCTCGCCTCGAACTGGGCGGTCAGCCCGGGAAGACCCGCGACGAACTGCTCGACCACGAACGTCATGATCCCGGCGACGACACCGATGGACACGACCAGGACCACCACCACCGCCGCCGATCGGGGCACACCCTTCTCCTGCAGCCAGTCCACGAGAGGCACGAGCAGAGCCGAGGCAAGCAGTGCGAGCCCCACGGGAATGAGCACGGTGTCGAGCCTGGCGACGATGTAGCCGAGGGTCAGCAGCCCGGCAACGATGACGAGCAGGCGCCACGTCCACTCCGCCGCCACCCGCACCACCGGATGCACGGATGCCGAGGCACGGTGTCTACGTTCCGCTGCGGTCACCGGTGTCGAGCCCTCGTTCGAGTTCACCTGCGGAGCGTATCGAGCTTCACCAGGTTGCCGGGGAGTTCGCGCCCGAAACAGGCGTGTCCGGACCCATTAGGGGATGTGTCCTGCGCTGCCGAACTTGCCCACCGCTAAATTGAACGGCGTGCGGAAATCATATAGAGCGATCGCGGCGACGGTCCGCAGCAGGTGGCCGCTCTATATGGTCTCGATGCTCCTCGCCAATTTCATCGGCGCCATCCTGGTTTTCGCGTTCGTGCGCTATGGCGTGCCGATCCCCGAGTCGCAGGCCATCATCGCCGACCGGGTGCGCAATGTCGCGATCTTCGGCGGCTACCTGGCCTTCGCCGCGGTGGTGAGTCTCACTGCGGCAGCGATGATGCTGCGGTCCGTCATCCGCTGGCAATTACGCGGCGGCCCGCCCACCCGCAGTGAACAGATGTCGGCGCTGCACGCACCGCTGCGGCAGGCGATCGTGCATCTGGTCCTGTGGATACTCGGCGGCATCATCTTCGTGCTGCTCACCATCACCGAGATGCCCGAACTGGCGGTCGCGGTGATCGTCACGGTCTGCATGGCCGCGACCACCACCTTCGGCTTCACCTACATGCTCGGGGAACGCATTCTGCGCCCGGTGGCGGCGCGCGCCCTCAGCGAGGGGGAATTCGACCGGACCATGGCCCCCGGGGTCGGCACCCGCCTGGCGATGACCTGGGGCCTGGGCACATTGATGCCCGTCATCGGCATCATCCTGCTCTGCGTCACACAGTTGACTACCGACCTCGTGTTCTCTCCCAACGCACTCGCCTGGGCGATCATGCTGCTGTCGATCATCGCGATCGCACAGGCCTTCGCGCTGTCGATGCTGACCGCCAGCCAAATCTCCGACCCCATCAAGCAGCTGCGGCGGGCCATCGAACGGGTCCAGCGCGGTGCCACCGACGTGCGGGTGGAAGTGTTCGACGGAAGCGAGATCGGACGGCTGCAGGTCGGGTTCAACCGGATGATGCGCGAGTCCGACGAGCGGCGACTGCTGCGTGAACTGTTCGGCCAGCATGTCGGGGAGGACGTGGCACGGCGAGCACTCCAGTTTGGCACCGAACTCGGCGGCGAGACGAGGTTCGTGGCCGTTCTGTTCGTCGACATGGTCGGGTCCACCGGTGCGGCGGCCGAACGTCCGCCCGGCGAGGTTGTGAATCTGCTCAACGAGTTCTTCCGCGTCGTCGTCGATGTGATCGACCGACACCACGGATTCGTCAACAAGTTCATGGGTGACGCGGCTCTCGCAATCTTCGGCGCCCCGCTCGACCGCCCCGACGCCCCGACCGCCGCACTGGCAGCTGCGCGGGAGCTGAGGTTCGCGCTCCACGAGATCACCGGCCTCGACATCGGGATCGGCGTGTCCGCGGGCCTGGCCGTCGCCGGAAACATCGGTGCCGCAGAACGATTCGAGTACACCGTGATCGGCGACCCCGTCAACGAGGCGTCGCGACTCACCGAGCTCGCCAAGCTTCATCCCAGCCGCGTCCTGGCATCCACCAGCGCGCTGTACTTCGCCGACGAGGAGGAGCAGGCGCACTGGGAGCTGGGCGAACAGGTGCAGTTACGTGGGCGTCGTCGCAATACCCATCTGGCTTGGCCGGAGGACTATCCGGAGTAATCCGCTACCCGTTGGTTACGCTTGGGATGTGGCCCTGCCTCGTTCCGACCCGCCCACTGCCGAGCCCCCTCGGCAGCGAAGTCGATTCTGGTGGATCAAATGGCTGCTCGGGGCCGGGCTGCTCGCCCTCCTGACCATCGAGGGCATCTACCTGTGGCCGACCCTCAGCGATTCGTGGAAAGCACTCACCGAGATCCACTGGGGATGGGTCGCTGCCTGCATCGCGGCGCAGGCAGTGTCGCTGAGCGGCTACGGCGCCGTCCAGCAGCGGTTGCTTCGAGCCGGAGGCGTCGTCGTCTCCCAGTTGAAGTCCGTGTCCGTCATCTACGCGAGCACTGCGATGGCCGTCAGCCTGCCGGCAGGCCAGGTCTTCTCCACCGCGTTCACGTACAAGCAGACCCGCAAGTGGGGCGCGACGCCTGTCGTCGCATCGTGGCAGCTCGCGATCTCCGGGGTGATCGCCGCAGGCAGCCTCGCGTTCCTCGGCGTGGCCGGCGCGTTCGCCGTCGGAACCAGAGTCAGCCCCATCACCCTGGTCCTGTCACTGATTGCCGCATTCGCCCTGTTCTACGGCTTGCGATACATATCCCGTAACCCCGACTGCATCGAGTCGACGGGACATCGGGTTCTCACTCGGTACAACAGGTTCCGTAAGAACGCTCCGGAAACCGGCGTCGAGCGGTGGAAGGAGATCCTCAGCCAGCTCGATTCGGTGGAGCTGGGCCGGCGCGATTCCCTCGCCGCCTTCGGGTGGTCGGCGGTGCACCGCCTCGCCGATGTGGCCTGTCTCGGGTTTGCCTGCTGGGCCGTCGGCGCCGAACCCTCGTTCGCCGGTTTGCTCATCGCGTTCGCTGCCGCCAAGGCGGTTGCCAGTATTCCGCTGGCACCGGGGGGACTCGGGTTCGTCGACGGCACCTTGATCGCCACCCTGACGGCGGCGGGAACGACGGCGTCGCAGGCGCTCGCAGCGGTCTTCGTCTACCGCATGGTGAGCTACATTCTCGTGGCCCTGATCGGGTGGATCGTCTTCCTCATTCTCTTCCGCCACAATCAGCACGAGGACCTGGAGATGGACCTCGAGTTCGAGCGCCGGGACCAGCCGGGGGCGGAGCACACCCCGCACAGCACCGGCGAAGCCGACACTGCCTAGCGGCTGGTATTTTCGCGCCGAGCCTCGGCGAGCTGGTCTTCGAGCGAGATGATGCGGCAGGCCGCTTCGACTGCTGTGCCGCTGTCGACGAGCTCCCGGACGCGGGCGGCAAGCCGGAGCTGACGCCGCGAATAGCGGCGATGCCCGCCCTCCGAGCGGTACGCCACCAGCAATCCCATGTCGTCGAGACTTCGAAGAAACGCAGCGGTGACAGCGAGAAGATCGGCGGCGCGCCCCATGGTGTAGGCGGGGTAGTCGTCGTTGTCGAGTTCATTGGTGGTGCCGGTGGAGTTATCCACAGTTCCTGCGTCGAGCCCTTCTTTGCGTCGTAAGGGACCCCGGCGCGAGCTCGCGCCGGGGTCCGAAGGGGTTATAGCTGCACCGGCCGCGGCCGGCACAAGGACAAGACATTCATTGCATACGGATCCTGATGATGGATACGCAACACCCGCCTCTCACCTCGACTTCTTGTGAACAGCGTGAGTAGCTGACCTTCTCCTTCTCACGCCGGGTGTTCGGGGGGCGGAGCCACCTCTTCGTGCTTCCGGCTCCGCCCCGTGCCTTCGTCTTTCCTCGGTAGCCCGTCGGCTACCCCGCTAGTTGATTCCCTTTGTTGACGATCAATACTTTAGAACCGTCGCTACCAAAAGTCTACAGTCTCGGCTGGAGATTTTGAGGAGATGGTCAGCACGGTCCACGTCGCCCAGGATGCTGCGCCTCCGCTGCGCGAACAAGAGCCGGCCGTGCGCGTGGGTCGCATGTGCCGCCGCATTACGCTGACCGGGTGAAGAAGTTCCTTCCCGCGCTCGTCGTCGATGTCGTGCTCGTCGTCGTCTTCTGCGCCATCGGCCGCCGGAGCCACGACGAAGCCAACGCGCTGACGGGACTCGCCATCACGGCGTGGCCCTTCCTCAGCGGCCTCGCCGTCGGCTGGGCCGCGACCGTAGCGCTGTACCGCGACAAGTTCGATGCCGTGTTGATTGTGCCGACGGGGCTGCTGGTGTGGTTCTCGACGCTGGTGGTCGGCATGCTGCTCCGCGTTGTCAGCGGTCAGGGCACGGCCTTCAGTTTCATCCTGGTGGCGGGCACTGTTCTGGCGGTGTTCCTTCTCGGCTGGCGTGCGGTCGCGAGAGCCGTCACGAAGGTACGCACCCCCAGCTGATCGGCCGCGGATCCGCCGCGTCACCGCCCGAACCGACGTGCGAAGTGGGACAGTCGTTGCATGAGTGACACCGTCGATCCGCGGCAGGACGAAAAGCGAGCCGACACCGGTTTCTTCGGCCAGCCGTTCGCCCTCGCGAACCTGTTCGGCGTGGAGATGTGGGAGAGGTTCTCGTTCTACGGGATGCAGGGCATCCTGATCTACTACCTCTACTATTCGGCAGCCGATGGCGGCCTCGGAATCTCCGAGGCCTCGGCCACCAGCATCGTCGGCGCCTACGGCGGCACGGTGTATCTCTCGACGATCCTCGGTGCGTGGATCGCCGACCGACTCCTCGGCTCCGAGCGCACCCTGTTCTACAGCGCTGTACTCGTCATGCTCGGGCACATCGCACTGGCCGTCTTCCCGGGCCTGTGGGGTGTGGGGGTCGGACTCGTCTGCGTGGCCTTCGGCAGTGGCGGTCTGAAGGCGAACGCGACCTCGCTGGTCGGCGACCTCTACGACGAGCACGACGAGCGCCGCGACGCCGGGTTCTCCATCTTCTACATGGGTATCAACCTCGGCGCTCTCGTCGGTCCTCTGCTGACCGGCTGGGCGCAGGACACCATGGGCTTCCACGCCGGGTTCGCCCTCGCTGCCGTCGGTATGGCGTTCGGTCTGGTGCAGTACACGCTGGGCCGCAAGCATCTGCGCGGCATCGGTGCGACCGCCCCCAACCCGCTCCCGTCGGACCAGCGCACCAAGTGGATCGCCATTGCCGCCGCAGCAGTGATCGTGATCGCAGCGGCGTGCCTGACCGGTCTGGTCACCACGAGCAACATGTCGGATGTCGTCGTGGCGCTCACTGTCGTCGCGGCCGTCGGCTACTTCGCCATCATCCTGTCGAGCCGCCGCATCACCGCGATCGAGCGGAGCCGGGTCTACGCGTTCATTCCGATGTTCATCGCGAGTGCCGTCTTCTGGTCGCTGTTCCAGCAGCAGTTCACCACCGTCGCGGTCTACTCCGACAAGCGACTCGACCGCAACCTGTTCGGATGGGACTTCCCGCCCTCCTGGGTGCAATCGATCAACCCGGTCTTCATCATCATTTTCGCGGGCGTGTTCGCCGCCGCATGGACGAAGCTCGGGCCGCGCCAGCCGTCCTCCCCCGTCAAGTTCGCGATGGGCACGATGATCATGGGGTTGGCGTTCCTGGCGTTCATTCCGATGTCCGGTGGTGGCGCCAACAGCGCTCCACTGCTCGGCCTGTGCGGCATTCTCCTGCTGTTCACCTTCGCGGAACTGCTCCTGTCGCCGGTCGGGTTGTCGCTGTCGACCAAGCTCGCCCCTGAGGCTTTTCACACGCAGATGGTTGCCCTGTTCTTCCTGTCCGTGGCGCTGGGTACCGCGATGGCGGGCACGTTGGCCGGTTTCTACAACGAGAGCAACGAGGTTCCCTACTTCACCGCTATCGGCCTCGGGTCCATCGCGGTGGGCGTGCTGCTGGCGGTCGGCTCACCGTGGATCAAGCGTCTGATGAAGGGAGTGCATTGACCCCGGTTCGTGGTCGTCCGCTCACCGCATCCACAGCCACCCGGCGAGGCCGAACCCTGCCACCGCGATCACGACACGGAGTATCGACGGCGGAATCCGCTTGACCACCGGCGGGCCGCACCACCCACCGGCAAGGGCACCGATCGCCATCGCCGCCGCGGCGCCCCAGTGAACGGGTCCGAACACCGCGAAGCTGAGAGCCGCCACGAGGTTCGCGATACCCAGGAGGAAGCTCTTCAGGATGGTGGCGCGCCAGATCGTCTCGGACGTGAGGATCAGCGCGCTCGCCAGGAAGATGACGCCGGCTCCCGCGCCGAAATAGCCGCCGTAGATTGCGACGACGAACAGGGACAGCATGTAGGTACGGGGCAGGTCGCGCTCCCCTGCGAACGCGCGGATCCGCGGCTGCAGGAGCAGGGCAAGCGCGGCGAACGCCACCATGAACGGCACCACGGCCTCGAAGGAACCCTCGGGGGCGCCCAGGAGGATGGCGGCCCCGACGATTCCACCGGCAGCGGACGCCAACACCCAGCGCCACAACTTCGGGCCCGTGTCCGCCACCTCGCGCGTCGAGTTGGAGAGTGCGCCGACGCCGACGGCCACCATCGCAACGGTGTTGGTGACGTTCGCGGTGACAGGCGGCAGGCCCGCGGCGAGTAGGGCCGGGTACGACACGATGGAGGCCAGTCCGGTGACGAAGCCGACCAGTCCCGCGAAGAACCCCGCGACGACGAGTAGACCGATATCGAGCAGGGGCACAGGTGAGAAACTTACCCTTGCGTACTTACTCCTTCAGCGCCGCCGCACGACGCCGGTGAACGCGGGGTCAGCTCGCCGGCTTGGCCATCTCCCGGAACAGCATGTCGGTCATCTTCACGGCGCGGTCGCCACCGTCCGCGTCGGCAACGAGCACCGCGAAGGCGAGGTCTCCGCGGGATCCGTAGAACCAGCGGTCATCGCCGCTGGCCCCGTTCATGCCGATGAGGTCGGGGTAGCCGTTCAGCAGAGAAGCGCCGCCGCGCACCACGTTGTCCCGCATCATTGCGCGCAGCTGATCGGTGACGTTCGCGGGAAGCGGCTGCGCCGCCACCTCGGTGGTCCCCGGCTGACCCTGCACGATCATCGGTGCGGGCGCACTGCCCCGGGCGATCGACGCCGCCACCATCGCCATTCCGAACGGTGTCACGGCGGGTAGGTCCTCGTTCTTGCGGTTCATCACCTGGTTCATTCCCGACTGGTCGGCAGTGAACACCGCGGTCTGGTGGTCGAGCCCCGGAACGTTGTAGTTCATCCCGAGTCCGAATTGGTTCCCTGCCTTCGCGATGTCCTCCATCGACAGCGACGACGGGTCGACGCCCTTCTGCAGTCCTGCGGCCTTCTTGATCAGGTCGAGGTTCGACCCGGCCGGGTAGAGACCCTGGAAGGTGATCGGCCCCTGCTCCATCGCCTGGTTGTTCTGCGCTGCGGCGAGGACGGCCCCGGTGGACGGCTGGATCGCGATGATCGATGCCGGGGTGCCCACACTGACCACCGCTTCCTCCGCAGCCAACTGCAGCCGCGAGTCCATGGTGGCGACGATGTCGGGTCCGGGTGGGCCCTGGAATCCCGCCTGCGGGATCAGCGAGCCGTCGGGATCGACGAGGTGCACGGCCCAGCCGGCGGTGGCGTCACGGTTGGCTTGCCACACCTTCCGCAGCGGGTCGAGCAGCGGGGTGGTGATGCGGCGATCCGCTGTGATCAGTTTCGGTGTCTTGATCACCACGACCCCGGGGATGTTCAAGTCCTCCTCGAGGTACAGGTAGTCCTGATCGCGCAGGAGGACTGCGGTGACCTGCTCTCCCGGTTTCTGGGCGAGATCGGCCATCATCGTGTCTGCCGTCACCAGCGGAGCCACCGGTTCGAGAACTTCGGCAAGGCGGCGGGTAGTCGCGACGGGATCCGGCATCGTGGCCGGATCCAGGGTGATCGCATTGATGGTCTGCTCGTTCATCAGCAGCGCACCGGCGGCGTCGAAAATCCTGGGCGGAGCGGCGTCCGTCCGGTCGTAGCGGACGATACGCCCGTTACCGAGGTCGGGCGCGAGGATCGACGGATCCCACGAGATGCGCCAGCCCACCGACAGATGCCGTACGCCGCCCTGCACCTGATAGCTCCAGTCCTTGCCCTTACCGAAGTTCCACGCGGCACCGACGGTGAAGAATCCGGAGTCGGATCCGAGGTCCATGAACTGGGTGAGGTCGAACTGGGCGTCCTCGGGTTTCAAGCCGTCGAACATCTGCTGAATCGCCGACTCTGCGGCGTTGGGATACGAGGTGTGTGCGGCAGCGGCAGCGGCATCGCGCTCGTTCAGCGCTTCGACGAAGGAGGCGACGACCGACTTGGCGTCGGCCTCCTCTGTCGACATCACGCAGGACGCCAGAACGACCGCTGATATCACAGCCGTTATGAGGGCGATCACGTATTTGTTGCGGCGTCCAAGCGATCGTCCATTCCCCATGTCCACCATCTTGCTTTCAGTCACATGCGTAACAAGCACAACTTGCCTACGAAGGAGTTACGGTTGAGCCACAACTTATCTCGTCGAGCACGACCAGCGAACCGGTTTAGCGCAGAAAACGCCCCGCGGCCTGCACAGCAGGGGCCGAGCTGTCTCCTGTGGCGACAAATACGGCAAATGCGAGATCGTCCTTGATTCCGACGAACCAGCCGTGTGCCGGACCGTTACCGGACTCCGCCGTGCCGGTTTTTCCGAGCAGTCCCGGAATGTCCTGCAGCGCAGTAGCGGTACCGCCGGTCACGGTTTCACGCATCATAGTCCGCAGATCCGCGGTCACCTCGGCAGGCACCGGCGGGGCCGTCCGATCGGCAGTGCCCGGCTGGCCCGCCACGATCATGGGCGCCGGCGTGGAGCCGTGAGCGATCGACGCCGCGACCAATGCCATTCCGAAGGGGGACGCGGTCACCTGACCCTGACCGATCGCCGATTCGACACGAGCCGCCGGGCTGTCGGCGATCGGTACGTTGCCGGTCACGGTTGTCAAACCCGGTGTCACATAATCCACCCCGAGTCCGAACTGCAGGGCCGCGTTCTGTAGGGCATCGGCCGGAAGCCCCACAGCCAACCGGCCCATCGTGGTATTGCACGATCGGGCGAAGGCGGTGTGCAGCGGGACCTGACCCAGGTCGAATTGATCGTCGTTGGGTATCTGCCTGCCCTCGATGTTCTCGGTTCCGGGGCAGGGCAGCACCGTGTCGATGGTGGCGGATCCGGCCTGCAGGGCAGCCGACGTCGTGACCGTCTTGAAGGTGGACCCCGGCGGGTACAGGCCGGTGAGCGCGATCGGGCCGAGCGCGTCGGCGGGAGCGTTCTGCGCGACCGCCAGCACGGCACCGGTGGACGGGCGCAGGGCGACGATCGCGGCCTGCTGCGGCATGTCCGCCAGTGCCCGCTCGGCCGCCGTCTGCATCGGGAGGTCGAGGGTGGTCGTGATGTCGGGGGCGACGGGGCCGTCCTCCCCCGCGATGCTCTCCGCCGAGCCGTCGGCTGAGACCAACTGGACGGCCCACCCGGCGGAGGCGTCCTGCCCCTGCTGCCACAGGTCGGCGAGTCCGGACAGCGTCGGGGATGCCAGTGCCTTGTCGGTGCTCAGCAGTCGCGCCTGCGGGACGAGCGTCACCCCCGGAAGTGCGGTCAGTTGCGCCTCGATGGGCGCCAGATCCTCCGCACGCAGGCTGATCGCGGTGACGGGTTTGCCCTGGGCATCGGCCACATCCTTCTGCAGCGACGCCGGGGTGATCGTGGGTGCGAGGGGGGCGAGCAGCGCTGCGACCGCGGCGGTGTCCGCACCCTGGTCCAGGTTCACCAGAGTGACCACTTGCTCCGTGAGAATCGGCGCGCCCGACGCCGACAGCACCTTTGGCGGCCGCCCGGTCGTCGGGGTGTAGCGAACGGTCGTGTCTTCCGTGAGCCCGGGCGCAAGCACAGCCGGGTCCCAGGTGATCTTCCAGTCGTCACCCTGCTTCGCCGCGTTGCCACTCGTGCTGTACTTCCACTGCTGACCTTCGGCGAAGGGCCAGGTGACCTCCATCGTGAAGGTTCCGGCGTCGTCGCCCGACTCCTGCACTTCGGTACGGGCAAAGGTTCCGTCCTTGTTGCCCAGCCCGTCGTAGAGGGCGGTGATGGCCGCCGATGCGGCGGCGGGGTCGGTGGTGAGGGCCGCGGCTGCCTGGACGTCATCGGCATTCAGAGCATCGACGAATTCCTGGCTGACGGTATCCGGCTGATCCGGTCCGAAGAGGCCGCAGGCGGACAGCGTCATCGCGAGGACGGCTATGCCGGCGATGGCCTTACGTCTGGGGCCGGTGGGACTGTGACGAACTGTTGAGGTGCGCACGTAGTCGATCATGCCTGAGATGCTGGCGGCCCTGACGATAAGGGTGTAATCATGTAATCAGTGCTTCGTCACACAGACAGAGCACCCAGGCTCCCAGGAGGACGCCATGAAGAACGCCCAGGCCCCCGGAGACCGCCGTTTCGGCCGTCCCGGCGGATGGCAGCAAGCAGATGTTCCCGATGCGAGCGACGCGGCCGACTGGTTCGCCGGCCGACTGCCCGACGACTGGTTCACCGGGCCGGCCACCGTCGAGGTCGACCGTGAGGAGATCGTCGTCGTGGGAGAGCTGCCTCCCGTCGAGTCCGGCGACCCCGCCTCGGAGGCCGCCGTCGACGGGCGCATCGCACGCTTCCGCGAAAGCACTCGCGCCGACCGAATGCGCATCGCACACGAGGCCGAGCTCCGCTACGGACGGAAGGTGGCGTGGGGAGTCACCCTCGACGGCCGCCGCTCGTTGTTCACTCACCTCGCCGTGCCGGTGATGACCCGACTTCGCCAGCCCGAACGCAAGGTTCTCGACACACTGGTCGACGCCGGGGTGGCGCGATCTCGCTCGGACGCCCTGATGTGGACGGTTCGACTCGCAGGCAAGCACAGTGAGCAGTGGCTCACCGAACTGCGCGAGGCGATGGCGAAGGTGGACGAACTGCGCGCGGACGGCCCGCAGATTTAATTCGATTGCCGCGGCATCGGGTGGGCCCTACCCTGAACTCACCCGATGCGCCCAGGGCGCGTCAGACGAAAGGACACGGGCCGTTGCTCCTGACGAGGTAGTTCCGCGAGTCTTCATCCGCACACACCTCGGAGTACCCCATGGCCCAGTCGTATCTGTCCCTGTCCGATCTCACTTTTTCATGGCCTGACGGCGAACCGGTCTTCGACGGCGTCGACGCCGTGTTCGGCTCGGGCCGTACCGGCGTGGTCGGCCTCAACGGCACCGGAAAATCCACCCTCCTTCGCCTGATCGCCGGCGTACTGCAGCCCGACCGGGGGTCGATCGTCACACGCGGCGAGGTGGCCTACCTGCCGCAGGACATCACCCTCGATCCGGGTCTGCGGGTAGACCGGATCCTCGGTATCGCCGATCTTCGCCACTCGCTGCACCGGATCGAATCCGGGGTGGGCACCCCTGAGGACTTCGACGCTGCCCAGGGTCGCTGGGACATCGAGGAACGCGCGATCTCGACGCTGCACAAACTCGGGCTCGAGCGGGTGCTCGGCTCCGCGAGAGACCTCGATCGCACGGTCGGCACACTGTCCGGGGGTGAAACGGTCCTGCTCGGCTTCACCGCAAAGCTGCTGACCGAACCGGACATACTTCTGCTCGACGAGCCCACCAACAATCTGGACGGAAGTTCACGCCGCAGGCTCTACTCCCTCGTCGAGCAGTTCTCGGGCGCCATGCTGGTGGTCAGCCACGACCGTGATCTGCTCGACCTGATGGACGCCACCGCGGAGCTACGCGGCGGCGGTATCCGGATGTTCGGCGGCAACTTCAGCATCTACCAGGAGATCGTGGAGGCGGAGCAGGAAGCTGCGTTGGCCGCGGTGCGGGACGCGCGTGGTGACGTGCAGAAGCAGAAACGGGAGCTTGCCGAGGCGCGGGTCAAACTGGATCGGCGCAAACGCTACGGCCAGAAGATGTTCGAGACCAAGCGTGAACCGAAGATCGTGATGGGGATGCGGAAGCGTCAAGCCCAGGAATCGGCGGGGAAGCTGCGGAACAACCACATCGCGAAGGTCGACGAGGCCAGGGAGTCGTTGACGGAAGCGGAGAGTGCCGTCCGGGACGACCGCGAGGTCCGCATCGAACTTCCCGACACGGAGGTGCATTCGGGCCAGGACGTGATTTCGGTGCAGGACCTGAAACTCGGCAGCGGACAACGGGTGTCGCTGCACGTCGTCGGGCCGGAGCGTATCGCACTGGTCGGGCGCAACGGTGTCGGCAAGACGACGCTGCTCGACGCAATCGTGGCAGCGGGACCGCGCGTACCGTTCAAGTTTCTGCCACAGCGGCTCGACGTCTTCGACGAGGCGCTCACGGTGGCGCAGAATGTCGCCGCCGCGGCGCCGCACGCCTCGCAGGCGCAGATTCGCGCACAGTTGGCTCGGTTCCTGTTCCGCGGGAACGACTCCGACGTGCTCGCCTCGGCATTGTCGGGCGGCGAACGGTTACGAGCAGCTCTCGCAACGATGTTGCTGGCCGAACCTGCACCCCGCCTGCTACTGCTCGACGAGCCGACGAACAACCTCGACCTCCCGAGTCTGTCGCATCTCACGCAGGCGCTCCGCAGTTTTCGGGGAGCACTGATCGTGGTGAGTCACGACCGTCGTTTTCTCGAGGACATCGGGGTGACGCGGCGGCTGGAACTCACCGAGGACCGGCTGCTGTAGGACCGGCGGGAAGATCGTGCACACTGGGCGGGTGAAGCACGCTACCAATTCCGTCGACGGTGTCCGGGTCGCGTACGAGACCGTCGGCGACGGGGAACCCTTCGTCCTCATCCACGGCACTGCGCTGTCACATGCCATCTGGCGAGGGTTCGGTTACGTTCGCGCACTTCGGGATCGGTACCGGTTGATCCTCGTCGATCTGCGTGGACACGGCCGCAGCGACAAACCACACGATCCGGCCTCGTATGCCATGGACTTGATGAGCGCCGACATCGTGGCGGTCCTCGACGAGGTCGGGTTGCCCAGCGCGCACGTTCTGGGCTATTCGCTCGGTGGGCGTGTCGCGCTGGCACTGGCGGTTCAGTACCCCGAACGCCTCGAGAGTCTGATCATCGGAGGCGGCAGCAGCGTCTACGTAGATCTCATACTACCTGCCACTGGTGTGGTGTTGGTCGGAGATGTACGTGTGTCACGGCTACCCGCATCACCTTGCGGTGGTGCGGGTTTGACCGTGTCCCATACCGACGCTTGTGGTGCAGGAACATGTTGTTTCGGAGTCACCCCCACCCGCGGCGTTGCGGTGGGCAGGCTGCGGCGGACCCGGCGATGCCGCGGCCTGCTCGGGGTCGGGCTGGTCTTGTCCCGGGACTTGCGGACCGGTGCGTGCTCGGCGACCTGGATCGCGGGCAAGCGCCCTCGCCGACGGGTGGCCTTGCCTTTGCCGAGCAGGGCGCGTTTGGCCAGGTTCACCCCGGCGATGTGGTCCCGGTTGCCGCCGACCCGGCACCCCTGGCACCACGCGGTGTGATAGCCGCCGGGGCGGGTGAGGGGTTCGTCGCAGCCCGGACATTGTGCGGAGGAGCCGCGTGCCGGCACCACGACCACCGCGATACCGACACCCGCAGCGGTGTGCGTAAGCGCAGCGGCCGCTTGGCGGCGGGCGGACTGCGCGGCCCGGTTGTTGTTGACCCGACCGTGTCCGCGGGTCTCGAGGGTGGCCAAGTCCTCGACCGCGATCACCTGCGCGCCCGCCGCGGCGGCGTAATCGGCGACCTGACGGCCGAAGTGGAATCCCAGTTCCCGATTGATCTTCCCCCGCTTGGCGCCCACCGCCTTCCGCTGCCCGTCGAGGACGGCGATCTTCGCCTCCAGCCGGGCACGGACCTCGGGTGGGGCGGTGGCGGCCAGCCGCGTCAACCGGGCCGCCTTGCGGTGCAGCATCTGGCCTTCGGTCTGCAGGCGGGCCAGTTTGATTCCGAGGCCGCGGTCGTCGTACGTCCAGCCCCGGTAATCCGACGACAACCCGGCCGGGCCGTCAGCGGTGATGGCGGCGGCGCCGAGTGTGGACGGGGACCAGTCGACCCCGACCGCGACCGTGCTGGCCATCAGATCGGCGGCGGGGATGAGTTCGGTCGCGGCGCACCGCCAGAGTAGACCCCGGTGGTCGAGGACGAGGGTCGGCAGATGCCAGTCGGTGATCGCCCGACCGTGCAGGTGCGCGGGGATGGCGGCGGTCAGCCGGACCCGCTGCCACTGCGCCCGCCCCGCCGGGGTCGGGCTGGTGGGCAGCTTCACCGTCAACACCAGCTCGTGGTCTGTCGCGGTGAGCTGTGCGAGCTGCCGATCGGCGGCGGAGAGTCGGGCCATCGCGCTCGTCTGTGGTGGTCCCTGGACGTCGGTGATCCGCAACCGCGCCGACTGCGCCCTGTCGGTGCGGCGAGAGCGCGCGATGACCTGGCGTTGCACGCCCCGGGCGAAACCCAATGGCACAGAGTCGCCTGGTTCGGTCGGCGGCGCGAGAGTGCCGGTGGCCGGGTCGAACCGCTCAGACAGCGCCGCGATCGCCGCATCCCGGAAGGCCAGGGTCCGCAGAGACGCCATCACCTGCGCCGTCACCACCCTGCTCACCCGTGAGGGCACGTAGATTCCGTCCGGGTAGTGCGGGTTCCAGCCGAGGCGGGCGGCGGCGACGTGACCCTGTGCGGGCAGCCTGCGACCCGCACCGTCCAGCCCGGCGGCGAGCACGTCGAACGTGACCGGCTGCCACAGCCGTGCCGTCAACTCGGTGCCGACCGCCGCTATCAGGTCGAGCAACCACCCCACCCTGGTATCGACATCGTCGAGTCCAATCTGCTCGCCGGTCGCGTCGTCGACCGCCACATGGGCGCGGGTGGTGAACGCGAACTGCCGCGGCGCAGTCGATTCCGGCCCGATCATGCCGGCCGACCCGGCGCCAGGCACAACCCGAACAAACCCGGGCCGATCGGTCTTCCGAGAAGAGCTACCATCCCCGAAAAGCCCATCGGTCACCCCCCTTTCCCCGCCCTCTGCCACGCCACCTCTCGTAGGGCCTCGACTGTAACGCCGACCTCCGACAAGAACCGCTCGATCCGCGCACCTGTGAACCGAGCCAATCGATCCCGCCACACCACACCACACCAGGTTTCGGGCCCCCGGGCCGCGTCGTCGAGCATCCGGCCGCGCCCCGCCCGCTGCTCCCTCGAGACACGAACCGCGATCCTTGCAGATCCGATACATCGCACCAATATTGCTCTTCCGCAACATCTTGCTGATCGGCTGGCGACGCCTCCCACCCTGCCGAACCCGACACCCCAATAGCACCTTCGTCCTCTCGGGAGTCGCTCCCGCACAACAGGATACAGTCCTGCACAGATCGGCACCCCGGTCCGCGCGGCTACAGAGTGGGGACCCGCGCGCCGAGAAGGCAACCGACCCTCCGTCGGCGTCCTTGCTCACCCCAACGACCGGCAGCCCACGAGTTCCGGAGACGCCAATCAGAGATGACAGACAGTGCCAGAAACTGATAGCGAGTTTTAGATACCTTGGCAACAGATGAGAGCCTCCCGCAGGCCGGCGCTTTCGATCGCTTGTTCTTCCCCGGCTGCATCGACGTGCTTGAGCAGGAGGGGATGGATGCGTTTCTCGAACGATGGAATGCCCGGCGCTCCTGGCCGATCGACGCAGGCACGCGTGCGGCATTCAAAGCCAACGACGCGAAGGCATTGGCGGCGTACATGCGGCGTTCGGGCGACGAACCGGGTGTAGACGACGAGGTGCTACGTCGGATAACCGTCCCGACGCTGCTGTTCGTCGGATCCAAGGATGCCGAACGCCTGGGTGACACGCGGCGGGCGGCGTCTCTCATTCCAGGGGCGTCGTCGGTGATTCTTCCTGGCTTCGACCACTCGAGCGCGGTGGCCGCGAGCACCGAAGTGCTCGCGGCCGTCGAGCCGTTCCTGGCTTCGGCGTGAGAGGCTACACCCACTCCACCAACTGGATGATCACTCCGTTCGGGTCGCTCATCTGGAAGTAGCGCTCACCCCAGGGTTCCGTTTCGATGGGCGTGACGATCGGGACACCCTCGGCCTGCAGCCGCTCGTACTCGGTGTCGATGCCGTCGACGACCAGCGCGATGAGCAGTCCCTGCCCGGCCGCACCCGCGATGTGCGCGGGCTTGAACGTTTCGAGTCCTGTCCGCAGGAAGACCAGGCTGAAGCCGACGTCTTCACGCTTCAGCGACACGAATCCGTCGGCTGCCATGTCCTCGACGAAACCGAGATGGGTCTTGGCGAAATCGGCCGATGCAGTCGGGTCGGCGACGTTCAGTGACAGTGCGCTTGCCGTGACCTTCACAGTGGTGTCCTTTCCTTGACGACACCCCTCTAACGTACGCCGTACGATATTTGTTCCCGAGGTGTCGACGACCTCAGACGCCGAGCAGACCCTTCGCGATGTGCGTCACCTGAATCTCGTTACTCCCGGCGTAGATCATCAGCGACTTCGCGTCGCGCGCCAGCTGCTCGACCCGGTACTCGGCCATGTAGCCGTTACCACCGAACAACTGCACCGCCTCCATCGCCACGTCGGTAGCCGCGCGCGAGGAGTACAACTTCATCGCCGACGCCTCTGCCAGCGTCACCGGGTCCCCCGCCTCCGCCCGTTCGATGGCATTGAAGACCATGTTCTGCACGTTCATCCGGGCAATCTCCATCTCGGCCAACTTGAGCTGCACCAGCTGGAACTGTGCGATCTCCTTGCCCCACAACTTGCGGGACTTGGCGTAGTCGACACACAGACGGTGACATTCGTTGATGATCCCGAGCGACAACGAGGCGATACCGATACGTTCGGCGGCGAAGCTCTCCTTCGCACTGGACTTCCCGTCCGATGCGCCGCCCTCTTCGGTCTCGCCGAGCAGCCGATCGCGGCCGACGCGCACGTTGTCGAAGAACAACTCACCGGTGGGCGAGGAGTTCATCCCCATTTTCTTGAACGGCGCCCCCTGGGTGAGTCCCTCCATGCCCGCGTCGAGGACGAACGTGAGCACCTTGCGGTCGCGGCGGTCGATCGACGCATCGCCGTCGTCGAGCTTCGCGTACACGATCATGACGTCGGCATAGGGCCCGTTGGTGATGAACGTCTTCTGCCCGTTGAGGATGTAGTCGTCTCCGTCGCGCCGGACATAGGACTTCATGCCACCGAAGGCGTCAGAGCCGGAATCGGGTTCGGTGATGGCCCAGGCGCCCACTTTCTCGAAGGTGACCAGGGCGGGAAGCCAACGCTCCTTCTGCGCCAGAGTGCCTCGACTGCGGATGGTGCCCGCCGACAGGCCGAGGCTCACGCCGAGGGAGGCGACGAGCCCGAGACTCACGCCCGCCAACTCGGCATTCATGATGACGCCCATGCTGCCTGCACCGAGACCGGCCGATTTCTCACCCTTCTCCGCGGATCCGGGGTCGTCGCCGCGTTCGCGGGCCAGCGACTTCTCGAGGGCGTCCCGCGCCATCTCGTCGATACCGAAGGTGGCGAAGAGCTTGCGGATGATGTCGAACGGAGGCAACTCCCCGGTCTCGAGCTTGTCGACGTGGGGTCGAATCTCCTTGTCGATGAAGCCGCGGATCGCGTCGCGGAACATCAGATCGGTGTCGGACCACTGATACATGCCGGGGACTCCAGTCGCTGAAAAGACGAGGACACTTCCCCGCAAATATAGAACAGGTTCTCGTTATTGGGAACGAGAACGCGCCCGCTACCGGATGAGCCCCAACCGTTGCGCCAGCCAGGGCGTTTCCTTCTCCAGTCCGGCAGACCACACGGCGAAGCTGTGACCCCCGGGGACCTCGAGGTACTGCACATCCATGCCCGCATCCTTCGCGGCCTGGAAAACCTTCTGCGCGCCGGGCCGGTAGTCCGCGTCGTCGCTGCCGACGACGAAGACCCCGGCCGAGTCCGGGTACTTCTTCGTCGCCATCAGATCGAGCGGATTGACTTTCTCGAATGCAGACTCGCTTCCGCCGAACGCTGCGTCGAGCGTCCGCTGACGATCACCGAGTGTGGGCTCCTCCTGCCCGGAGATGTCGAGGAACGTGGGGTACACCTCGGGATAGCTGGTTGCCATCTGCAGCGAACAGGTGCCGCCGTAGGAGAGGCCACCTATCGCCCAGGCTCGAGGGTCCCGGTTGACCTGAAGGTTCGAGGTCACCCAGGCCGGAACATCTTTGGCCAGATAGGTGGCCACGTTGCCCAGGGGCGAGTCGACGCACAACGGGTTCGCGATCTGTGAGCCGGTAGCGTCCGCAACCACGACGACGGGAGCGAGACCTTCGTGCTCGGCCGCGAAGGCATCCATCGTAGAGGTCAGCTTGCCTCCCGCGAGCCAGTCCTCCGGAGCGCCGGGCTGGCCGGCGAGAAGTATCAGCACGGGCAGGAGAGGTCGAGGGTTCGTGAAATATGCAGGGGGCAGGTAGATTTCGGCGTCGCGGGCGGTGAAATTCGATTGCGTGGCGGGGATGTGCGCGGTGAGGACGCGACCCTGATCGCCCATTCCCGGCGGAGGAGTCCACGACGCGTCGAGTGGCGTCCCGGTGACAACCTTCTCGGTGACACCCCCCAGATCGTGAAGATCCACGCGATCGAACGGTTCGTCTCCGAAAGCGGTGCCCACCGTGGGATACGCGTCGAACACCAGATTGATCTGCGTCGCCGACGCGAGCACGACGGCGATCACCGCCAGTACCGACACCGCCGCGGATGCCGCCGTACGTCCGGCCCGAATCCTCGGAAACAGCAGCAAAATTGCAGCCAGACCCACCCCGATCCACACATAGATGGAAATTTCGATCGGGTCGGGAAAGGGTCGGAGGACCTTCTCGACGGTGATGTAGACGGCAAGGGTGACCACTGCGGCCACGGCGAGACAGAGCGGCAGGGCTTTCCTGCGAAACCACGGGGCGCGGGCGGCCAGCAACCACACGCCACCGAGTGCGCCCAGGCCGGTGAGGATCCAGGGCAGAGGCCCTGAAATCACGCTGAGGTCGCTGAGCCATTCCACGTCACGAAGCCTAGAGCGCGAACCCGCACTGCGTCGGCTACTCGAAGCGACCGTTAAAATCGTGTGGTGACATTCATCAAGGTCTGCGGTCTGCGTGACCAAGCCTCGGTCGATCTGGCCGTGCGACTCGGTGTCGACGCCGTGGGCTTCGTCTTTGCCGAGAGCGTGCGCCGAATTGCGGTGGAGGATGCGGCGTCGCTGATCCGCTCCGTCACCGGTCCCACCGTGGCGGTGGGGGTCTTCAAGGGAAGTTCTGTGCCGGACGTGATCGAGGTCGCGGCCGCAGCCGGGCTCGGCGCCGTCCAGGTGCACGATGTGAGGTCCGCCGAGGACGTCACCCGATTGCGAGAGGCAGGGCTCACGGTGATCCGTGCGGTGGTTGCCGGGGATTCGTCCGGCGATTTCGGGGCCGACCGCCTCCTCGTCGACGGGGCGACAGCCGGCGCGGGAGTGCCGTGGGACTGGGCGGGGCAGGCTCGACCCGATGGTGAGTGGATCCTCGCCGGCGGTCTGAATCCCGGCAACGTCCGGACCGCGATCGACGCCACCGGCGCGTGGGGTGTCGACGTGTCGAGCGGTGTGGAATCTTCCCGCGGCGTCAAGGACGCGGCGCTGATCGAGCAGTTCGTTTCCGCGGTTCGATCAGGGGCGTGACTCAGTCGGGCATCCCTGTCACGGAATCTTCGGCGTCCCAGGAGGCAACTACCGTGCGGATACCCACCACAAGCGCCAACGGCTGGTCGATCATCACGTGATGCCCCGCGTCGGGGATGTCCGTCACCAGCGCGGTCGGGCCGAATCGCGCCCTTATAGTCTTCATCATCTCTTCGTCGACGATCCCGTTCTCGGCACGAAAGAACGCGATGCGGCAGCGGGGTTCTGCCGCGACGAGCCGATCGCTGCCGCTGCGGGCGAAGAATGCGGGGTCGAACTTCCACGACCAGCCGCCCTCCACTTCCCGCATCGAGGTCTCGGCGACGTGGTCGCGGACGGCCGGAACCGCCGACTCCTGCGGCGGCACGAACCGGAAATGCGCGAGCGCATCGGCCTTGCTCGGATACACCTTCTTGGGCCCGAACGCCCGCTGCTGCCGCGCCGCTTCCTCCTCGGGTGTCTGGGCCCGAATGGGTGAATCGATCAGTTGGACCCCGGCCAGATCCTCGCCGAACAACTGCGCGGCCACATACGACACCATTCCGCCCATGCTGTGTCCGACGAAGGCCGGTGGACCGGAGATACCAGCGGGTTTCGCGACGGCCAGGGCCTCTTCGGCCCACTGCTCGAGCCCGTAGTGCTCGCGAGAGTCACTGTCTCCGTGTCCGGAGAGATCGAGAGCGACCACCCGTCGTCCGGTGGCCAGCATGGGTGCGACGTGATCCCACCACCTGCTGTGTGCCGCTCCACCGTGCACCAACACGATTCCGGGGGATCCCGTCGGCCCCCACGCGCGGTACCGGATCTGTGCGCCGGCCACATCTACCTGGCCGACCTCCACCGGGCAGGCCAGGGCCGAGGCGAACCAGGGGGGCGCGTCACTCTGCACGTTGCTCATCAATCGAACATACCGATCACTTCTCCCGACGCTGACGAAGGTCGAACATCGCGGTGACAGCACGGTCGACCACGGGAAATTTGTCCGGAGCCAGGTCGTGGCGCGCACCGTCGAACTCGACGAGGACCGTCGTCGCCGGAATCAGTTCGAGTGCCGATTCCATTTCTTCGGTGGTCGCGAACGGATCCTTCGAACCATGCACGATCACTGTCGGCGTCCGCAGGTCCGGAAAATGGTCTGTGCGACGCTTCTCGGGTTTCGCCGGTGGATGCAGCGGATACGACAGCAACAGCAGGGCATCGATCCCGGCGGGATTCTCCGCGGCCAGCATGGACGCTTGACGACCGCCGTACGAATGCCCGCCGGCCCACACCGGCCCGGGCCCGAAGTCACGCATGACGGCGACAGCCTCCGCGACGCCCTCGCGATCCTCCGCCGCCCTCGACGGATGCGGCGGGCCCGACGCACGGCGCTGCCGAAAGGGCAGGTCGAAGAGCAGGACCAGCACGCCTCGTTCCACGAAACCCTCGGCCATCGCTCGTAACAGCTTTGTGTCGCAGTTACTTCCCGCCCCGTGCGTCAGCACCAACCCAGCCACCGGATCATCCTCCGGGCGATGCAACTGCCCCCGCACCCCCTGCTTCTGCAGCAGTTCACTCATTCGATCACGGTAGCCGGTTCCGTTCCCTCGCCACCGCGCCCGCCCACAGGTTGGTTTCGATTGGCTTTCGATCTGTTTGCCGAGGGGGTCGAGTGGGTATCTTTACCCTACGACTGCTGGGAGTAGCACATGGATACCACCACGACCGTCATTTGGATCGTCGTCGCGATCATCGTCGTCCTTGCCCTGATCGCGCTGGCCGTTGCCGCAACGCGCAAGCGCAAGCAAGCACGGCTCCACGAGGCCCAGGACATCCGCGCGAAAGCCCAGGAACAGGCTTCCATCGTCGGGCAGCGCGAAGCGGTTGCCGATCAGACTGCCGCCGAGGCACGGCGGGCCCAGGCAGATGCCGAGGCCAAAGCCGCGGAGGCGTCGCGACTTCAGCACGAGGCGGCGACGCACCAGCGCACTGCCAGCACGTCCCGGGAAGAGCTGGACAAGGAGTGGAAGCGGGCCGACAAGCTCGATCCCACTACCAAGTCCACGAATGCGGACGCGAACACGAACACGAACACGACCGGCACCCGGTCGAACGACACCCGGACCAATGACGTCCGATCGAATGAAACCCGATCGAACGACACGCCCGGTGCCCATTCAAAGCCGACCGATACAACACCGACGTAACAGTCGGCGCGGCCTGCCTCGCCCCACAGAAGCAAAGTGTGACACTGTGCACCGGCTCGAGCCGGCACTCACCATGGGAGGTCGGAAATGCGCATCGGACGACTCGTCACGATCATCGTCGTGGTGTGGTTGATCATCGGGGCTATCGCCGTCTGGCAGCGCGGCTACTTCAAAGAAGCCAACGCCGACTGCGCGAGCGCGGGCACCATCGCCGTCACTGTCATCGCGGGCCCACTCAACTACGCAGGCGTGAACCCGAAGGTGAATTGTGAAGTGCCACAGCCGAGTCAGTAGTCTCGGTCCGTCGAAAAGGAAATGAGGCAATACCGTGATCATCCTCGGAATCATTCTGCTGATCATCGGTCTCGTCGCGAAGATTTCGATCCTCACGACAATCGGGATCATCCTCCTGGTCATCGGTCTCGTCCTGATGGTGCTCGGTACGACAGGGCGCGCCGTCGGCGGGCGAAAATACTGGTATTGACGGCTCGACCGTCCTCCGGTAACTGACCCTCTCCGACCGCCGTCGATCCCGACGGCGGTCGGAGATGCACGGGGATGGCAACTGGTCCGGCTGTCCGGATTTCAGCTGTCCGGGCTTCAGACGGTGGCGAGGACGTACGAGAGGACGAATCCGGCCGCAGTGCTCAACGCGACTGTCGGGCCGCCCTTTTCGTATGCCTCGGGCATGAGGGTGTCGGCGAGCGAGGCCAGTACGGCACCGGCGGCGAATGCAAGTGGCAGAGAAATGGTCTCGGGTGAACTCGTGGCCAGCGGCCCCGCGCCGATGACGACGGCCGCGGTGAGTAGAACGGCGCACACCACCCAGGTGCCGACAACGAAGGCCTGCGTCCTGCCCTGTGCACGCATCGACGCACTGCCGACCAAGGCCTCGGGAAAGTTGGAGACGAAGATCGCGACGAGAAGGGTTACGCCCCCGGTACCCTCACCGAGAGACACGCCGAGCGCAATGTTTTCCGGCACGCCGTCGAGCGTCACCGCGGCGAGGAGGGCGAATCCGGCCATCCCGCTCACAGAAGCCGTCGAGGGGGCAGTGTCCGACGCGGCTGCGTCGAGGTCGAGTTTCTCACTCCCCTGACGTTGTCGATGTGTGCCCTCCGCGAGACGGTCGAGCCGCTCGCTGAGAACGGTGAAGACTACGGCCCCCACAGCCAGTCCGAGCACCGCCCGCCAGATACCGCCCTTCTCATACGACTCCTCGAAGAGTTCGAAAGTCAACGCCGTAATCAGGGCGCCCGAGGCAAACGCCAGCATGCCGGCGAGCGTGCGTTTGGGAATGGTGAATCGGCCGCCGACCAGCGCTCCGATAACCAGAGCGCTCGACGCGATCACCCCGAAGATCAGCGACTCGACGATGATGATGCCTCCACGTGCGGAGAAGGCCCGATGACCTTCATGGATACACCGAGTACCCCGCACACACAAGTTTGCGCAGCACCGACGAGATCATGTGGTTCAGCGAAGAAAATGCGACGGCACCGGCCGGATGGTAGAAGATCGCACCATGTCTTCTCGTTCGTGGATCGACACCCATGTCCATCTCGTCGACTTTCTGCAAGCTCCCGCCGACACCGCCGAGCTGCGTGACGCGCTCGTCCGCAACGGAGCCCGGCGTGCCGTAGTCTTCGGTCTTCCGGTGAAGAAGAAATGGTCGGTCGCCGAGCCCGTTCGGCCCGACTACTACCTCGACGACAATGCACCGTGCCACTACCATTCGCTGACCGATGCGACCGTCCTCGACCTCCTTCCCGACCTCGAGGCGGAGGGGCAACTCGAGGTGGCGCCCCTGATCTGCGGCTTCGATCCCACCGACAAGCTCGCGATCGACCACCTGGAATTCGTCTGGAGCCGCTCGGACCGGTGGGCCGGGATCGGTGAGGTGATGTTCCGCCACGACGATCTCACCAATTTGACACTCGGCGACGTTCCCGCACCCGATCACGAGGCCATGGACGCGGTTCTCGATTTCTGCGCCCAGCGGAAGGTCCCGATCTCGCTGCACCACGACTCGGCGTCACCGGGCCTGCCGGACCGGCACGAATACGTCGGCAAACTCGAGAACGCGCTCGACCGGCATCCGACCACCTCGGTGGTCTGGTGCCATGCCGGTGTCTTCCGCCGCACCCGCCCCTCCAACCAGCTGGACCTGGTGCGTCAACTGATAGAACGTCATGCCCGTCTGACCATCGAACTGTCCTGGGTGCTGCTCGACCACATCACCGACGGCACCGATTCCGACCCGGACTGGGTCGCACTTCTCGCCCGCCACCCCGATCGCTTCGTGGTCGGCACCGACACCGTCGCAAGGGCGGATACCGTCGACACCCGCGCCCGCCAGATCCACGCCCTGCTCGAGGCTCTCCCCGACCCCGCCGCGAGGTGCGTCGCCGAGGACAACGCGCAGGCACTGTGGTTCCCCTGACAGTGCGCTACCGCGCCTGTGAGTACTTCCTAACCGCGGAATGTTAAGAAGTACTCACGGGTGCCGGAGGCGCTACTCGGGAGCCTGATCCTCGGGCTCTACCGGCTCGACCTCTTCACGATCGGACGCGTTGCCCTCGACTCCTTTGGCCTCACGCTCGGCGGTCAGACGGTCTTCCATGTCGTCGACGAGGTCGGCAATCCGCTGATGCTCGGGGAGGTGCTGACCATGTCGATCTTGGTTCGCCTTCATCACGCTCCTTCCGGGTGGGTGCGGGAGTTCGGTATCGGTCCGAC
Organism: Rhodococcus sp. NPDC019647; assembly: GCF_044389235.1. NCBI lineage: Bacteria > Bacillati > Actinomycetota > Actinomycetes > Mycobacteriales > Nocardiaceae > Rhodococcus > Rhodococcus sp. NPDC019647. The sequence goes on along the minus strand of NZ_JBIRXS010000006.1, from coordinate 305,569 downwards.
TCGGGTCCACACATTTCGAACTGTACGCCGATCGACGTCCGGCGTCGGGATATGCGACACGGTACTGGACGCCCGTCCTGGTCGCGAAATACCGACAATGAAACGCGTTGCGGACCAGCGGCATACGCTCGACAGCACTGCGAATGTGCCACTGCGCTCGACTATTTCGCCATTGTGATGGCTTGTCCACTTCGACACGGCACGGACTTCGATACGCAATCGACACCGTCTTGTGCATACGGACGGCGAGCACCTCGTACTCTGGACCGGGTACCACCCGAAGGAGGATCGAGATGCCGGCAGTCACCACCCCCCATGTCTACGTGCACCGCGCCGGAGATCGGCTGAAAACCAGGATTTCCTGGTTGGATTCGAAGCATTCGTTCTCCTTCGGTCAGCACTACGACCCGGACAACACCCATCACGGACTCCTGCTCGTGAACAACGACGACACTGTGCTTCCGGGACAGGGATTCGAGACACATCCCCACAAGGACATGGAGATTGTCACCTGGGTGTTGCGTGGCTCACTCGTGCATCAGGATTCGATCGGCCATTCGGGCATCATCTATCCCGGTCTCGCTCAACGCATGAGTGCGGGCACAGGAATCATGCACTCGGAGAAGAACGACAGCTGGCGGCTGGCCGGCGAAGAACACCACGAACCCGTTCATTTCGTACAGATGTGGGTGGTGCCCGACGAGGCAGGACTGACACCGAGTTACGAACAGCTCGAGATCGAGGACGAGATCTTGAAGGGTGGACTGGTACCGGTGGCGTCCGGAATGCCCGAATACCGCGACCATTCGGCCATCCGTATCAACAACAAGCACGCCGCACTACACGTCGCCCGCGTGTTTCCCGGCGCACCGATCAGGTTGCCCGAGGCACCGTTCCTGCACGTCTTCATTACTCAGGGCACCGCCGACATGGAAGGTGTCGGCACCCTGTACGAGGGCGATGCCGTCCGTACCAGCGCATCCGGTGGTCAGGAGATCTCCTCGCATTCCGGCGCAGAGGTGCTGGTCTGGGAAATGCACGCCCGCATCGGCGGGTAAACGGTGTAAGTATGGAGCCATGACCACGGCTCAACGCTCAGGCATCGACCTCAACCACCTCGGCAGCGGCATCCGTGCCCAGGACGACCTCTTCCTCCACGTCAACGGCGGCTGGATCGACAGTTACGAGATACCCGCGGATCGCGCCATCGACGGCGCGTTCCGCACGCTGTACGACAAGGCCGAAGTCGACGTCCAGAACATCATCGAGGAGGCTGCCGGTTCGGGCGCTCCGGCAGGGACCGACGCTCAGCGAATCGGCGACCTGTACGGCAGTTTCATGGACTCCGACGTCGTGGAAGCCGCAGGCCTGACGCCGATCGCCGACGAACTCGCAGCCGTCGCCGAGGCCGGCGATCTCTCGGCGCTGGCCGGAGTGATCGGCCGCCTGCAGCGGACGGGCGTGGGCGGTGCGGTCGGCCACTACGTCGACACGGACGCCAAGAACTCCGAACGCTATCTGGTGCACTTCAGCCAATCCGGCCTCGGACTGCCCGACGAGTCCTACTACCGCCAGGACGAGCACGCGGAGATCCGGGCCGCGTACGTGGCGCACATCGGCAAAATGTTCGAGCTCGCCGGTGTCGGGTACAACGCCCAGCGCGTGTTCGACCTCGAGACCAAGATCGCGGCCGGACACTGGGACGTCGTGAAACGGCGCGATGCCGAATTGAGCTACAACCTGGTAACCCTCGACCAGCTGCCGGAAGGCCTGGACTGGGCCGCGTGGATCGACGGGCTGGGTGGCACCCGTGATCAGTTCGCCGAGATCGTGGTCCGCCAGCCCGACTTCCTCACCACACTCACTGGGCTGTGGACGTCCGAGGATCTGGAGACATGGAAGGCGTGGGCCACGTGGAACGTCATCCGTTCACGGGCGGCGTACCTGACGCAGGCACTCGTCGACGAAAATTTCGCGTTCTACGGTAAGACGCTGACCGGAACCGAGGAGAACCGTGAGCGCTGGAAGCGTGGGGTGTCCCTGGTTCAGGACCTCCTCGGTGAGGCCGTCGGAAAGTTGTACGTCGAGCGCCACTTCCCCGCCGACGCCAAGGCCCGTATGCAGGAACTCGTCGCCAACCTGCAGGAGGCGTACCGCCGCAACATCGCCGACCTCGAGTGGATGAGCCCCGCGACTCGTGAGGCCGCGCTGCGCAAGCTCGAGAAGTTCACGCCGAAGATCGGCTACCCGGACAAGTGGCGCGACTACTCGTCGGTCACCATCTCCCGCGACGACCTGGTGGGCAACTATCGGCGCGGGTACGCGGCCGAGTACGACCGCGACCTGGGCAAAGTGGGTGGCCCCGTCGACCGCGACGAATGGTTCATGACCCCGCAGACGGTGAACGCCTACTACAACCCGGGAATGAACGAGATCGTGTTTCCGGCCGCGATCCTGCAACCGCCGTTCTTCGACGCCGCCGCCGACGATGCCGCTAATTACGGCGGAATCGGTGCGGTCATCGGCCACGAGATCGGTCACGGATTCGACGACCAGGGCGCCAAGTACGACGGCGACGGGAACATGGTCGACTGGTGGACCGACGATGATCGCAGTGAGTTCGGAAAACGCACCAAGGCTCTGATCGAGCAGTACAACCAGTTCGAGCCGAAGGCACTGCCCGGCCATGCGGTCAATGGGGAGTTCACGATCGGCGAGAACATCGGCGACCTCGGTGGCCTCTCCATCGCGATCGCCGCCTACAAGATCGCGACGGAGGGAACGGAGCCTCCGGTACTCGACGGGCTCACCGGTCTACAGCGCGTGTTCTTCGGTTGGGCGCAGGTGTGGCGAACCAAGGCACGCGATGCCGAAGCTCTCCGGCGTCTCGCAGTTGATCCGCACTCGCCGCCGGAGTTCCGGTGCAACGGAGTGGTGCGCAACCTCGACACCTTCCACGACGCGTTCGACGTCCAGCCCGGCGACGCCCTCTATCTCGACCCGGAGCAGCGCGTCAAGATCTGGTAGCGACCGGTCCCCCACCGACGCCCCCGTAGAAAGGCCGTAGCCCGCACAGCGAACTGTGCGGGCTACGGCAGGGTGTTTGGGATCAGATTCAGCGGTTCCAGTCACCCAGACCGTCGGAGCCGCTGAGCACGCCACCGGCGGTGTTCTGCACAACCACGGCGTCGCCCTTCTTGGAGTTTTCGTAGAACCACTTGGCGTCCTCGGTGCTCACGTTGAGGCACCCGTGGCTGACATTGGTGTTGCCCTGCGCGTCCAACGACCACGGCGCAGCGTGGACGAAGATGCCGCTGTACGACATGCGCGTGGCGTACTCGACGTAGGTGCGGTACCCCTCTTCGGAGTCGACCGGCACCCCGTACGTGGACGAATCCATGTACATGTCGCGGAACTTCTCGCCGATGATGTAGGTGCCGTTGGGGGTCTCGTGACCCGGCTTACCCATCGAGGTCGGCATGGTCTTGACCACCTCACCGTTGCGGGTGATCGTGATCTGCTTGGTGTTGTCGTCGGCGGTCGCCACCAAGGCGTCGCCGATGGTGAACGTGGAATGCGCGTCTCCGGCATCCACGGTGACCTGCGTGTTGGCCGGCCAGAAGTCGGTGGGCTTCCAGCGCACCTGGCTGTCGTTGATCCAGTAGAAGCCACCCTCGACGGGCTGGCTGGTGGTGACCCTGATGGCACGCTCGGCGGCGGCGCGGTCACCGATCTCCTCGTTGAACCGGATGATCACCGGCTGCGCGACACCCACGACCTCACCCTCACCGGGGTTGAGGGACGGTGCCGAGAAGTTGGCCGGCGCGGGCGCCGGTTCGGGTAGCGGAAGCTGCGGTGCGCTGGGCAGACCGGGAAGGGTGGGAATCTCCGGTCCACCGGGGAACAGCGGGACGGCCTGAGCGGGTCCTACCAGCGCCGTTCCGGAAACCACCACTCCGGCCACTGCGACGGCGACGCGCGATGACCAGCGCTGATTCCGCGAAGTACAGATTCCTGTCTTGCCCATATGACCACTCTCGTTCGACGACGTGTATTGACGCGCGTCCCCGACGGACCTAACAATCGCGCACTGCCATTAACACACATCATCCGGCGCCGAGCAATTTACCCGCAATCGTTGCCGCTCTGCGCCCTGTGAGTACTTGTTATCACTGGACTGTTAAGAAGTGCTCACGGCGAGGTGTCGGCACGGGCTGCGGCCAGCATGCTGTCGATCGTCACAAGCTTGGTGCGGGCCCGGCCCGCGGCCCGGCCTCCGGCGCGCTCGGTTTTGTCGATACGCTGCCAACCTTGGTAGTCGATCGCATTGGGCGCCCGTTCGGCAATCAACCGATCGAGGGCCTCACGGTCTTCGGGCGCGTCGAGCCGGCCCGCCGAGAAGTCATCGATCACCATGTGTACGGTCTCGGCCGAGCAGTACTTGTTCGTGCCGATCACGCCTGTCGGGCCCCGCTTGATCCACCCCGCCACGTACACACCGGGGATCGGCGTGCCCGACTCCGGGTCGATCACCCGCCCGTTCTCGTTGGGGATGACCCCGCGCCGGTCGTCGAACGGGAGCCCCGCCACCGGACGGCCCCGATAGCCGATCGATCGCAGGATCAGCCCGGTGTCGAGCGTCTCGATGACATCCGACGGTTTGGCACCGAGAACCCCGGAGGCGTCCGCGACCATCTCGTTGCGGGCGATCCGCACGGATTCGACGTGCCCGTCACCGAGGATGTCGACCGGTGAGGTGAGGAAGCGAAGCACGATGCGCTTGTGTGCGGGGTCGGCGGCCCGCTGCGCGAACTCCTCCACCTGCTTCACCTTCAACTGCAGCGACGGCTCCGCATCGTCCGCGTCGACGAGTGCACGGCTGGCTGAATCGAGCACGGCTCCCTCGGGGTCGACGACGACGTCCACGTTGGGCATCCGGCCCAGGGCAAGGAGTTCGGGGTTGGTGTATGCCGCCTGGGCAGGACCCCTGCGCCCGAGGATCACGACCTCCCGGATGTTGCTCGACCGCAGCGCTTCGAGCGCATGGTCGGCCAGATCCGTGGTCGCCAGGACATCGGGATCGGTGACCAGGATCCGGGCCACGTCGAGCGCCACGTTGCCGTTGCCGACGATGACGGCGCGCTCACCGGAGAGGTCGAAGGTGCGGTCGGCGTAGTCGGGATGGCCGTTGTACCAGGCGACGAACTCGGTGGCCGCATGGCTTCCCGGCAGATCCTCGCCGGGTATGTCGAGCCTGCGGTCACCCGCAGCGCCTACGGCGTAGATCACGGCGTGGTGGTGCCGCAGCAGTTCCTCGTGGGTGACGTCCTCGCCGACTGCCACGTTGAAGTGGCAATGCACATTCCGTTTGCCCACTGCCGAACGGAACTGATCGGTGACACCCTTCGTGCCCGGATGATCGGGGGCGACACCGGCGCGCACCAACCCGTACGGGGTGGGCAGGCGCTCGAACATGTCGACCTCCATGCGTGGTTTGGCGGTCAGTTCCATCGCGGCGTAACAGGCCGCGGGACCGGACCCGACGATCGCGACGTGCAGCGTGCCGAGCGCGGCGTCGATCGACGGCAGCTTCACCGGATCCGGCCAGTCGGGACCGATGGGGTGTTTGGTGTAGTACTGCGCATTGATGTCGAGGTAGGGGGCGTCGACTTCTTCGAGGTCGTTCTCCGCATAGATCGCCTCGACCGGGCATTCCTCGACGCAGGCACCGCAGTCGATGCAGGTGTCGGGGTCGATGTACAGCATTTCCGTGGTCGCGAACGGTTTCTCGTCCGGTGTGGGATGGATGCAGTTGACCGGACAGACATCGACGCACGAGGCGTCGTTGCAGCAAGGCTGCGTAATCACATAAGTCACGGCTCTCCCCTACCTGAGTACACGCAGTCCGACTTCGACTGGAAGCCCAGACTATAACGTGTTCCACTTTTGCGCGAGGATGTGACGAAGGGGACGTTCGCCGGGACAGCGTCCGCCCCCTCCCGTCAGACCGCTCCGCCCGGCTCCAGCCGGAATCCGACCTTGAGTGTCACCTGGAAGTGCGCCACCGCACCATCCTCGATGTGACCCCGTGTCGAGACCACCTCGAACCATTCGAGGTTGCGTACGGTCTCCTGCGCGCGCCCGATGGCGTTTTTGATAGCTCCGTCGATGCTGTCTGGCGACGAACCTACGACCTCGACGACCCGGTACACGTGATCACTCATCATGATTCCTTTCGTGGTTACTTGTCGTTACGTACGAGCGCTTGCGCTTCGACCCCGAGCCGCGCCAGACGCAGATCACCGAGAGCGGTGAACGAACTGCCGAGCCGGTTGGTGACGAAGCCGAGCGACAACCCGCTGTCGAGGTCCGCATAGGCCCCGGACCCGCCGACGCCGTAGTGCCCGATCGCGTTCCGTGGTTGCTCTCGGGACGCCAGGATCGGGCGGTGATAGCCGAGCGACCACTGGGGCCGGATACCGAGCACGTAATCGCGGTCCCGAGTCTGCACGGTCGACATCTGCTCGATAGTGGATCGGCGCAGGAAACGGCGTCCGTCGAGCACACCGCCGTTCGCGATCGCGCCGTACATGCGGGCGAGGGCGCGGGCACTGAACACACCGTTCCATCCGGGCATCACTGCGCCGTGCACGGCCGGGTTGCGCACCAGCACGTCGAATCCGGTGGGCATGGCCGCCTCGGCGAGCCCGCGCGTAGGGCCGACGCGCGCGAGGACGGTGGACGTGAGCTCCCAGTTCAATCCGGCGGGGTTGATGTGCGGAAACAGCTTTGCGATCCGTGGCCGGTGCTGCTCCGGGACCAGGTACCAGAAGTCGTCGATTCCGAGGGGACCGGCGATCTCCTCCTCCACCACCTGGACGAACGGTTTCGCCGTCACCCGTGCGACGAGTTCGGCCACCAACCACCCGTAGGTGACGGCGTGATATCCGGGACCGCGGAGTCTGCGTGGGTCGGCCGGGGTCGACGCGAGAGCCTGCACGACCGCGTCGTAGTCGAGTAAATCGAGTGGGCTGCGCATCAGACCTCGCACTCGATGCAAACCGGCGCGATGTGTCAGCAGGTCGCGGACCGTGATGGCGTCCTTGCCTGCCGCACCGAACTCGGGCCAGTAGTCGGCCACCCTCGCGTCGTAATCGAGCAGACCGCGCTCGGCGAGCCTGTGTACGACGGTGCTGGCCACCCCTTTGCCCGTCGAGAACGACAAGGCGACGGTGTCGCGGTCCCAGCGGCGATCACGATCGGCCCAACCCGCCCAGATATCCAGCACCTTCTCGCCGCGGAAATACGCGGTGAGGGCGCCGCCACCCTGCTGAGGTTGCCGGTACATCGCGAAGAAGCGGTCGGCGAGGGGAAGGAACCGAGGGTCGACATGCAGCTCGGTCCGGGGCGCGGCCGCGGGCCTGTGACTTCGAACGCTGGTCGTCATCGACCACCTCCGATCTACTGCCGCTTCATGCGGCAGATGCGTCAGCCCATTGTGACTGCCGTCACCATACGACGCCGACCGGGGGTGTGATCAGGAAACCCGCCAGACCGTTACCCCATCGGTGAAACATGCTTGACCTGCAAGGAAATTGATGGCAAGCGCAGGCCCGCCGGAGCACACGACACCTCGGCCCGGGTCGGCGACGAGGGCCTGACCCCCGGGGCCACTCAACACCAGCGCGGGGCCTGATCCGGCGACCGTCCCGATGGCGACGCTTTTCGGTCCGATCGCGATCGCGGCAACGCCGCCGCCGCGAGCTTCGGCGGCCCCGACACCCCCGCCAACGCCGGCGCCGAGTGCCGCCCCCGCCTCGGCGGCGTCGGCGAAACCGACACCATCGTTGCCGAGCGCTGCAGAGTTGCTGCTCGGGTCGGATTTTGCGCCGCACGCGGTGCGGTCGATGATCGAGGTGGTGTCGCGGCCCGGAGGCGACACGCAGGACAACGATCCTGCCGACGCGGTGGCCGGCGTCGTCATCAGAGTTCCGAGTGCCGTCGCAACGACACCGAGAACGAGTCCGGCAGCACCGGCTGTCGAACGCTCCATGAAGACCTCCCCATGTTCGGACGCAAGTCGCCCGCCTGAGCGTACGTCAGCGTCGGCTACTTTCGGTCTCGGTCCCGACTCGGTTGCACTCGCTTCGGTTCGCCCGGCATCTTGGGATAGTTGGGCGGGTACGGGAGATCGCCCAGGCCGTTCGCGGCGTCCCGGTCTGCCATGTCGAGTAGGACGTCGAGCGACTGCTCCACGTCACGGATGGTCGCCATGGGGTCTCCACGCTTGCCGAGCAGGGCGGGCACGGTGGCGATGGTGAAGTCGTCGGGGTCGACGTCGACGAGTTCCGCCCAGGTCACCGGCGTCGATACCGTCGCGATAGGAGTCTTGCGGGCGGAGTATGCGGAGGCGATGGTCTTGTCGCGCGCATTCTGGTTGAAGTCGAGGAAGATCCGTTCGCCGCGTTCCTCCTTCCACCACGACGTGGTGGCCCGGTCACCGCTGCGCCGCTCGATCTCCCGCGCGAGGGCGATGCCCGCCCGGCGCACCTCCACGAAGTCCCACCGCTGCGCGATGCTCAGATAGATGTGCAGGCCACGACCACCGGACGTCTTCGGGAAGCCGACCAGGCCGAGCTCGTCCAGCAGGGGCTGCACGACGTCGAGAGCCACCGCACGGGCATCGTCGAAGCCGGTGCCGGGCTGCGGGTCCAGGTCGATTCGCAGCTCGTCGGGATGGTCGACGTCGGGGCAGCGGACCGCCCACGGATGGAAGGTGATGTTGCCGAGGTTCGCAGCCCACACGATGTCGGGTGCGCTGCCGACACGGAGTACATCCGCCTTTCGCCCCGACGGGAAAGTGACCTCGCAGGAACCGACGTGTTCCGGACGCTTGGCCGGCACCCGCTTCTGATAGATCTCCTCGCCTTCGACTCCGTCGGGGAACCGCTGCAGATGCGTCGGCCGGTCCCGCAGCGCATCCAACAGCGCACCCTGCACAGCGACGGAGCGGTAGTACTCCACGAGGTGCCGTTTGGTGCCGCCGTCCGCACCGAGTTTCGGGTAGTAGATCTTGTCGGGGTTCGACAGGCGAACGGCGACGCCGTCCACGTCGAGTTCGACGGCCGGGCTCGCCATCACGAACCTCCGGCCAGCACGTCGGCAAGGTCGTATCGCACCGGAACCTCCAGTTGTTCGAATGTGCACTCGTCGGGCGTCCGGTCCGGTCGCCAGCGCAGGAACCGCGCGGCGTGCCGGAAGCGTGCGCCTTCCATCTGGTCATACGCCACCTCCACCACCCGTTCGGGTCGTAGTGGCACCCATGTGCGGTCGTTGCCCGACCGCCAGCGGGTGGGCTCACCCTCGGCGACGACGTCGTCACCGACCCGCAGCTCTTCCAACTCGGCGAGCAGTTCGATTCGCCTCGCCGAGGTGAACGCCGACGCTCCGCCCACCATCGACAGCTGGTCACCGTCGTAGAGCCCCAGGAGCATCGACCCGATTCCGGGCTGGCTCTTGTGGGGCCGGTAGCCGATGACGACGCAGTCGGCGGTGCGGGCGTGCTTCACCTTCACCATTTCCCGCTTGTTCGGCAGGTACGGCCCGGCGAGCTTTTTCGCCACTACTCCGTCGAGGCCGGCACCCTCGAACGTCTGGAACCACTCGGTTGCCAGCTCGCTCGACTCCGTGGCCGCGGTGACATGGCAACTGGGACCGCCACCGACGGCGCCGACCAGCTCCTGTCTGCGAATCGAGAAGTCCTCACGACTGAGATCCCGGTCGCCCAGGACCAGCAGGTCGAAGGCGACGAACTGAGCCGGGGTCTGCTCCGACAACAGTGTCACCCGGCTCTCCGCCGGATGAATGCGCTCCGACAAGGATTCCCAGTCGAGCCGGGTGTGGCCGTCGACAGTGCGGGGCACCACGAGCTCACCGTCCACCACACAGCGCTCCGGGAGCTCCGCGACGGCGGCCCGGACCATCTCGGGGAAGTACCTGGCCAGGTCTTTTCCGCCACGGGAGCCGAGCACCACCTCGTCACCGTCCCGGAAAACGAGGGCCCGAAAGCCGTCCCACTTCGGCTCGTACGACCACACGAGACCCGACTCCGGTTGCGTCGGAACGGACGACGCGGACTTCGCGAGCATCGGTTGCAGAGGAGGCATCACGGGGAGATCCACCCGTCCATAGTGTCATTACGATTGGTAAATCGGTGACCGATGTAATCAAATAATGCGCGACACGGCATGCGCGTGGAGCCGGGATGGCAAGCGGTCATCCGGGAAAGTAGGTGGCACCGCCATCCCGGGATTCGGGGGGCACTGCCATCCAGAACGAGGTGGGGTTGAGATGGCAGGTCTGGTTCGGCGGGTGTGCACCGCGGTCGTCGCACTGTCGGCGACGGCGGTTCTCGTCACGGGGTGCGGTTCGGAGGTCACTCCCACGGCAGTGCCGGAGTCGGGGGCTTCGGCCACCACCACTGAGTCGACGACCGTGATCGACGGACAGGAAGGTGAGAACGCCGGCGGAGACGTCGACTTCGAAGTAGCGATCGGCGAGTGCGTCAAGCTCGGCGGCACGATCACCGACGCCGAGATCGACAAGGCGGCGTGCGGCAGCCCCGAATCGAACTACAAGGTGATCGCCAAGGCGGAGCAGAACAGCCAGTGCATCAGCGACGCCGACTCGTACTACTACGAGACCCTCGGCGGAGTCGAGCAGGGCGCGATCTGCCTCGACGTCGACTGGGTCATCGGCGGATGCATGGACGTCGGTGGTGAGGATCCCAAGCGCATCGAGTGCACCGACCCCACCGCCGTCGACGGGGTGAAGGTGACCGAAATCGTGCAGGGCGCCACGTCCGTGGATTCGTGCACCACGTCCTCCAACGGCTACGAATACCCCGAGCGCAAGTTCGTCGTCTGCGTTGACGAGCTCTGACAGCGTCTACGTACCTCTCATACTTTCTGCCACTGACGCGGCCGATGCCGGAGATGTAAGTACTTCACGGCTACCCGTAACACCGTGCGCTGCTGGTGCGGGTTTGACCGTGTCCCACACCGACGCTCGAGGTGCAGGAACACTCTTTTTCTGATTCACCCCCACCGGGGGTGTCGCGGTGGGAACACTTCGGCGGACCCGGCGATGACGCGGCCTGCTCGGGGTGGGACTGGTCTTGTCGCGGCACTGCCGGACCGGCGCATGCTCGATGTTCCGAATCTCCGGGTTCTTCCCGCGCTTGTGAACAACTTTGCTGCGCCCCAGTAGTGCACGTTTGGCGAGGTTCACCCCCGCCACGTGGTCACGATTGCCGCCGACCTTGCACCGTGGGCACCATGCCCGGTGATAGCCGCCCGGGCGGGAGAGTGTGTCGTTGCAGCCCGGGCACAACGCCGACGTGCCGCGTGCCGGTACGGACACCACCATCACGCCGACCCCCGCGGCGGTGTGTGCGAGAGCGTCGACGGCCTGGCGGCGCGCGGACTGCGCGGCCCGGTTGTTGTTCACCCGGCCGTGCCCTCGGGTTTCGAGGGTGCTGAGGTCTTCGACCGCGATCACCGCCGCACCGGCCGCGGCGGCGTAGTCGGTCACTTCCCGGCCGAAGTGGAAGGCGAGTTCCCGGTTGATCTTGCCCCGTTTGACACCGACCGCGGTGCGGTGGGCGTCGAGGACCGCGATCTTCTGTTCCAGGTTGACGCGCACCTCGGGTGGTGCGGTCGCGGCGAGCCGCGTCAAACGTGCGGCTTTACGGTGCAGGTGTTGACCTTCCGCTTGCAGCCGGGCCAGCCTGATCCCCAGGCCCCGGTCGTCGTAGGTGAAGCCCCGGTAGTCCGAGACCAATCCGTCGGGGCGTTCGGTGACGATCGCGGCGGCACCGAGGGTGGCCGGTGACCAATCCACTCCCACCGCCGTCGATCCCGACGTCAGATCGGGCGCCCGAACAGATTCGGTGGCAGCGCAGCGCAGCAGCACACCTCGGTGGTCGAGGACGAGAGTCGGCAGATGCCACTCCGTGATTGCTCTGGTGTGCAGGTGTGGTGGAATAGCGGCGATCAGGCGGACCCGCTGCCACTGCGCCCGACCTGTCGGGGCGGCGGTGGTGGGCAGTTTCAGCGTCAACACCATCACACCGTCTGCGACGGTGATCTGCGAGAGTTGTCGATCGGCAGCGGAAAGCCTGGCCATCACACAGGTCTGCGGCGGTGTCTGCACGTCGGTGATGCGTAGGCGTTCGGTGGCCGCGCCGTCGGTGCGGCGGGCGCGCGCTGCGAGTTGCCGTGCCACGCCGCGCGCGAAACCCGACGGCACATACTCACCGGCCGTGGTGGGCGGCGCCAGTCGGCCGGCGACGGGGTCGAACCTGGCCGACAGCGCCCCGATGGCGGTATCCCGGTACGCCAAGGTGCGTAGCGTGCCGACCGCCTGGGCGGTGATCACCCGGCTCACCCGCGACGGCACGTACACCCCGGTGGGGTAGGACGGGTTCCACCCCAGACGCGCCGCAGCGACATGCCCCTGCACCGGGAGCTTCCGGCCTTGACCATCACGTCCGGCGGTAAGGGCATCGAAGGTGGCCGGTTGCCACAACCTCGACACCAACTCCGATTGCGCGGCGCCGATCAGGTCGAGCAGCCACCGAACACGAAGGTCGATGGTATCGAGCCCGAGCGGGGCGCCGGTAGCGTCGTCGACCGCCGCGTACGGGCGGGTGGTGAACGAAAACTGACGCGGCACAGTGAATCCGGCAACAGTCATCGGCTATCCCTCCTCCAACCTCGCTGCCGCATCGCCCGAGAAGTCGGCGTTGATTCTGTTTCGACCGCAGCCGGTAGAACCGGCCCGAAAACGAGGCGAGCAACGCATTGAAGTCATCCATCAGCTCCCCACCAGCGTTGTGTCGCCATGCTTCCGCAACACCTCGACCGTAACCCCGACCACCGACAAGAAGCGCTGGATCCAGGCGACTCCGAACCGGGCCAGCCGATCCCGCCACACCACCCGCACCACCGTGAAGTAGCCTTGGGCGGCGTCGTCGAGCATCCGGTCCACACCGGCCCGCGTTTCCCTCACACCAGAACCGCGATCCTTGTACACCCGGTACACGGCCCCGGCGGGATTCACCCGCAGCCGACCTCGCTCACAACCAGCCACGCCGTTTGAAGATGGTGTACAGGCCCGCGCACGTGAGCATCATCAACGACAGGGCGAACGGGTACCCGCCCACCCAGTGCAGTTCCGGCATGTGGTCGAAGTTCATGCCATACACCGTCCCGATGAGGGTGGGGGCGAACAGGATTGCCGCCCAGGCCGATACCTTCTTGATTTCCTCGTTCTGCGCGTAGCTCGCCTGGGTGAGGTTTCGCATCTCCTCGTTCTGTTCCTGCGACACCAGAGTTGCGTTGACGGTGAGGATGTTGCCGAGCAACTGACGGAACCCGTCCGCCCGCTCCACGACGACCGTCGCGTGATCGGTGACGTCGCGGAGATACCGCTGCAGTTCCTCGTCGGTGTTGTATTTCTCGAATCCCGCCGACAGCCCGCGCAGCATTCCGAGCAGCGGCCTTGTGGCCCTCTGGAATTCGATGACCTCGCGCGTGAGTTCGTAGATGCGCCGCGACACACCGGGTTCGCCGCTGAACACTTCGGTTTCGATCTCGTCGATGTCGTTCTGCAGTCCCGACACCACCGGGGCGTAGCCGTCGACCACCGCGTCGAGGATCGCGTACAGGACCGCCTCGGGTCCCAGCTTCAGCAGGTCCGGATTCCCTTCCATCCTCCTGCGCACCGCCGACAGGTCGGGTGACTCACTGTGGCGCACGGTGAGCACGAACGTCGGCCCACAGAAGATGTGCAGCTCGCCGAATTCGACGCGCTCGGTTTCGTCGCAGTACCGTGCGGCCCGCAGCACCACGAACAACGTTTCGCCGTAGCGTTCGAGTTTGGGACGCTGGTGCGCGACGATCGCGTCCTCGACGGCCAGCTCGTGGAGGTCGAATTGCGCTGCTGCAGCGTACAACTGGGCGTCGTTGGGCCGGTACATGCCGATCCAGGCCATCGACGATGCGTCCGGCAAGCTGCCCAGCGCTTCCGACAGCGTGGCCGGTGTGGCGATCTTCTTTCCGTCGCGGTAGACGGCGCTGTTGACCACAGTTTCTTCGGCCGGCGTCGGTTCGGGTGCGCGACGCGGGGTGACGTGACCGGTCTCGGCGTCGGACAGACCGGCGGAACGGCTCGGGAGCAGCGAACGAATGGGACGCAATTGTGGCATGGCACTGGTCTTTCGAGGAAGGATGCGTGCTTGTGGACACACGACTGTGAAACCGTTCCCCGGCGAGGTGAAACGGTTTCAGTAAATACTGGGAGGTTGGCTTCTCATCGGACGCCTCACCTCCACTTCCTCGACATGCTCACAGACGTGAGCGGCGACTGCACTCTGCAGACCGCAGGACAGACTACTCCTGTCGGGCCGATTCCGGGAAGCAGGCCTATGTCCGCCCTGGCCGGGTCACCGATCACGGACCTCGAGCGAGCGTGCCAGGACGGGCCCGATGACGGCGAGGGACTGCGGTTCGATCATGTCGTTGTGCCCGCAATCGACGGGCTGCTCGTCGATCCGGCCGGTCACGAGCGACCGCCACTCCTCGGCGGACCGCGCGCGGACGCCACCGTCTCCGTTGCGCACGGCAGGGAAGAAGAGCACGTTGCCGTCGTACACCCGCGGAACGAACCGGTACCCGAGACGCTTGGAGTTCTCGTACCCCGCAGCGATCCGTTCGAGATGCTCTGCGGTGACACCGGCTTCGGCCCCGAATGTTTCACCGAGCAACTGGGCCGCACGCTCGTAGGTGAGCTGGTTGTCCGACAGGTCGGTCTCCACGCCGAGGCCCCGGAGCAGCTCCCGCAGGTCGAGCTGACCGACTGCGGGTTGCTCTCCGTCCTCGGGGTAGCTGTCCATGAGGGCCAGGGTGGCCACCTCATCTCCCGAGGCCCGGAGTTCGACGGCCATGGCATGTGCGATGACCCCGCCGAGCGACCAACCCAACAGGTCGTAGGGACCTTCGGGCTGTATGTTCCTGATCTCGTCGACGTAGCGGCGGGCGAGTTGTTCGATCGACTCGGGTAACGGCTCACCGCTGATCGCGGGGAGCTGCAGTCCGTACACCGGCCGGTCCGGCGGTAGGTACCGGACGAGGCCGGCGTAACCCCACGAGAGCCCGATTCCTGGATGCACGCAGAACAACGGGGTACCTCTTCCCAGCGCCCGCAACGGAATCACGACGGCGAGTGCCTCTTCCACACCGGTGGCCCGGGCCGGCAGTTCGAGACGGTGGGCGATCCCCGCAGGCGTGGGGTCGAGGAACATCCATTGCAGCGGAACCGTCCGCTCCAGTCTGGCCTCGAGGGCGCTGACGATCCGGGTGGCGAGGAGGGAGTTTCCGCCGAGGTCGAAGAAGCTGTCCGCGGCGCCGACCCGCTCCACGCCGAGGACCTCGGCGAACACTTCCACGATCACGCGTTCGGTGTCCGTGGCCGGTGCCCGGAACGTCGCTCCACTGGAACCGAATTCCGGTGCGGGCAAGGCTTTTCGGTCGAGTTTGCCGACAGGGGTCATCGGGATTTCGTCGAGGACGATCACCGCGGCCGGCGTCATGTGTGCGGGTAGGCGCTCGGACGCGTAGGTGCGCAGTTCCGTAGGCCGCACCTCCTGTCCGTCCTGTACCCGCACATACGAGGCGAGTACGGCGTCGCCCGAGGGAGCTGTGTGACCGATGGTGGCAGCGAATGCGACCGCCGGATGGCGGGCGAGCACGGCGTCGATCTCGCCGAGTTCGATGCGGAAGCCGCGGACCTTGACCTGGAAGTCGCTGCGCCCGATGTACTCCAGGGTGTGCGGTGTGACATCCCCCGTCGCCGGACTCGCCGACTTGCGCCAGCGCACCACGTCGCCGGTCCGGTACATCCGGCACCCCGGCTCGCAGAAGGGGCAGGCGACGAAGCGTTCGGAGGTGAGTGCCGCCCGGTTATGGTACCCGCGTGCCATACCCGGCCCGGCGATGTACAACTCGCCGTGCACGCCGACGGGCACCGGTTGCAGTCGCTCGTCGAGGACCAGGAACACAAGTCCTACTGCCGGCCCCCCGATGTTCACCCCTTCACCGGCATGCATCGGGGCGCTGACACTCGCCTGGATGGTGGTTTCCGTGGGTCCGTACCCGCTGTGCAGGCTGCGACCCGGCGCCCACTGCGCGACCACCTCCGGCGGGCATGCCTCGCCGACCAGGTCGAGGACACGAAGCGAGTGGAGTTCGTCGTTGTCGAGCGCCGCCAGCGCGGTGGGTGTGATGGTGGCATGGGTGACTCGCTCGCGCCGGAACAGATGAGCCAGTTCGCTGCCACCGACGATGGTGGGCGGCACGATCACCACCCGCGCCCCGGCGCTGAACGCCATCATCAGCTCGAACACCGAGGCATCGAAACTCGGGGACGCCAGATGCGACACCCTGGCCTCGGGCGTGACCTCGAAGCAGTCGCGCGTTTCCGCGGTGAAGTTGGCCATGCCCTGGTGAGTGACGACGACGCCCTTCGGTTTCCCCGTCGACCCGGAGGTATAGATGAGATACGCCGGATGGGCGAGTAACAATCGGCTCGTCCGGTCCTCATCTGTCAGCGGCGCGGACGACTCCGCCGCCACCTGCTCGGTGACGTTCTCGTCGTCCAGCACCAGCCATGCAACAGGGTCCGGCAAAGTGTCACGGTGAGCTCGCACGGTAAGGCCCAACGAGGCTCGGCAATCGGTGAGCATGAAGTCAATGCGCTCGCGTGGGTAGGCCGGATCGACGGGCACGAAGGCAGCGCCTGACTTGGTGACCGACCAGATCGAGACCACGGCCTCGATCGAGCGGGGCATTCCGAGCGCGACGAAGGTCTCCGGCCCCACCCCACGGCCACGAAGGACGCGGGCCAACCGGTTGGACCACTCGTCGAGTTCGCGGTAACGCACGTGCCTGCCCTCGCAGGACAGCGCCACCGAGTCGGGGTCGAGTGCGGCGGCAGCGGTCAGCAGGTCGGGCCACAGTTCCGGGTGCATGTCGGGTGCGCCGCGGGCAGGAACCAGGGCCCGCGTCTCCACCTCGTCGAGGAGCGGGAGGTCGCCGACCGGCCGGTCGGGGTTCTCGGCCACGGCCTCGAGAATCCGCAGGAACCGGTCGGCGAAACCTCGGACGGTGCCGGCATCGAAGAGATCGGTGGCGAAATCGATGGCGCCATCCATGCCTGCCGGTGCACCGTTCGCGTCGAACTTCTCGGCCAGGAGGAATTCAAGATCCACCTTGACGACGGCGAGTTCGGGATCGAGTGCACGAACCTCCAGATCCGGCAGTGTCAGCACTGGTTGCTCGTTGTTCTGGAATTCGAGGGAGACCTGGACGATCGGTGAGTGCGCCGTCGATCGAGTCGGACCCACTGCCTCCACCACGCGTTCGAAGGGGACGTCGGCGTGGGTGAAGGCACCGAGGTCGACGTCACGGCACTGGGCCGCCAGGGTGGTGAAGGACGTTGCGGAATCGACCTGCGTGCGCAGGGCGAGCGTGCCCACGAACATGCCGACCAGGTCGTCGAGCGCGGGTTCTCCGCGGCCGGCGATCGGCGTTCCGATCACGACGTCGTCGGTGCGGCCGAGCCGCGACAGCAGCACGGCGAGTGCGGCATGGACGGTCATGAACTCCGTGGAGCGAAGGCGCCGCGACAGTTCTTTGATCCGTCGATGAAGGCCTTGGTCGACGGTGAAGCCGATGCGGGCGCCGCGGAAGGATTGCTGGGGAGGCCGGTCGTGATCGGTGGGCAGTTCGAGGAGGTCGGGTGTTCCTGCCAGCACGGTCCTCCAGTAGGCGAGCTGCGTCCCGATCAGCGACTCGGGGTCGTCGGCCGAGCCCAGCAGCTCCCGTTGCCACAGGGTGTAGTCGGCGTACTGCAGCGGCAGCGGTGCCCACGCGGGCGCGTCGCCGCGGGCCCGGGCTTCGTATGCCGTCATCACGTCGTGCACCAGCGGGACCATCGAGAACCCGTCCGCCGAGATGTGATGCACCACTACGGCAAGCACGTGCTCGGTGGCGGTGAGCGAGAACAGGCGCACCCGCAGCGGCACCCGCGCGGTGACATCGAATCCCGCCGACACCAGCCGGGTCAGCTTCTCTCGCAGATGTTGCTCGTCCACCACGGCGACCGGGATCAGTGTGAGCGCTGCGCTCTCGGCGGGCAGTATTCGTTGGACGGGCCCGTCCTCGCCGATCGGGAACGTCGTTCGCAGGGACTCGTGCCGGGTAAAGACATCGGTGATCGCCGAGCTCAGTGCCCGCACATCGAGCGCACCGCTCAGTCGGACCACGATCGGGATGTTGTAGGCGGCCGAGGTGGTGTCAAGTTGGTTGACGAACCACATGCGCTGCTGAGCGAACGACAGCGGGATGTTCTCGGGTCGCGTGCGGGGTGCGAGCACCGGGCGTTCGGACTGCCGCGCACCGGCGTGCTCGATCCGTGCGGCCAGCGCGGCCACGGTGGGCGCCTCGAACAGGTCACGGACCCCACAGTCGATGCCGAGCAACGCCCGCAACCGGGCCATCGCGCGGGTCGCGCTCAGGGAATTGCCGCCGAGGTCGAAGAATCCGGCATCGGCACCCACCCGTCCTAGTCCGAGTACGTCCGCGAAGACGTCGGCTACCGCTTCCTCGATCGGGTCGGCCGGCGGCCGGTATGGACCTGTCCTGGAAAGGAAGTCGGGCTCCGGCAGTGCCGTGCGGTCCAGCTTGCCGACTGCCGTCAACGGGATTCGATCCAGCAGCACGATCGCGAACGGCACCATGTGCGACGGCAGACGGCGCTCGAGACGCCTGGTTAGCACGGCACTGTCGAGGACGCGACCCGCCGCCGGCACGACGTAGGACACCAGCAGCGTGTCTCCGGCGGGGCCGCGGTGCGCGATCGTGGCCGCGAACCCGACGTCCGGCTCCGACATGAGGGTGGCGTCGATTTCGCCGAGTTCGACGCGGAAACCCCGGACCTTGACCTGGAAGTCGCTGCGGCTCAGGTACTCGATGCTGTGGTCGGCGGTCCACCGCACGACATCCCCGGTGCGGTACATCCTTTCGCCGGGTCGTGTGGGATCGGCGACGAACCGTTCGGCCGTGAGCGCCGGTCGACGGTGATAGCCGCGGGCCAGACCTGCCCCGGCGAGATACAGTTCGCCCGGAATTCCGACCGGGACCGGTTGCAATCGGGTGTCGAGTACCAGTTCCGTCACGCCGCGGATGGGGCCGCCGATGGTGATCGGACCGCCGGGAACCAGCGGTTCGCTGATGTTGGACATGATCGTCGCCTCGGTCGGCCCGTACCCGTTGTACAGCCGACGGCCCGGTGCCCAGCGGGCGATCAGGTCGGGTGGGCACGCTTCACCGCCGAACACCACGTCCGCCAGGTGATCCAACCCGGCTGGGTCGAGTGACGCCAGCGCCGAGGTGGTGATGAACGCGTGGGTGACCTCCCGTTCCGCGAGGAGCCGTGCCAGATCTTCGCCGCCGTATACCGTGGGCGGCGCGATCACCATCGTCGCGCCGGCCCCGAAGGCCTGCAGATACTCGTATACCGATCCGTCGAAGCTGGGCGTCGAGAAGTGCAGGGTGCGGGATTGTGCTGTCGCGCCGCATCTTTCGAGTTGGTCGAGGGCGAAGTTGTCGAGACCACGATGGGTGACGAGGACACCCTTGGGCAGCCCCGTGGACCCCGAGGTGTAGACCAGATAGGCGGCCGTGTCCAGCGCGATCGGACCGGTCCGCTCGACTGCGGTGACCGGCGCCCCCGAACAATCGGCGCATTCGGTTGTGAAGTGGGGGTGGTCCAGTATCAGCCAGTGCGCGGTGCCCGGGAGGCGGCCACGGTGCTGCGTGGTGGTCACGCCGAGTGCGGCTCCGGAATCGGTGAGCATGTGCGTGATGCGCTCGTCGGGGTAGCTGGGGTCGATCGGCACGAACGCCGCTCCCGTCTTCGCCACCGCCCATACCGACAGCATGGAGTCGAGGGACCGCGGTATTCCGATGGCCACGAAGCTCTCCGGTCCGACACCGCGGGCGATGAGTGCGCGCGCCAGACGATTCGACCGCTCGTCCAGCTCGCGGTAGCTCACGTGCTCGTCTTCGAAGGACAGTGCGATCGCATCCGGATCGAGCGCGGCGGCATCGGCGAAAATTTCGGGCAGAGTGCGGGCCGACCCGCCCGGACGGCCGCGGACCGGAACCAGTTCGGCGCGCTCGTCGTCGGTGAGCAGCGACAGCGCGGCCAACGGCTGTTCCGGCCGGGTGCAGGCGTCGAGTACCCGCAGCACACGCCCGGCGATGCCTTCGACTGCGTCCGCCGCGAAGACGTCGGGCAGGTACTCGAACTTCAAGTGCAGACGAGTGTCGACAGACGCGACCAGGCTCAGCGGGTAATGCGCGGCATCGTGCGCATCCACCCCCGCCACGCGCATCCCGGCGATATCGGTGTCGGTCGACAGCCCGGCGCGATCGACCGGGTACGACTCGAACACGGTCAAGGTGTCGAAGCCGACCTCGGGCCCCGCGGCGCGCTGAATCTCGGCCAGACCCAGGTAGTGATGATCCAGCAACGCCGCCTGCTCGGCCTGGACACGTTCGAGGAGCGCACCCATCGATTCTTCGGGACGCAGCTCGATCCGGACGGGCAGTGTGTTGATGAACAGGCCGATCATCGTCTCGATGCCGGCCAGCTCGGGAGGCCGCCCCGAGACGGTGGCGCCGAACAGAACGTCGTCGCGGCCGGTCGACGTACCGAGCACAATTCCCCAGCACACCTGGACGAGAGTGTTGATCGTCACCCCGCGAGAACGCGCCAGCTCGCGCAGGCGGGTGGTCTCGTCCTCGTCCAGATCGAACACCCACTCCTGCGGAATGGTGGACAACTGCCGCCGACGTTCGACGGCTGCTGAATCATCCCTCGCTCCGCTCGCCCCGCTCGCCCGGGCTGAATTCCCCCTCGCTCCGCTCGACCGGGCTGAATTCCCCCTCGCTCCGCTCGACCGGGCTGCCAGCAGGGTCGGACCCTCCACCCCCGCCAGAGCCCGGGCCCACACCGCCCGGGAGGGTTCGAGATCCCGGTGCTTCATCCACGCCAGATAGTCGCGGTAGCCGCGCACACGTGGGAGGGGTGACGGGTCACCGTCGGTGGCGTAGAGCGTCAGCAACTCCGTGATCAGCAGCGGCATCGACCAGCCGTCGAGAAGGATGTGATGGTTGGCCGACACCAGCCGGTATCGGTTTTGTGCCAACGCGATCAGCGTGAAGCGAATCAGCGGGGCAGAAGTCAGGTCGAACGGGCGGATCCTGTCTTCGGCCTCGAGTCGTCTGATCTCGGACGCCGCCGCGGTGTCGTCGAGCGCGGTCAGATCGACCTCACGCCAGGGCACCTCGACGTGTCGCCGGACGACTTGCATGGTGTTGCCCTCGGCGTCGTGCAGGAAAGCGGTGCGCAGGTTGGCGTGTCTGTCGACCAGAGCGGCGACGGCGCGACGCAGGCGAGGTGCATCCACCGCACCGCGAAGGTCGAGACCGATCTGCACGAGGTAGGCATCGACGGAGGCGTCTGCAAGCTCGGCCTGAAAGAGCATGCCGAATTGCAGAGGCGACAGCGGCCACACGTCGATCAGGTCGGGGCAGCGACGTTCGAGGGTCTCGATCGCATCCTGCCCCAGTTCGACGAGATCGAAATCCGATGGCGTGAAGCCGCCACCGCCCGACTCGACGTGCGCACCGAGGGCGGCGAGTGCCTGTACCCACAGTTGCGCGAGTTCGTCGACCTCCTCTCGGGTGAGGACGCCCGGCGGGTAACTCCACGTGGATTTCAGCTGCGGGCCTTCGCCCGCGTCGATGGTCTTCGCATTGACGTCGACGACCGCCGCGACGGGCAGGTCTGCAGCCGCCTTCTCGCGTAGGGCGGGTTCGTCGACGGGCACCCATCCCTCGGCGTTCTCCGGAGCTGTTCCGCCCATTCTGCCGAGATAGTTGAAACTGACCTGCGGCGGCGACAGCGGTGAAAGCGTCTCGGCAGTTTCGTTGTTCAGGTAGCGGAGCAGTCCGAAGCCGATGCCGTGGTCGGGTACGGCGAGGAGCATTTCCTTGACAGCCTTCACCGCGGCTCCTGCGGACGGGCCTCCCGCGAACGCATCGTCGAGGTTCACTCCGCCGAGATCGAAACGCACGGGGAAGATGGTGGTGAACCATCCGACCGTACGGGAGAGATCTGCCCCGGGCACCACCTGCTCTTCACGGCCGTGGCCTTCGAGGTTTACCAAGGCGTCCTGGACATCGATCCTCCGGTGTCGCCGCCACCGGATCAGCGCCATGGTCAGCGCCGTCAACAGCCCGTCTCCGACGCTGCCGTGGAATGCCCGTGGCACGGTTGTCAGCAGTGTCTCGCTCAACGGCGCTGGAAGGTGCACTTCCACGTCCTCGGCGGTGAGGGCGGTGTCCGATTCGGCCACGGGACGTGAGCCCAGGATCGGGTCGGGCTCGTCAAGTATCCGTTGCCACAGTTCGAGTTCGGCTGTTCGTCGAGGCTCGTGAGCGGCGTCGGCGAGTGCATACGCCCATCGGCGCATCGACGTTCCCGGTGGCTCCAGCACCGGTGTCGCGCCGGACTGCAGTTGCGCGCACGCCGTGGCGAGGTCCGGGATCATGATCCGCCAGGACACTCCGTCCATCGCCAGGTGATGGACGGCGATCAGCAACCGGCCATTCCCGCGGCGGTCGGCGTCGAACCAGACCACCTGCATCATCGCGCCCGTTTCGGGGTCGAGCCGATCGAGGGCCGCGTCGAGTTCCCTCGCGGCGAGATCGGAGACGTCGTCACCGTCCACCGGCACCCGGCGTACCAGCGTGGCCGCCCGCACCGCCCCTTCGGCTTGCACCTCCATCGACCAGCCGTCTTCGGTGTGCGAGGTGCGGTACAGACGCGATCGCAGGAGGTCGTGCCGATCCAGCAGGGCCTGGACGGCCTGCGTCAGGGTGTCCTCGTCCAAGGTCGCGGGCACGGTGAACAGTGCGGTCTGCGAGTAACGCCGGAAATCTCCGCCTCGGCCGAGGAGCCACCGCACGATCGGGGTCAACGGAATCTCCCCGAGGCCGCCGCCGGGCAACTCCTCGAGGACAACTGTCTCGTCACCCTGTCCCGCGATCTCGGCCAGAGCCGCAACCGTTTTGCGTTCGAACACGTCTCGCGGCGAGATCACGACCCCGGCTGCCTTGGCGCGGGTGACCAGCTGGATGGACATGATCGAATCGCCACCGATGGCGAAGAACGAGTCGTCGACGCCCACCGTGTCGAGGCCCAGGACCTCGGCGAACAGGCCGGCGAGAATGCGTTCGATCTCGGTGAGGGGGGTACGGCTCGTGGTGACCCGTTGACCGAAGTCCGGTTCGGGCAGAGCTTTCCGGTCGAGCTTGCCGTTCGCCGTCAACGGCATCTCGTCGAGAACCACCACTGCTGCCGGCACCATGTGCGAAGCCAGCCTCTCTGCGGCTGCGTCGATGACCACCGCCGGGTCGATCGATACGCCGGTCTCCGGCACGGCGTACCCCACCAATCGACTCCCGTGTACCGTCACCGCAGACTGCGCCACTCCTTCACACGCGAGGAGTGCCGACTCCACCTCGCCGAGTTCGATCCGGTAACCCTTCATCTGCACCTGGAGGTCGTTGCGGCCGAGGTACTCCAGTTGCCCGTCGCGGTTCCACCTGCCGAGGTCACCGGACCTGTACATCCGCGACTCCGGCAAGAAGGGGTCGGGAACGAACCGGGCGGACGTGAGGGCGGGACGGCCGAGGTATCCGCGCGACACCTGCTCTCCTGCGACGTACATTTCCCCGGCCACGCCCGGCGGCACCGGATGCAGCCGGTCGTCGAGGACGTAGACGCGCAGCCCGGGTAGGCCCCGGCCGATCACGGATGCGGGCTGCTCCGTCACGGTGTCCCGGTCGATCGGCAGGTGGCTGACATGCACCGTCGTTTCCGTGATGCCGTACATATTGACCAGAACCGGCGCGGTGTCGTCCCGGCGTGCGTACCAGCGCTGCAGTTGCGCGAATTCGAGGGCTTCCCCGCCGAAGATCACGTACCGGAGGGACAGTGCGGGACCACCGGCCAGACGATCCGCCTCTGCCAACTGATAGAAGGCAGTGGGAGTTTGGTTCAGGACTGTGACGTGTTCGCCGCGCAGGAGTTCGAGGAACTTCTCGGGTGAGCGCGCGGTGAAGTAGTCCACGAGTACCAGCCGGCCACCGTGCGCGAACGCTCCCCACATTTCCCACACCGAGAAGTCGAATGCGGCGGAATGGAACATGGTCCACACGTCTTCGGGCCCGAAACCGAACAGCGACTGGGTTTGTGCCAGCAAGGCAACCACGTTGCGATGCGAGACCTGCACACCCTTCGGCCGTCCGGTGGAGCCCGACGTGTAGATCACGTACGCCACCGAGTCCGGGTGCAGCGGGCTGCACCGGTCGACATCCGTCATCGGCAGTGGCGAGAAGCGTTGCACCGCGGTCAGGGTGCCGGGGTCGTCCACGACAATGACCGGGGCGCGGGCAGTACCGACAACCGGTGCGTCCGCGGTGGTGGTCAGTACACATCTCGGCTGGGCATCGTTCAGCAGGAAGGTCAGCCGCTCCGGAGGAGAGGTTACATCGACCGGAAGGTACCCGGCGCCCGACTTCACCACTGCCAGAAGCGCAACCACCAAGTCGACGGAACGCGTCATGACCACGGCCACCAGTGTTTCCGCGCCTGCTCCCTGGTCGGCCAGCAGTCTCGCGAGCCGGTTCGCCCGGTCGTCGAGTTCCCGGTAGGTCACGGACGAGCCGTCACAGCGCACGGCGACGGCATCACCGGCGGCGGCCACCGCATGGTCGAAAACGTCCGCCAACGTCGACGGCGCGACGTGCTGTGCCGGTCGATGCGCGGACGTGAGTATGAACTCGCGCTCGGCCGGGAGGAGGAGGTCGATGTCGTCCACGAGCACCATCGGGTCTGCGGACACGGTCTCGACCACACGGAGGAAGCGCTGTGCGAGACGCTCGACCGATGTGCGGTCGAATACGTCGGTCGCGTACCGGAATCCGGCGGTGATCCCGGTCGGCATCCCATTCTCGTCGAGCCGCTCGGCCAGGCTCAGCTGCAAGTCGAATTGCGCCACGTCGAGATCGACGTCGAGAGATTCCACTGCCAACCCCGGCAGTTCCAGGCGTACGCGCGTGTCGTTCCGGAACTCCAGGAGCACCTGGAACAGGGGTGTGTGCGCAGTGGACCGCTCGGGCACCAACTCGTCTACGAGCCGCTCGAACGGGATGTCCGCGTGCTCGAACGCGCCGAGGTCAGCCGAGCGCACCTCGGTGAGTACGTCGGCGAAGGACGCCCCCGACGGCACCGACGTGCGGAGCACCAACGTGTTGACGAACATCCCCACTACATCGTCGAGCGATCGGTGGCCGCGGCCCGCGATCGGCGTTCCCACCACCACGTCGTGTGAGCCGGACAGCCGTTGGAGCAGCACCGCCCAGGCGGCGTGCATCACCATGAACAGAGTCGAACGAGTATGGCGTGCAAGGTCGAGCAAGGCGGAGTGCACGGTAGGCGCGATGTCGGTGGTGATGACGGCACCCCGGGAGGATCTTTGCGCGGGTCGCGGTCGGTCCAGGGGCAGCGGCACAACCTCCGGGCTCCCCGACAGCGTCCGGATCCAGTAGCCGAGTTGCTCCGACAGCACCGACTCGGGCTGGTCCTCGGTGCCCAGGACCTCGCGCTGCCACAGGCTGTAGTCGGCGTACTGCACGGGCAGCGGTGCCCAGCCGGGCGCGCGCTGTTGCTTGCGCGCGGTGTAGGCAAGCATCACATCGCGCGCCAGGGGCGTCATCGAGTACCCGTCGGCCGCAATGTGATGGACGACGAGGGCGAGGACGTGACTCTCGGGAGCGAGGCTCACCAACGTCACCCGGATGGGAAGTTCCTCGGTGACATCGAATCCCCTGCCGAAAAAGGTGGCGAGAAGATCTCGAAGGTCCCCTTCGGCAGCGGGTGTCGAATCTAGTTCAGGGACAGCGGTTGTCGGCTCGACAATGACTTGATGGGGTCCGTCGGCGGAGCCGGGATACACGGTACGCAGTGTCTCGTGCCGTTCGATGACGTCACCGAGTGCCGCCCGGAGAGTCTGCAGGTCTATCACGCCGTCCAGTCGTAGCGCGACCGGAATGTTGTAGGCCGGTGAGGAGGTGTCGAACTGGTTGATGAACCACATACGCTGTTGCGCGAGAGAAAGGGGAAGCCGATCGGGCCGCGGTCGCGCTGTCAGTTCCGGGGCGGCGGATTTCGTCAGCAGGGTCGGCCCGACCCGATCGGCCAGGTCGGATACCACGGGGTTGTCGAACAGCACGCCCACGGAGAGTGTCGTCTCCAGCGCGCTGTTGATGCGGGCCACCGCCCTGGTGGCGCTGAGCGAATCGCCACCGAGAGCGAAGAAGCTGTCGTCCGCGCCGACGCGGTCGACACCGAGGACGTCCGCGAAAGCTGTGGCGACAGCTTGCTCTACAGGTGTCGTGGGAGCGCGATACCCCGCTGTAGTGAAGTGGGGTTCTGGGAGGGCCTTGCGGTCGAGCTTGCCATTCACCGTCACCGGCAACTCATCGAGCACCACCACCACCGACGGCACCATATACCCCGGCAACACCCCCGCCACCCACTCCACCACCGCCCGACCCTCCACCACCACCCCACACTCCGGAACCACATACCCCACCACGAACTCCCCACCCGACCCACCCCGCAACACCACCACCGCCTGCGCCACACCCCCATACCGCAACAACACCGCCTCGATCTCCCCCAACTCCACCCGCTGCCCCCGCAACTTCACCTGAAAATCCACCCGACCCACATACTCGAGCTCCCCACCCGACAACCACCGAACCCGATCCCCCGTCCGATACAACCGCGAACCACACCCGAAGGGATTCGCCACAAACCGATCCGCCGTCAAATCCACCCGACCCCGATACCCCCGCGCCAACTGCACACCCCCCACATACAACTCCCCCACCACCCCCACCGGCACCGGCCGCAACCACCCATCCAACACAAACACCTGCGTATTCCACACCGGAACCCCGATCGGCACCCCCACCACATCCGCATCGGTCACCTCATGAAACGTCACATCCACCGACGCCTCCGTCGGCCCGTACAAGTTATGCACCCGCACACCCGGCACCAACCCCCGCATCCTCGACGCCACCGACGCCGACAACGCCTCCCCCGACGCGAACACCCGCCGCACACTCACACACCGCGCCACCGCCGGCTCCGCCGTGAACACCGCCAACATCGACGGCACGAAATGCACCGTCGTCACCCCATTCCCGACGATCACATCCACAAGATAAGCCGGATCACGATGCCCACCCGGCTCCGCCACCACCAACCGCGCCCCCACCAACAACGGCCAGAACAACTCCCACACCGACACATCGAACGTCACCGGCGTCTTCAACAACACCACATCATCGCAGCCCAGCCCATACTCCCCCTGCATCCACAACAACCGATTCACAATCCCCGCATGCGAAACCACCACCCCCTTCGGCCGACCCGTCGAACCCGACGTGAACATCACATACGCCGGATTCTCCCCCCGCACCACCCCCAACCGCTCCCCATCCGAAATCGGCTCCCCCGAAAACCCCGACACATCAACAACATCCAACTCCACCACCACAACCGAACCCGGTAACCCCACCCGATCCACCGACGTACTCAACACCAACACCGGCGCGGCCACACCCAACACATACTCCACCCGCTCCACCGGCTGATCCACATCCACCGGCACATACCCACCCCCCGCCTCGAGCACCGCATAAATCCCCACCACCAACTCCACCGACCGACCCACCGCAATCCCCACCAACGACTCCGGACCCACCCCCAACCCCATCAACAACCGCGCCAACCGACGCACCCGCACACCGAACTCCCCATACGACAACACCACCGAACCAGACACCACCGCCACCGCATCCGGCACACACCCCACCCGCTCCTCGAACAACCCCACCAACGACACCCCCGGCACCACACACCCCGTCGCATTCCACCCCCCCAACACCAACTCCCGCTCACCCGGCGCGAAGAGATCGACGTCGCCAACCAGAGTGTCGACGTCCCGGGCGATGGTGCCGAGAATCGCGGTGAGTCGCCCCGCCATTCGGGTGACCGTCTCGTGGTCGATGGCATCGGCCTGGTAGCGAAGGCTCAGCCGCAGTTGCGGTTCGAGACTCGTCATCAGGGTGAGGGGATAGTGTGTGGCGTCGCGGGCATCGACGCCCGTCACTCGCATGCCTGCGATGTCGGTGTCCTCGCCCAAGCCGGACGTGTCGATCGGATACGATTCGAACACCGACAGCGTGTCGAACAGGGTTCCCAGACCGATTCGCTGCTGAATGTCACCGAGCCCGACGTGGTGGTGGTCGAGCAGGGCAGTCTGCTCCCCCTGCATGCGGTCGAGTAGTTCCGCGATGGTCTCCGCTGGGTTAACTCGTACCCGCACCGGCAGGGTGTTGATGAACAACCCCACCATGTTCTCGACGCCGGGTAGGTGCGGTGGTCGGCCCGAGACCGTGGCGCCGAAGACCACGTCGTCGCGGGAGAGCAACCGCGACAACAACACTCCCCATGCCGCCTGGATCACCGTGTTCATCGTGCCGCCGAGGCGCCGTGTCACCGCCGCCAGCGGGGCGAACACATCGGCGGGCAGGTCGACCTCGACCTCGCCGGGCACTCCGTACTGCATAGCCGACGCGTGCGGCGCCACCAGTGTCGGCTCCTCGACGCCGTCGAGGGCCTGCTCCCAGGCCCGGGCCGATGTCTCCCGGTCGCGGTTCGCCACCCATTCCAGATAGGTGCGGTACGACGGTGCCTCCGGCAGGTTATCCGAGCTGTCATCGGCGTAACGCACGAGCAATTCCCGCACGAGCAGCGGCATCGACCAGCCGTCCAGGACGATGTGATGGTTGGTGATGGCGAGCAGGTAGCTGCCAGGACCTTTATGCAGCAACATGAATCGCACGAGCGGGGGTGCTTCCAGATCGAACCTGGCGCTGCGGTCTTCGTCGAGGAGGCGTGTCAACTCCGCGGCGGCCACGGGCCCGTGTCCGGTCAGATCCACCTCCCGCCACGGCACCTCCACCGCATCGAGCACCAGCTGCGCCGGAACCCCGTCGTCGTCGTAGACGAATGCAGACCGCAAGTTCGAGTGGTGGGCCAGCAGTCCGGCCGCGGCAGCCCGCAGACGCTCGGTGTCGACTGTCCCGTCCAGGTCGATCCGCATTTGCGCCGTGTAGACGTCCACCCTGTCGGTGACCAGCGACGCGTGGAAGAGCAATCCCGACTGCAGCGGCGACAGCGACCACACGTCCCCCAGCGCCGGAAACCGCTCTTCCCAGCGCTCGAGCTGCTGCTGGCTGACCGACACCAGCGGCACATCGGACGGTGTCAGCCCGCCCGCTCCCGGCCCTGCCACGTGCGCCGCAAGTCCGCCGAGCGCGCTGCGCCACAGATTCGCGAAGGCCGTGACGTCGGCGTTGTCGAGTACGCCGCGGGGATAGGCGATCGTCGCCCTCAGGTGGGGGCCGTCGGGGCGGTCGTCGACCACGGCGTTGATGTCGAGAACGGATGCAACGGGCATGTCGGTGTTCTGGGTTCCGCCGAGCGTGCTCTCCACCGGGAGCCAGTCCTCCGTTCCGCCTGTGGTGACGACCCGGCCCAGATAGTTGAAACTGACCTGGGGAGAACGGAACCCGTGAAGCGTCCTTGCCGTGTCTTCGTTCAGGTAGCGCAGCATCCCGAAACCGATCCCGTGATCCGGAATGGCGAGCAACTGTTCTTTGACCGCCTTGACTGCCTGCCCTGCCGCGCGGCCTCCGGTCAGGGCGTCGTCGATATCGATCCCGGTGAGGTCCACTCTCACCGGGTACACAGTGGTGAACCAACCCACGGTGCGGGACACATCCGCGCCCGCGACGACGTGCTCCTCGCGTCCGTGCCCTTCGAGTGTGATCACGGTGTCCGCTGCGGCACTGCCCTGTTCGCCTCGCCAGGCGGACAGCGCCAATGCCAGCGCGGTCAGCAGCCCGTCGCCGACGCTGCCGTGGAAGGCCGCCGGAAGCGTGGTGAGCAGGGCAGCGGTCACGCTCGACGGCACGTCGACGGTGACCGTGTCCACGGTCGCGGCGACGTCGACTTCGGGGTTCAGCGGGCGCGAACCGATCAACGGATCGGGGCCGTCGAGAATTGACTCCCACATCGGCAGTTCCGGCATTCGTTGCGGCACCGCGTCGCGCAGGCCGTGCGACCACCGCCGCATCGACGTTCCTACATCCGGCAGAGTAGGAGTCGCGCCCACCTGAAGTTGACTGCACGCCGACGCGAGGTCGGCGACGAGAATGCGCCACGACACACCGTCGACCGCGAGGTGATGGACCACCACGAGTAGTCGCCCGACGCCGTTCGGAACGTCGAACCACACCACCCGCAGCATGGCTGCGCCGGCCGGATCCAGGTGGTTGGCCGCAGCATCGAGTTCTGCGGCCGCGAGCGCTGTGAAGCCGTCCCCGTCGACCGTCTCGACCGGCATGTGGCGAACCAACCCCTGCGCCCGCACCGAACCCGATGGCAGCACTTCCATACCCTGGTCGTCGGCGAGCAATCGTGCCCGGAGCATGTCGTGCCGATCGAGCACCGCGTCCACGGCGCCCTCGAGAACGTCCCGGGTGAGGTCGGCAGGGGCCGCGAGCAGCAGCGCTTGGGAGAACCTGTCGAGTCGGCCGCCGCTGCGCTCGATCAACCAGCGCGCCACCGGCGTCGAGGGCACAGTGCCGACGCCCCCGCCCGGCATCTCATCGAGCGCGACTGGACCACCGTCGTCGAAACGCGCCACCTCCGCGAGGCCGGCCACCGTTCTACGATCGAACACGTCGCGGGGAGAAAGGATTACCCCGGCGGCCTTGGCGCGGGCCACCAACTGGATCGACATGATGCTGTCGCCACCGAGCGCGAAGAAATCGGCCGTGGCACCTACCGAGTCGATCCCGAGAACATCCGCGAACAGTCCCGCGAGAAGCTCCTCGGTCTCCGTTCGCGGCGGCCGACTCTGCGACGCCGAGGCGCCGAAATCGGGGGCGGGAAGTGCTGCGCGATCGAGCTTCCCGTGAACAGTCAGCGGAAGCGAATCGAGCACGACCAGCGCGGCCGGCACCATATACAACGCCAACCGGCCACCGACGAAGTCGAGCACCGCCCTCGGGTCGATCACCACGCCGGATTCCGGCACGAGGTAACCGATCAGCCGATCACCATTGCCGTCCCCGTTCCACACGGTTGCGACGGCCTGGGCCACATCGTCGTGGGCAAGCAGGGCGGACTCGATCTCACCGAGTTCGATGCGAAAGCCCCGGATCTTCACCTGGGTGTCGTTGCGGCCGAGGTATTCCAGTTGCCCGTCCCTCGTCCAACGCACCCGATCCCCGGTGCGATACATCCGGCTGCCCGCCGGGCCGAAGGGATCGGCGACGAAGCGTTCGGCCGTCAGAGTGATCCGCCGGTGATAGCCGCGCGCGAGGGCGGCGCCTGCGAGATACAACTCCCCGGGCACATTGACTGGGACCGGCTGCAGACGCGAGTCGAGCACGACCTCGGAGAAGCCACGAGTAGGCGCGCCGATGGTGACCGGCGCCCCCGGTGACAAGACGTCGCTGATACTGGACACGACTGTCGCTTCGGTCGGACCGTACGCGTTGAACATTCGCCTCCCCGGCGCCCACCGCGCACACAGCTCCGGGGGACACGCTTCACCCCCTGTGACCACGCACTCGAGGTCGGTGAGTTGAGCGGCATCGACCGACGCCAGCGCGGCCGGGGTGACGAAGCAATGCGTCACCCGCTCGTCTTCCAGGAGTTGCGTCAGTTCGGCGCCGCCGTACACGGTCGGGGGTGCGATCACCATGGTGGCGGCCGCCCCGACGGCCAACAGCAATTCCAATACGGAGGCATCGAAGCTCGGTGACGCGAAATGCAGCACTCTGGACGCGGCCGTCGTGGCGAAGGTCTCCCGCTCCTGCAGGGCGAAATCTGCCAGGCCGCGATGCGTGGTCACCACGCCTTTAGGCCTGCCCGTCGACCCCGAGGTGTAGATCAGGTAGGCCGGATTGTCGAGCCGGACCGGCGAAGTCCGCTCGTCCTCGGTGACTGCCGACGCCGGGTACGTCGACAGCCCGTCCGCGTCGTCCACCACCAGCCACGGCACCCCGCCGGGCAGTGCGCTGCGGTGCGACGAGGTCGTCACACCCAATACGGCCTCGGAGTCGGTGAGCATGTACTCGATGCGCGCCGCCGGGTGCTGGGGGTCCACCGGAAGGAACGCGGCACCCGACTTGGCCACCGCCCACACGGCCAGAACGGACTCGACGGAGCGGGGCACGCACACGGCCACCACGGTTTCCGGCCCCGCCCCACGCGCGATCAAAACGCGAGCCAATTGATTCGAACGTTCATCGAGTTCGCGGTAGCGCACGTGACGACTCTCGAAGATCAATGCGCCGGCGTCCGGATCGTGGGCGACCGCCGCCGCGAGCAGTTCCGGCAGCGTCCGCGCCGCACCCGCCGCAGCGCCCGTCACCGGAATCAGGTCGGCGCGTTCGCGAACGCCGAGGATGTCGATGTCACCGACCGGGGTGTCCGGGCCGGCCGTGACGGCCGCGAGGATGCGCCGGAGTCGTTCCGCGAACCCGGCGACCGTAGCCTCGTCGAAAAGGTCGGTCGCATAACCGAGTCCCGCGGTGGTCCCAGCGGGGTTCCCGTCCGCGTCCACGTTCTCGGTCAGCGTCAACTGGAGGTCGAAGTTTGCGGTCTCGATCGCCACATCGACGCTCCGCACCCGCAGATTCGGCAGTTCCAGCGTGGGTCGCTCGATGTTCTGGAATTCGAACATCACCTGGAACAGCGGTGAGTAGGCCGTCGAGCGGGACGGACTCACTGCCTCCACCACGCGTTCGAACGGAATATCGGCGTGCATGAAGGCACCGAGGTCGGTTTCCCGAACATTGTCCAAGAACTCGGTGAACGTGACGCCGCCGTCGACTCGGGTGCGGAGGACGAGCGTGTTCACGAACATCCCCACCACGTCGTCGAGTTCACGCTCGCCACGCCCGGCGATCGGCGTCCCGACGGCGATGTCATCGGACCCGCTCAGTCGTGCCAACAAGATCGCCAGCGCGGCATGCACTGTCATGAACACCGTCGTGGTGTGTTGCCGCGCCAGCGCCACCACGCCGGCGTGAATCTCCGGAGCGATCTCGAACTCGACGCGACCGCCGCGAAGTGATCGGACAGCAGGTCGGGGACGGTCGGTGGGTAAGTCCAGTACTTCGGGCAGGTCCGACAACGCGGTGGTCCAATAGGCCAGCTGTCTCGACATCGGCGAAGTTTCCTCCGCCTCCGAGCCCAGCCACTCGTACTGCCACAGCGCGTAATCGGCGTACTGCACGGGAAGCGGGGCCCAATCCGGCGCGGTCCCCTTCGCTCTCGACACGTACGCATCCATGACGTCGCGGGCCAGCGGAGACATCGAGAAGCCGTCGGCCGCAATGTGGTGCACGACCACCGCGAGCACGTGCGCATTCTCGTCGAGTCGGAAAAGGCTCGCGCGCAATGGAACCTGCTGCGTCACGTCGAATCCCTCGGACAGCACCCGCTGGGCACGTGCACGGAGTTCGGCCTCTCCCGTCACACCGACCGGAGTGAGGTCGGGCAGCGCGCTCGTCGTCGGCACGATCACCTGACGCGGTCCGTGGTCGGTGAGGGGGAAGATGGTGCGCACGGCCTCGTGCCGCTCGATCACGTCGGCGACCGCCGCCTGGAGCGCAGGTATGTCGAGTTCACCGTCCAGCCTCAACGCAAACGCCACGTTGTATGCGGACGAGGAGGTGTCGAACTGGTTGATGAACCACATCCGCTGTTGGGCGGGTGACACGGGAACTTCCGCACCGCTTTCCCTCGCCTTCAGCGGCGCGCGAGATTCACGCCCTTCGTGCGACTGCGCCAGCATCGCCAGACCGGCCGCGGTGGGCGCGTCGAACACGTCGCGAACGCTGATCCGGTTTCCGACCGCGGCATTGACGCGCGCCACCAAGCGAGTGGCCGTCAGGGAGTTTCCGCCAAGGGCAAAGAAGTTGTCGTTCACTCCCACCCGCGGAATTCCGAGTAGGTCGGCGACAACCGCAGTCACTATCTCCTCGAAAGCACCACGGGGAGCAACGTATCCGAGCATATCGGCGCCGAAGTCGGGTTCGGGGAGGGCCTTGCGGTCGAGCTTGCCATTCACCGTCACCGGCAACTCATCGAGCACCACCACCACCGACGGCACCATATACCCCGGCAACACCCCCGCCACCCACTCCACCACCGCCCGACCCTCCACCACCACCCCACACTCCGGAACCACATACCCCACCACGAACTCCCCACCCGACCCACCCCGCAACACCACCACCGCCTGCGCCACACCCCCATACCCCAACAACACCGCCTCGATCTCCCCCAACTCCACCCGCTGCCCCCGCAACTTCACCTGAAAATCCACCCGACCCACATACTCGAGCTCCCCACCCGACAACCACCGAACCCGATCCCCCGTCCGATACAACCGCGAACCACACCCGAACGGATTCGCCACAAACCGATCCGCCGTCAAATCCACCCGACCCCGATACCCCCGCGCCAACTGCACACCCCCCACATACAACTCCCCCACCACCCCCACCGGCACCGGCCGCAACCACCCATCCAACACAAACACCTGCGTATTCCACACCGGAACCCCGATCGGCACCCCCACCACATCCGCATCGGTCACCTCATGAAACGTCACATCCACCGACGCCTCCGTCGGCCCGTACAAGTTATGCACCCGCACACCCGGCACCAAACCCCGCATCCTCGACGCCACCGACGCCGACAACGCCTCCCCCGACGCGAACACCCGCCGCACACTCACACACCGCGCCACCGCCGGCTCCGCCACGAACACCGCCAACATCGACGGCACGAAATGCACCGTCGTCACCCCATTCCCGACGATCACATCCACAAGATAAGCCGGATCACGATGCCCACCCGGCTCCGCCACCACCAACCGCGCCCCCACCAACAACGGCCAAAACAACTCCCACACCGACACATCGAACGTCACCGGCGTCTTCAACAACACCACATCATCGCAGCCCAGCCCATACTCCCCCTGCATCCACAACAACCGATTCACAATCCCCGCATGCGAAACCACCACCCCCTTCGGCCGACCCGTCGAACCCGACGTGAACATCACATACGCCGGATTCTCCCCACGCACCACCCCAGGCCGCTCCCCATCCGAAATCGGCTCCCCCGAAAACCCCGACACATCAACAACATCCAACTCCACCACCACAACCGAACCCGGCAACCCCACCCGATCCACCGACGTACTCAACACCAACACCGGAGCAGCCACACCCAACACATACTCCACCCGCTCCACCGGCTGATCCACATCCACCGGCACATACCCACCCCCCGCCTCGAGCACCGCATAAATCCCCACCACCAACTCCACCGACCGACCCACCGCAATCCCCACCAACGACTCCGGACCCACCCCCAACCCCATCAACAACCGCGCCAACCGACGCACCCGCACACCGAACTCCCCATACGACAACACCACCGAACCAGACACCACCGCCACCGCATCCGGCACACACCCCACCCGCTCCTCGAACAACCCCACCAACGACACCCCCGAAACCACACACCCCGTCGCATTCCACCCCCCCAACACCAACTCCCGCTCACCCGGCGCGAGAATGTCGATAGTGCCCAGTGCCGCATTCGGATTCGCCGCCACAGCACGTAGAATTCGAAGGAATCGCTCCCCGAAACCCACCACCGTCGGCCGGTCGAAAATATCCGTCGCGAACGTGAAGGCTGCGGAGATACCTGCGGGACTGCCGGATTCGTCGTAGCGCTCCGCGAGCGTCAACTGCAGATCGAATTGGGACACACCGGTGTCGACCTCGATGACCTCTGCGGTCAGTCCCGGCAGTTCCAGGTGAGCCGTCGCTGTGTTCCGGAATTCCAACATAACCTGGAACAGGGGTGAATAGCTGGTCGACCGGCCGGGATCGAGCGCCTCCACGACACTCTCGAAGGGCACTTCCGTGTGCCCGAACGCTCCGAGGTCGGCGTTCCGTGCACGGGAAATCATGTCGTCGAACGTAATTCCGGAATCCACGGTGGTTCGCAGAACCAACGTGTTGACGAACATCCCCACCAGGTCATCGAGCGCTGCTTCGCCGCGTCCCGCGATCGGCGTCCCGATCGCGATGTCGTCGGATCCGCTCAGCCGCGCCGCCAGCACCGCCAGAGCCGCGTGCATCACCATGAACATCGTCGCGTCATGTTGACGCGCGAGCACCAGAAGCTCGCGATGCAGTTCCGCAGGCACCGAGAACGGGGCAGTGTCGCCTCGCAGCGTCCGGTTCGCGGGTCGCGGACGATCAAAGGGAAGGGCTATCGCGTCGGGGAGGCCGGTGAGTGTCCTCTTCCAGTAGTCCAATTGCGCCGACATCACGCTCTCGGGGTCCTGATCACTCCCGAGGACCGCCCGTTGCCACAGGCTGTAGTCGGCGTACTGAACCGGGAGTGGGAGCCAGTCCGGCCTCTGCTGGCGAACTCGCGCGGAGTACGCCACCATCAGGTCGTGTGCCAGCGGTGCCAGCGAAGCGCCATCCGCGACGATGTGGTGGACCACGAGAAGGAGGACGTGCTCGTCGGGGCCAATTCGCAGCAGTGCACCACGCACGGGTACTTCACCGCTGACGTCGAAGCCCTGGTGAATCAGCGCGGCAATGTGTTCGCGAACCTCGTGCTCGTTGTCGACGACTTTCGGCGTGAGGTCGGGAACCACCTGCGGCGCAGTCACGATCGATTGTTCCGGTCCTACTGCCGAGTCCGGGTATTTGGTGCGCAGGGATTCGTGTCGTTCGATGACATCCTCGGCGGCGTCCCGGAGTGCCTCCACGTCGAGGGTGCCGGATAGTCGGACCGCCATGGGAATGTTGTATGCAGGCGAAGAGGGGTCGAACTGATTGATGAACCACACGCGCTGCTGCGCAAGCGAGAGGGGTATACGGTCCGGACGCTCGCGTGCGACCAGGCTCGGGCGGTCGGTTCTCCGCACGTCCGCAGGCTCGATCCGCCCTGCCAACTTTTTCACCGTCGGCGCCTCGAAAAGGTCCCGGACACCGAGGTCGACGCTCAGTGCGGCATTGACGCGAGCGATTACTTTGGTTGCCACGAGGGAGTTTCCACCGAGATCGAAGAAGTCGTCGTCGACACCGATGTGCTCCACTCCCAGCACGTCCCCGAATACCCGCGCGACAGTCTGCTCCACCGGATTTGCCGGTGCGCGACGCTCGGTGGCCGCACCGCCGAATTCCGGCGCAGGCAGAGCCGCACGGTCGAGCTTTCCCACCCGCGTCAACGGCATCTCGTCCAGCACAGTGATTGCGGAAGGAACGAGGTGTGGCGGCAGCTGCTTTCGGGCATAGGCCATCACATCGGCAGTCGAGAGCCGCTGGCCGGGAGCCGGGAGCACATACGACACTAGGACGGTGTCACCGGACGGCGCGGTCCGCGGTATCGTCACCGCAGTTCTCACCCATGGATGAGTGTGGAGAACCGTGTCGATTTCGCCGGGTTCGACACGGAACCCACGGATCTTCACCTGGAAGTCACTGCGGCCCACGTACTCGATCGTGTGATCGGCCCGCCACCGAACGACATCTCCGGTTCGGTACATTCGGCGGCCAGGGTCGCCGAAAGGATTGGCGACGAAGCGTTCCGCGGTCAGCGCCGGCTTGCCGTGATAGCCGCGTGCCAGCGCGTCACCCGAGAGGTAGAGGTCCCCGGCCACTCCGATCGGTACCGGTTTCATCCGCGCATCGAGGACCACCTCGTGGAATCCGCGGAACGGACCGCCCAGGGTGATCGGTCCCGCAGGCGACATCGGTTCACTGATGTTCGCCATGATGGTGGTCTCGGTCGGTCCGTATGCGTTGCACAACCTGCGGCCCGGGGCCCACCGCTTCACCAGTTCCGGCGGGCACATCTCGCCGCCGAACACCACGTCCTGGAAGTCGGTGAGTCCTTCCGGGTCGATCGATCCGAGCGCAGCGGTAGTGATGAACCCGTGAGTGACTCGCTCGAGTTTCAGGA
Source organism: Rhodococcus sp. NPDC019647 (assembly GCF_044389235.1). Lineage (NCBI taxonomy): Bacteria > Bacillati > Actinomycetota > Actinomycetes > Mycobacteriales > Nocardiaceae > Rhodococcus > Rhodococcus sp. NPDC019647. Next base: position 267,151 of record NZ_JBIRXS010000006.1, on the reverse strand, counting down.
TCCGGGCCAACTCGGTGCCGCCGTATATCGTCGGCGGAACAATCACCATGGTGGCACCGGCACCGAAGGCCTGGAGATACTCGAACAGGGACGCGTCGAAGCTCGGTGTGGAGAAATGCAGGGTCCGTGAGGTCTGCGTCGCTCCGAATCGGAGGCGCTGCTCCACCGCGAAGCTGTCCAGGCCACCGTGGGTGACCGACACCCCTTTGGGGAGTCCCGTCGAACCGGACGTATAAATCAGATAGGCCACATTCTCCATGCGCAGCGGTCGCACCCGTTCGTCGTCGGTGACGGCGGACGCCGGTAAAGCCGCACAGCGGGTATGGAACTCGGCGTCGTCGAGGAGCAGCCACGGAATCGAATCGGGCAGTCGGGATAGCTCGGCAGACACCGTCACACCCACGGCGACTCCGGAATCGGTGAGCATGTGCACGATGCGCTCGGCCGGATAGTTCGGGTCCACCGGCACGAATGCCGCGCCCGATTTCGCTACCGCCAGCATCGACAGAACCGACTCGATCGAGCGCGGCAAGCCCAGCGCGACAGCGTTCTCCGGACCGATCCCGCGTGCGATCAAGACCCGCGCCACTTGGTTGGAGCGTTCGTCCAATTCTCGATATGTCACCTCGACGCCGCGAAAGGTGAGTGCGATGCCGTCAGGATTATTACTTGCTGCCGTGTCGAAGATTTCGGGCAGCGTGCGCTCGGATCGACCCGGCACTCCCGATACGGGGACGAGAGTGGCTCGTTCGGGGTCGGTGAGGATATCGATCTCGCCGACACCTGTTTCCGGGTTTGCGCCGACCGTCTCCAGGATTCGCCGAAATCGCATGCCGAGCCCGACCACCGTCTCCGGGTCGAACAGATCGGTGGCGAATCCGAGACTCACCGTGATTCCGGACGGAGTGCCGTCGGCGTCGAAAAATTCTTCCGTCGCCACCCGAAGGTCGAATCTGCCGATCTCGGGCCGGACACCCTCCGGGTCGTCGCGACGCTCGAGAAGCACCTGGACAATCGGCGAATACGCCGCGGAATCGCCGATCTCGAGCGCCCGCACGACCTGCTCGAACGGAACGTCCCCATGTTGGAATGCTTCCTCTTCCACCTCGTGCACGTGGTCGAGGAGTGCGGTGAAGGCCAGGTCCGGTCGAACGCGCGTCCGCAGCACCACGATGTTCCGGCCGCCGTCCACGGCGGCAGTCGTAGCGACGGCCACATCCGAGGTACCGGCAAGCCGGCTCAGGAGAACTGCCAGGGCTGCGTGCAGCACCGGGAAGACTGTCGTGCCGCGTTCCGATGCCAGCGCGACCACCCGGCGATGTGTTTCGGCACCGATCGGGAGTCCCACGCGGTCTCCCCGCAAGGATTGGACGGCGGGCCGGGCCCGATCGGAGGGCAGATTCAGCACCTCGGTAAGACCCGACAACCGTGCTGTCCAGAACTCGAGGTGACCCGCTTCGAGGCGTAGTCGCTCGCCTATGCGGGCGGTCGTCTGGTGCACGGTCGACAGGGGCACGTGCGTGTCGGCCGCGATGAACTCCTCGAGCAACTCGACGAATCGCCGGTGATGCGTGCGCAGCGCCGCGTCCTCGTACCGATCCGGATTCGCCCGGAAATCGACGGAGACGTCTGCCGGCGTGCCGCTGGAATACACGTTGACCAGCAGATCTTCCACCGGGCCGGAGGTGACGATGTGGTATTCGCCCACCAAGTCGCCCAGCTGGACGTCGTGCGGGAAGAGCATGACGTTGACCATGGGCCCGTACAGCCGGGCGGCACTGCTCGCGCTCATATCGCGGCGGATGTCGTCGATACTGCACCTTTGATGGCGCAGCGCTCCCATCAGTTCACGCTGAACCCGCGACACAAGGCCCCCGACCGTGTCCCCTTCCTCGACCGAGATCGACAGTGGCGCGACATTGACCATCATGCCGCCGGAATTGCGCAGCAACGACGTGGTCCGGCCGGACAGGGGAACGTGCACGAGTACATCGGTTTTTCCGGTCAGGCGCGACAGGTAGCAGGCGAATGCGGCGATGATGGTGGCCGCGGCCGCCGCCGTTGCCTGCCTGCCGGACCCGTGGAGGCCGGTAGTCGCCGCCTCGGACAGCACGGCGCTTTCGACCTTGCTCCTGGCCACTGCCGGCGCGGGCCGCTCGGCCAGGGTCGATCCCTCTACGGCCTCGATGCGTTGTGCCCAGTACGTCCGATCCGCCGTGTACCTATCCGAGGATCGGTAGCGGGCATCGATGTCGTACAGCTCGCGCAGGGTCGCCGCCCGGCTCTGGTCCGGCTCCCGCGCGCTCACCGAGGCCGAATACCGGTGCGCGATGCGGCTGAGCATCGTCATGGCAGCGTATCCGTCCAGGGCGACGTGGTGGATGCGGCTGTACCAGAGGTAATGCGACTCGCCCACACACAAAATCGACGTCTCGACCAGTCGATCGGCCTCGAGGTCGAGGGGGGTTCGGTAGTCCTTGTCCATCCACTCGTGGGCAGCTGCGACCGGGTCGTTCTCGCCGCGGAAGTCGAGGAAGGCGATCGACGTGTCGGTCGTGTGGTCCACATACTGCATCGGCCGGCCGTCGACCTCGACCACCTTCAAAAAGGGTGACTGAAATTCGCGACCGGCGGCGACGGTTTCCCTCCGCAACAGGTCGACGTCGAGGTCGCCGTGCAGCTCCACGTACTGCGCGATCGAAATCGGCACCGCGGGCTCGAGTTGCTGCGCGAACCACGTGGCACGCTGCGCCGCGGACAGCGGGAAGAGTGCCGCGTCCGGGTTGTGCGTCAGGGGGTTGGGCGTGTCGAGACGTTTCACGGCGGCTCCTCCGCGTACGGTATCCCCGACCGAAGAAATCGTGGCCGCGTCCGAACCTGGACACGCGCTTGTGTGAGGCGGACGCTTCTCCCCGCCCCCCGGCTCATCCGTTCGGCTTCACCACAAAACACAACACTTCATGCTTGCATAGCCGCGCGCCTCTTTTGGGCGGATTCGGCCGGTCGCGATGCCCGGTGTTTCAGGTCTGCTGAGCTGTGCAAACCTGCGATCATCCCGTTTCGTTCGACCGACTCCGCGTCCCCTCGATGCGCTGCCGCTGCCGGGCCCCGTACGCCGCCTCCGTGACGGCAGCGTCGTCCTCGAGGCCCGACCCGAGCGCCCCACCGATGGTGGCGATGGACGCCAGCAGCCAGGCGAGCGTGAGGTAATCGGAGAAGTTGACCCCGTGCCCCAGAATGCGGGACAGCAGTTCCGGGGGAAGAGTGAGACACGCCGTGAACAGCAGCAGGCAGAACAGGGCCACGTGGAGGACGATCACGCCGATGACCAGGGTGACGACGGTTGCGGTGTTGTACAGCACCGAACGGTCGCGTTCCTCCGGCGACCGAGGCCGCTCCCAGAGTTCATGATCAAGGATCAACCAGAGAATCATCGCCACGATCGACAGGACCGTTGCCGCACTCATACGCCACGGACCCATCGTGTCGGCGAACATCCAGATCGTGCTGGTCGCCAGCGCGACAGCACCAGTGGCGAAGGCGCCGACGAGGACCTTCGACAGTCCGGTGACCAAGCGCCACGGCCGGTTGGCCCGCACCATCCCCGACAGCAGTCGAAGTCGCCGCAGACCCGAGGGAGCGAAGTACCGGATGCCGTCCTCAATCTCCACACACGGGAACCGTCGCGCCGCGCCCGGCGCCGTCAGTTCCGGTTCACCGAGGATGCGGGCGATCGCGAGTTCGGTGACAGTGCGGACGCGGCCCTCGATGTCGACTCCGCCCACCCCGACGACCGAGATCAGCGCAAAAAGGTGGTCGGCGCTGACGTCGGCGACCACCGGCAGGGTGTCCTCGCGGCGCGGCAGATCGGTGAGGTACACGACGATGTCTTCCCCCTCGGAGGACGGATCGACCGCGTCGATGACATCTGCGAAGTTCGCTTGCTCGTCTGAGAGGTACGGCTTGCTGCGCACGCACGCCGTCCACCGGCGCTCGAGCCGGTCACGGCTCCGCAGGCGCTCGGGCAGGTACTCCGCGACGCGTTCCGCGAGAGCCTGAGGCTTGCCCGGATCTGCGATCAACAGCACCGAGGCCTGTTCACCTATGGCACCGGGCCCTCCCTGCAGATGCTCGTTCGACTTCACCTCGCTCGCGTACCCGCTCGGTCCGACCCCAAACTCGTAGCGCGGTCTTTCCGCCGCACGGCAGTCGCCACCTGATCTGCGAGCGGACTGTAGCAAAACGGGACACTGCCACCGATGTGAGCCAAGTTACATTGCCAGGCGGAATCAGCTCAGGAATTCAGTAGTTATGTAAGGTGGCTATGAGTATCTACAAGGCGCGCCGCGGGCCACGGAACGAACGTGACCGACTCTGGACGAACGAACGTGACCGATTCCGGCCATCAGCGCCATCGCGAAAGAACCAAGAGTTGAGCAATCTCCGACCCGAGATCGAAGCGTCGTGGCGACGGTGTGAAGTTATCGGCGTCTCGTCCGGCGATGACGACCTTCCCTACACGCCGGACGTGGATCGCGACAGCCGGTTGAGAAGAGCCGCCGATCCCGTGATCGACAACCTCGTCCTCCACCTGCTGGACGCCCCCGCGACCATCCTGCTGGCCGATTCCGCCGCGCAGATCGTCGACCGCAGGGCTGGCAACGCTGGGTTGCGAGCGCGTTTGGATCGCGCCTACGTGGCACCCGGATTCCGGTATGCCGAGGAGGACACCGGCACCAACGGGATCGGCACCGCGTTGGAGGAGCGACGACCGTTCCAGGTCAGCGGTGGCGAGCACTACCGTGAGGCGCTGCAGAGCCTGGCGTGCGTCGGTGTTCCCATCATCCATCCGATCACCCGCACCGTGGAGGGGATACTCGACATCACCTCCAACCTGTCGGATTCCAACGCGCTGATGGGCGCCCTGGCGAAATCAGCCGTTCGCGAAATTCAGTCGCGCCTCTATGCCGAGTCCTCCGATCGCGAGCAACGGCTTCTCCAGTCCTTCCTGCAGGCCTCTCGCCGCGGCTCCTCCGCAGTGGTGTCCTTGAACCAGGATGTCATCATGACCACTCCGATGGCCGCGCAGATCATCGACACGTCCGACCAAGCGCTCCTCTGGGATTGGGCATGCCGAATGCTCGCCGGCCGCGACGAATTCATCGGGGAAGTCAGGCTCGCCGACAACGTCACGGTATCCGCGACTGCACGTAGAGTCGGAGACTCCCGATCGCCGGCGGGCATCGTCATCGAGATGCGGCAGCATCTCCGCGATACGAAGAAGTCGTCCGCCCGTCAATTGGCGTCAGCCTCCGCCGTCGAAAAACGCGCGGAGACTGTCAAGATTCCCGGCCGCAGCTTGTCGACGAAACGACTGCAGACCGAACTCGAGCGGCTCGCCTCGATCGACGCGCCTGTCCTCGTCACCGGAGAACCCGGCGTCGGCAAGTTCTTCGCCGCGACCGCCCTCCACCGGATGCAGGATGCCGACGGCCGTTTCACCGTGTTCGACGCTGCTACCGCCTCTGTCGACCCCGACGCGTGGATTACCGGACTGGTCAATTGGAACAAGGTCGACGGCGCCCTTATCATCCGGCACCTCGATCTCCTGCCGGAAAAACTGGTCCCCAACGTCTGCGCGGTCCTCAGTGAGGCAGTCGACCATCGCGCGCAGATCATTGCCACCGCGGGCGAAGCGATCCGTCAAGGTCCCGCCGGACGACTGTGCGATCACTTCATGCGCCGCATCGAGATCGATCCACTGCGACTTCGGTCCGAAGATATCGCCGACATCAGTGTCGCCCTACTACGTAAGCACTCCCCCGACCGAAACGGCCTGCGACTGCAACCCGCTGCTCTGCAACTGCTGGTCGCGCGGGACTGGCCGGGAAATGTCCGAGAACTCGAATCGGTTCTGGCGTCCTCGCTCCTGCGGTCGATGGGCTCCGACATCGGAGTGCAGCATCTGCCCGACGGTTACCGCGACGGTGATCTACGCCGCCGAAATGCCTCGACGTCGCTCGAATTGGCGGAGCGTGACGCGTTGCTCAAAGCACTCGTCGAGACCGACGGCAACAAACTACTGGCTGCGCAACGCCTGGGGGTAGCTCGCTCCACCCTCTACCGCAAAATGCGCGCCCTGGGGATCGACGGGAGCCGGTTCCTTCCGCAGTAACGCCAGTCGATGACGGAACCGTGCCGAGCGCGAGATGGAGCGTCAGTCACCGGCTCGCGCCCAGGCCTCGAGCATGCGCCTCGCAATCGAGGCTGCACCGGGCAACAACACGTGCGCCTTCGTCGAACTCGTCCAATCCCCGGCAGCCAGAGCCTCCCGTACCTCCGCGCGGGTGCACCAGACAGCTTCGCCGATCTCGCCATCCCTGAAGACGAACTCGTCTCGGGGGTCGGCCGTCGCATGGAATCCGAGCATGAGGGAGCGCGGGAAGGGCCAGGGCTGACTTCCGACGTAGACCACATCGGAGACCGTGAGACCGACCTCCTCTGCAACTTCCCGTGCCACACAGCTTTCCAGAGACTCGCCCGCCTCGACGAAGCCCGCGAGCGTCGAGAAATTCCGTGCCGGCCAGTTCGCCTGACGCGCCAGCAGGACTCGGTCTGCCCCGTCGTGCACCAGACAAATGATCGCGGGATCGGTACGCGGATATTCCTCCCGACCGCACGCCGTGCACACGCGCATCCAACCACCTGAGGTGATCGTTGCCGGCGCCCCATCCTTGACGCAGAAAGGGGCGTCGTCCTGCCACGTCAGCAAGGCCATCGCTGTGACATACCGGTCGGTGTCGGCAGCGTCGAGGATTGCTCCGTGTGAGCGCAGGTCACCGAGCTCGACCACGGTTCCTGTCGTGGAATTGTCAGCGAGGGACTCGTCCCGCACCGCCCACTCGTGAACCGAGCCACAGACGCCGAGCAGTACGGCGTGCGCGGGAGGCTCGGCGTAGAAGTCGGTGGCCGGTTCCAGCATCAGTTGTCCGTCTACAAGCCGGACCTGACCACGCCCGTTCACACGAAGTATTCGCGCATCCGGCCACGCCTCCACCCACGCGGTCGAGTCGTCACGCACCGAGACGGGACGGCTCACCGTCACAACGTGATTCAACATGGTGAATTCTCCCTGACTTCATAATTCGAACGTGGCACTCCCGGTACCCGGCTTAAGTTCCCGGTCAGATCAGTACAGGGATTGCTCCCACAACGCCACCGTCTCCGGAGCGTTCTCCACCATGGGGTAGTGCCCGGCTTTGCCCCGCACGGTCCTCAGGTTCCCGTGCGGCAAGGCCACCAATGTGTCCCCTAGGTACTCTGCCGTCACGAAGGGGTCGCTTTCACCCACGATCAGGGTGGTAGGCCCTTCGTAGGTGCCTATCCGGTCGAGGAAGTCGGGGCTGGTCCAGTTCTTCAGGTAGGACTCCCACGTCGCCTGGTCCATCGTCGAGCGGTTGCGGTCGGCCAGGTTCTTCAAATCTGTCTCGTCGATGTGTGGTGCCAGTGCGCCCCGGATGGCTGCACCCGGGTCTGCCCAGGCCGCGGCGAAAGATTCGTAGGTCGCCTGGTCGAGAGGGGTACCCGCCGGGGAGACGGGTGTCAGTGCGACGACCGAGGTCACGCGTTCAGGTGCGAGGGTCGCCACCCGAAGAGCTGTGGTGCCGCCCATCGAATGTCCGAGTACGGAAAAGGTCGACCATCCGAGCTGATCGGCGGCGCCGAGGGCGACCGCGGCCATCCCGTCGATTCCGTCGGCCGGCGCCTCGGGGCGATTCACGCCGTATCCCGGAAAGTCGACGTACGCGTAGGTGAAGCGGGACTGATCCGTCAGGGCGCGTGCTTTGAGCCATACGCTGCTGTCCAGCGCCCAGCCGTGCAACACCAAGACCCGATGGTCACCGTTTCCTTCGATCGCTGCAATCGCGTTCACTGCCGTACCTCCCTGTCGGCGACGCTGAAACTCCAGCCGTCGGTTGATCACTCCGAACGAACCTAGAACCGCAGCAGGGCGTCGGCGTGTCCGATTGTGAAACACACCCACGCGGCGGATGCCTGTGTCAATTTCGGACACTTTCCGCGCCGGACGCACCCATAGTGTGGCGCCACCTGCCTGCTGAACAGACTTGCCCATGACACGAAGGAGAACACACCATGGCACTCGATCCTGCGGTCAAGAATTTGATAGACACTCTGAACGAGCAGGGACTGAAGTCGTTCGAGCAGATGAGCATTGCTGAAGTTCGTGAGGTCGTCGAGTCCTTCAGCGGCCTCCAGGCACCGAAGGCAGACGTCGCGCGTGTCGTCGATACGGTCTACCCCGCGCCCGGTGGAGAGCAGGCAATTCGCCTCTACGTTCCGGAGTCCGACACACCCCTACCGGTCGTGGTGTACATCCACGGTGGTGGCTGGGTCGCCGGCAGCCTCGACGTCACCGAGCAGCCATGTCGCGCACTGGCCTCCGACGCGCACGTCATCGTGGCCGCATTGAGTTACCGGAAGGCTCCCGAGCACAAGTTCCCTGCCGCGTCCGAAGATTCGTTCGCTGCATTGAACTGGGTGATTGAGCACGCAGCCGACTTCGGTGGCGACGGCACACGCGTAGCCGTCATGGGCGACAGCGCCGGAGGCAACCTGGCCGCGGTCACAGCCCTCCGGGCACGCGACAGCGGCGGCCCGGCACTGCGCGCTCAGGTATTGATTTATCCGGTCATCGACGGCACGGCACGATTCCCGTCGCGCGAGGAGAACGCCGAGGGGTACCTGATCACCACGGCAGCCATCGACTGGTTCTGGGAGCAGTACCTGGCCACCCCGGAAGACGCGGAGAATCCGTACGCCTCCCCGGCCAAGGCCGCGGATCTGTCTGGGCTTCCCTCGACCCTGCTGTTGCTCAACGAATACGAGGTCACTCGGGACGAGGGCGTGGACTACGGCAGGAGGCTGGCCGACCAGGGAGTCCCCGTGCAGGTCGAAATGTATGAAGGCCTTGTCCATGCCGTGTACTGGATGACCGGTGCCATTCCGCGCAGCGCTGAACTGCACAGCGCCGTCGTCGAATTCCTCGGCAAGCAGTTCGCCGACTGACCGGGGTGTCCCTCGGTGTCGAGCATCGGCCCTATTACCTATATCTGTAATAAACTCCCTTATTGCGGAATCCCACGCTGACTGTCATAGTCATAAAAATGCTTCCTGTGCAGCGAAAGAGGTTTCAGTGGAACTCACACCCGGCGCTCTCCATGGTCTGCGCGTCATCGATCTGACGACCGTGATCATGGGCCCCTTCGCCACCGCAACCCTCGCCGACATGGGCGCAGACGTCATCAAGGTCGAGAGCCTCGACGGTGACATGAGCCGAGATATAGGTTCCCGCCGCCATGACGGGATGAGCGCTCTGACACTCAACCTCCAGCGCAACAAGCGCAGCATCGCGATCGACCTTGCCTCCAAGGAGGGCCGCGAGATTCTCGACGATCTGTTGCGCAATGCGGATGTGCTGGTGACGAATCTACGGCCACGCTCGCGGCAGAAGCTGGGCATCACCTATGAGCGGCTCTCGGAGAACAATCCGGGACTGATCCTCTGCACCGCACAGGCATACGGCTCCGAAACCGACTTTCGGGACTACCCGGCCTACGATGACATCGTGCAAGCAGCGTCGGGCGCCGCGAAACTCACGGAACTCATCGACGGTGAACCTCGTTATGCGCCATACGTCATCGCCGACAAGGTCGTCGGTCTCTACATCGTCATCGCTGTCCTCGCCGCCGCGATGGAGAAGAGCCGCACCGGCCTCGGCCAGGAGGTCGACGTGCCGATGGTCGACGCAATGATCGGTTTCAACCTCGTCGAACACTTCGGTGGCCACACCTTCGCCCCGGCCGAAGGGAACTTCGGATGGGCACGCGTGCTGACACCGGAACGAGTCCCACACCAAACGTCCGACGGCTGGATTTGCATCATGCCGTACTCGGCGAAGAACTGGAACGACTTCTTCACCATCGCCGGCCGCGACGACCTGGTGAACAACCCCCGCTACGCCTCGGTGAACGACCGCCACACTCACATGGGCGAACTTCTCTCAGCGATCCGAGAGGCCGTCCCGAGCCGAACCACCCAGGAATGGCTGACCTTGTGTGAAGCACACGGAATTCCCGCGTCCGACCTACTCGATCTCGCCCACGCGCACGAAAACTCCTACGTCCTGGAACAAGAACTGATCACCAAGCGTGAACATCCCACCGAAGGCGAGTATTACGCCACCCGCACTCCGTTCACGATGTCGCGCACACCGATCTCATTCAGCCGGCACGCTCCCCTGCTCGGCGAGGACACCTTCACGATCCTCGAAGATCTCGGTTACTCCGCCGATCGCGTCCATGCGCTGGCCGATGCATCCGTCGTGAGGGCGACGTCGCCTCAGGGGACCTCCTCCTGAATAGAAGAAGTAACAATGACTGACGTCGCTGTTCCGCCCGCAGCCGGAGCGGCAACGAGCGCCACGAACGACTTCGCCTCCACCGACACGATCGCATTGTCGCGAAGACAGGTTTTAACGACGACTCTGGCAGGTCCCCGATAGTCGGATCGCGTCGTTCTGGAGTCACGGTTACGCGAGTTTCAGTCGATCTCGCAGCCGTCCACCGGTTGGTGAGTGTGGGTGCAGTGGGCAGCGTACGCCCCTCACCCCCGGCGGGGGCGACCTCTAGGCCGGCGTCAGGTAGCCCGGTGCCGGTGGTGTGGTCGTCCTTGAGGTCGTTGATCACCACCCGAGCTTCGAGCAGGCTCGTCCAGTGGTTCCGGTTCAGGCATTCCTTCTGCAGACGATCATTGAAGGATTCGATGTGCCCGGTGTTCCACGGCTCCCGGGCGGAATGTACGAAATTCCTATCCGATCCTGCAGAACTACTGCAGCACAGTCGAAACAAATTCGCTCCGTTGTCCATTCGAAGCACCAGCGGCGGTCCGCCCCACATCGCGGAATGCCTTGTCCCTCGTCGGTCAACACTGCGCCGTGAGCGAACGCTCCACCACGTTCAGCAGCGACTGCCTCGTGTGCTCGTCGATCATCGAGGCGATCTTGATCGCTTTCCCGTCGATGGTGGAGTCGAACTGGAAATCCACTGCCCACACCACATGGGGGCGTCGGCTTCGAGCTGCGGACACGCAGCGGACACCGGGCCGTGTGCGTGGATGATGAATCCGAAACTGAAGGCCTTTTCCTTCCACAGCCGGTGACCCTTCTTCTTGTTCACCACAGCGCCCTGATCGTGCCTCAGGTGCGCCCAGGCGCGACGAAAACCATGCAACAGACGCGTCCGGGCGTACTCGCGCAGCGTCGCTCTCAAAGCGGCATCGGGGTTTGCTGGTGTCTGAGCGACAGGTATTCGGGCGTAGGTGGAGCGGCCCCAACCATCCTGCAGGCCGATCGCTTCGACATGCTCAACCTCGAGTTCGCAGCGATTTCCTTCTGCGTCTTACCTGCAGCAGTGAGCTCGTCGGCACGGCACAGCTTGCGCACGATGTCCTCTGCGAAGTTTCGCTTCCGTCCAGCCATGTTCCCTGTCGTCCTATCCGCCCAGTTCACGGACAACAAGACTCTGAAACAGGGTGGCCCCGGTCACCGGGGACACGCCAACTTCACCCATCCCGCCCTTGCGTGGCGCTCGGAACTCGGATTGGCCGACGACTGGGAGAAGAAAACACTCCGTGGAAGTGTCCATTCACATCCACGGAGTTATTCGTTTCTCGGGCACGTCACTCGTCAGTGAAGGCGGCAGTTCGCTCTTCGATGACGGTGTCGTCTGCTGACTTCCGTGTGACCTGTCGTCTGCTGAACCACTGCCTGCATGGCACAGTCCCCACTCGAGTGCCTCGACCGCGCCGACACGGTCCCCCCTCACGATCATCTCTGCCGCCCGGCCAGGAGCGCGGGCTTCGTCGAGCAGCCACGTGCCACCGGCACCCGGGATGTTTCCACTTCACGAAGCTCCCTTTCACCGGCAACGCGGAGTCGCACCTGGGGGGCGAGGTCGCATCCAGCACCGATGGCAGGGCCGTTTGTCTCGATGAACCCGTCGCCTTGAACGCGGACTGGACGATCCATGAGTGTATTTCCCCAACCTTTACTGCGATCGATCCTTCGACTGGTACCCGACCGGCACGAACTCGGCGGCGGCCTAAACCGGGTTAGACCGGTATAGACCGCCGCCGCGAACACCTTCACCCCTTACCGGGGAGAACCTGCGCCTTCATACGCACGCTGCGGATTTGAGATTCAGGCGAGGCCCAACTTGGGACGCAGCCACTGGGCGATCCGGCTCAGCGCTTGATCCGCCTCGGGTGCCCGACCCGCATTGAAGTGGAATACGTGCTGTTGCTCATCGACCACGTCCAGCACCACCTCGCCGCTCACCTTCTCGATCAATTCGGCCAACCGACGTGAGTCGTCGAGAAGCGTCTCATAGCCGCCGACAGATACGTACACCGGAGGGAAGTCGGTGTAGTCGCTGAGCAGCGGGTTCGCCCGCGGGTCCGTTGCATCTGCGGGTTCGGAGAGAAACATTCCCCGCATCGTTTCCAGAACCGCCCTCTTGGCCAAAACGTCGACTGCGTCGTTCGATTCGACCGTCATCCCCTTGATCTCCATATCGAGCCATGGTGAAAGCGCGACGACGGCAGCAGGAGTGGGAAGGTCCAGACCCGCGAGCTCGAACGTTGTCGAGATCGCGAGATTGGCGCCCGCCGAGTCGCCGACGCTCGCCGTGTACTCCGCCTTGTAACCCTGCGTGCGGAGCCACTTGTGGACGGCCATGCAATCTTCGAGTTGGGCTGGGTGCTTGTGCTCCGGCGCGAGCCGGAAGTCCACGATCAGGGCGCGAACACCCGCCAATTTAGCCAGGTGTGCTGCAAGCTTGCGGTGTGAGAAGCGTGAACCCGTCGCGAAACCGCCACCGTGGGTAAAGACGATTACGCGGTCTTCGGCGGCCCCCAGAGGCTTGGCCCACATTGCCGGCACACCGTTGGCTGTCACTTCCTCATAGGTGACATCGGTAGGCTCGATGGTCGGAAGATGCCACTCTTCGAACATATCTCGCTGACTGGCGAGGTCCATTCCTTCGGACCGGGTAAGCCACGACGCGTACAGGTCGTTGAGGAACAGGGATTCTTTGCTCACGGACATGTGTTGCTCACTTTCATCACTACTCGAGGGAGGGAGATTTGACTGTTCAGGAAAGCGCGAAGCCCTTGTATCCCGCACACACGGTCTCGTCCCACTTGGCCAGGTAGAGGGGAAGACCACCGGGGTAGTTCAGCAACTGCCGGGGCTTACCCGGGACGTTGGCACCCATGTACCAGGAGTCGGCTTTGTCGTAGAGCGCCTCGGCCGTCAGTTCGGCGACGTGATCGGACCAGGCAGCATCCGCATCCGCCTCGGATTCGATACGGCTCAATCCGTTGTCCCGCATGTAGTCGATGGTGTTGATGACGAGGTCACCTTGGATCTCGGCGCAGCTGGGCCCGTTACAGAAGCCCGACGGGCTGAGTGGTCCGTAGAGGAACAGCAGGTTGGGGAATCCTGCCGTCGCGACCCCAAGGTTTGCCCGTACACCGTTCGACCACTTGTCCCGGAGCAAAGTACCGTCGGTGCCGCGAATGTCGATGGCGGTCAGGCCACCGGTGACGGCGTCGAAGCCCGTTGCATAAACGATGATGTCGAACTCGTGCTCTTCCGAAGCGGTCTTCAGCCCGGTGCGCGTGATCGTCTCGATCGGGTCCTCGTGCAGATCGACGAGACGCACGTTGTCCTGGTTGAAGATGTCGTAGTACGTCTGCTCGAGCGAGGGGCGCTTCACGCCGAAGGGGTACGCCTTCTTCATCGGCGCCAGCTTCTCGGCGATCACCGGGTCCTTGATCCGGGCACGCGTCCGGTCACGCCAGAACTCGTAGGCCGTGTCGTTTGCAGCATCGTCGACGAAGACGTCTTGGTACGTTCCGAGCCAGAACTCGAAACCGTGCTCCCACAGTCGCTCATAAGTGGCGTTTCGCTCTTCGTCGCTCACCTCGAGGGCTGACTTGGGAATGAAGTCGAAGTCGAAGCCGGAGAATGACGCCGGACGACGACTGAATCTGTCCGCCAGATCGGACTTGATCCTCGAGTTGTCCTCGTCGGAGAGCTGACGCTGGCGCATTGGGAGCGCCTGAACGGGGGTGCGCTGGAAGACGGTCAGCTGTGCGGCTTCCTTCGACGCCTCCTGAGCGACCTGCACGCCACTGGCGCCGGTACCGATGATGGCGACTCGCTTTCCTGCGAAATCGATTCCGCCTTCGGGCCACAGACCGGTGTGGTGGTTGATCCCTGCGAAGCTGTCCATTCCCGGGAGCTTCGGGAAGATCGGCTTTGCCGCGAATCCGGTGCACAAAACGAAGTACTGACAGACGAAAACGTTTCCGTTCTCCGCGGTCACGGTCCAGGTGTTCGCCGTCTCGTCGAACTCGGCGGACGCGACCCGGGTGTTGTAGTAAATGTCCTTGCTCAGGTCGAGCTTCGCGTCGACGTACTTGAAGTAGCGGCGCAGTTCGTCACCTCCGGGGTAGAGCTCGGAGAACCCGAAGTCATCCCATAGGTCGGGGCGCGTGAACTGGTAGATGGGACCTTCGCTGTCCACTCGGGCACCCGGGTAGCGGTTCCAGTGCCAGATTCCGCCCAGGTCCTCACCCGCCTCGACTACTTTCACCGAGTACCCTCGACTCCGCAGATTCTCGAGCTGGTACAACCCGGCGAATCCTGCTCCTACGACGAGGACGTCGAGTACCTCGGTCACGGCTGGTGCGGTAGTGCTCATTGTTGTCTCCTCTTGTTACCGAGTGTTGCTGGGGTTTGATGCTGGGGTTTGTTGATTGCGCTCTACGGCGCAGACTGTGTTGAGCTGACTTATGGGAATCCAGTCCTGCGTGGCTTCTAGGTCCAGCGGACATACGCGGTCTTGGTGGTTGTGAAGAAGGTACGTGCGGCCTTCCCCTGTTCTCGGCTCATGCTGCTCGAGCTCTTGAGCCCACCGAACGGCACATGTGGCTCGACACTGCTGGTCTCGCGATTGATGTGCACCAACCCCGATTGTGTGCGCCGGATGAAGGTCATCGCGGTCGCGATGTCTCTGGTGAACACTCCAGAGGACAGGCCGTAGTCCGTGTCGTTCGCGGCCTTCAGCGCATCGTCGAAACCATCAACTTCCTGCACGGTCACGACTGGTCCGAAGATCTCCTCCCGGACGAGCCTGCTCTTCTCCGACACTCCGGTCAGGATGGTCGGTGCGATATAGCAAGTGTCGGAATCGAACTCCCGCCTCGTGAGAAACTGGACGTTCTCGTCGCGGGCGAGTTTCAGGTAGCCGGCCACCGTGTCACGTTGCTCCACCGAGGCTAGTGGGCCGATATCGGTGGCCGCGTCGTACGGATTACCGACGACGAGCGCGTCAGCGTGCTTCACCAGCAGTTCTCGTAGTCTGGGAGCGACGGCGCGGTCGACGTAAACCCGGCTCGTCGCGGTGCAGCGCTGTCCCGTGTGGAGCATCGCGCTCTTCACGATCTGTAGCGCTGCATCCTCGACATCGGCGTCGGCGAGAACAATGGACGGGTTCTTGCCGCCCAGCTCGAGCTGGACCTTGATGTTGCGATCGGCGACGGCCTGACGGAGTCGCGACCCCACTGCACCCGAACCGGTGAAGGTCAAGGCTGCGAGTCGCGGGTTCCCGGTGAGTGCCGCCGAGAGCTTTCTACCACTGCCTGTCACCAGATTGACGACCCCCGCGGGCAACCCGGCTTCTGCGAGAATCCTCGTCAGGAACACTGCGGATCCGCAGGCCGGTTCGGCGGGCTTCCACACAACGGCGTTCCCGAAACCTATTGCCGCCGCAATCTTCCACGCCGGAAGCGCGAAAGGGAAGTTCCACGGTGTGACTACACAGACGACACCGAGCGGCTCCTCTACCGTCATCAGCATCGTGTGTGAGTCGGCACTGGGGTATGTCTCTCCACTGGGTTGCAGTATCTCACCGGCGTAGTAGCGGAGGATGGCGACACTGCGCAGGACCTCGGCGCGTGCGTCACGGATCGCCTTCCCCATGTCTGCGGTGATTGTGAGGGCAGCTTCGTGAACGCGGCTTTCCAGAAGGTCAGCGGCAGAACGAAGATAGTTCGATCGCTCGATTGCTGTCGTCTCGGACCACGCTGGTTGAGCACCGCCTGCGGCCGCGTACGCAGCGTCGACATTGCCGGGAGTCGCTGAAGCGTAGATTCCCGTCACCCGGCGGAGATCGGAAGGATCTAGGCGCTCGAAAGTGTCGGTGGCGGTGCTCCATCGACCCGCGATATACAACGTGGTCCCGTCAGCGATCGACGACGGCAACGTTGGGCTGTCCAAGTTCACGGACATCTTTGTTCCCCGATCTGTGTAGGCGCAGAGGTTGTTGGATTCGCCCTCGGCGCGGAGGTGTTGTGTCTTGTCACCCGCACGCGCAAAGCGGCGGGTGTGCCGGTATGAAAATCTTCTCGGCAATCTTGTAGTGCGTGCTGTCACCGCGGGCGTGTCGATATCGGACGTTCCGGTCTCAGTGCAATCGAGCGGCGGAGTCGAAGTGATTAGGAAACCACTCTTTTGTGGCGATAGCCAGTGGGCTGCCAAAAGCCCTCGGACACCTCACAAAACGATTCAGCAATGACCACTCGAGTGACTTGGAACACGCTGTAGGGAAAGCATGACACCCGGCCTCTGAAAACACAATAGGGGAATTTTTTACGTATATAAGAAATGTCGGGAATGCATGCAGCGGGAAGATGCGCGACCTGTGCAGCATTCTCCCGGACAGATGCGAGCCAATCCGACTTGCCTTCAAGGACTTCGAAACCCAGCGCTCGAGAGCAGGTATGAACCGTCACTCCCGGTCCTCGACGCCATTGTTCGGCGAGAAGGGGCACGTGGGCTGGCAGCCACGACTGTGGCTGGAACTAATGCATTTTCATAGGAGAAAGAAGACTTCATTCCCGTATCGCCACCGGCAAGGTTGCCGGGCCACGCAAATCGCTAGGAAGGCACCTGGCGGAGGTGGGGTTCAGAATAAGAGAACGGCAAGCCCGTTCGTCTGAACCAACACCGCCGACCAAGTACTTACCGCGGCAAACCGCCAAGTAACTTCAACAGCGAGCCACTAGGGACTGAGGTCTGCCGCATTCGCCGTTAGACGCCGACGAGAGGGCCTATGACTGGATTCCATTCGTAGATGCGCTCTCCTACGACGACGCCCTGCGTGACGTAAGGATCCTCCGCGAGCAGAGAACGCAAGGCGTCTTCGCTGTCCGCTTTGAATACCAGTAAGGCTCCGGCGCCGTCGACCCAGGCGCCGGCCTCCTGCAGCACGCCTCGGGCAGCGGCATCCTTGACGAAAACTAGATGTTCGGCATGCGCAGCCTCTTTGACCGACGCATCGGTGGTATACGACCAGATCACAGCGAACAAGGCCATGGTTGCTCCTCAAACGGGGGAATGAAACGGCTCCGAATATGCGCATGAACTGCACACTCGAAAAGGGTAGAAGTACGGGTTAGGTGACTCGTGTCCTATTTCGCGACACTGATTGCTCCAAGAGTGGAGGCATGAAACGGAATCGGATCTGACCAGCGTGTCGCAACCGTCCGACGATGCCCTCGATGACGTTCGCGCCGGTCTCACCGGAGCCGCACCTCTCCCGCCAAGAGGGAGACCCTCTGCTCCAGCGGCTCGAGTGCCGTTACGTTCAGGCCATGGTAGACGAGAAGGTATACGTGGTCGATCGTGTGGTCACAAAACCCGGACGTGCCCGGGAGTTCGTCGACGCGTACGTCACCGAGTACGTACCGGGGGGACGGACACGCGGAATGACCCTGGATCGAATTCTCGTCAGCCCCCCGATCTGGTGGGCGGACGAGCCCAACACCATCACGATCACGTGGGTGGTCGACGGGGTCGACGCCTGGTGGGACATGACCCGGCGGGGCCGCCCCGACCCGGAACTCGGCCGGTGGTGGTCGCGGATGGACCCGATGATCCTCGACCGAACCCGTTCCATGGCGGCAGCGGCCGAGGACGTCGACGGTGTGTGCGATGTATAACGTCACAAGGGTCGTCCACTTCACCGAGGCAGCCGATGCCACTGCGCGGGAAGAGTACGCGAACAATGCGCGTCGAACCATCCTTACCGCCGGCGTGGAACGGATACTCATCGCCCCGACTTTGCCGGGAGTCATCAACGGCGGCGACCTGATCGTGCACCTGCAGCTCGCCGACACCGCCGCCTGGCGGAACCGCGCGGACGACATCGACTCCGCTCTCTCCCAGCCGATTGCCGACCGAGTCGACGGGGTCGAGTACGCCCCCGGACTCGGCGGTCGGGGGCCCGGACAGCATTCGAGCCGCCTGTACCGCGCACTGCTGCTCCGTGTGGAGTCGGGTACCCCGGACTCCGTCATCCAGCGGTTCGAGCGGGAACTACTCCGGATGCCCGAACATATTTCGTCGATCACGGCGTGGCAGCTCAGCAGAGTCGACGCGGCCGTGGGCCCGCAGCGGTGGACGCACGTGTTCGAGCA
This sequence comes from Rhodococcus sp. NPDC019647, assembly GCF_044389235.1. Classification (NCBI taxonomy): domain Bacteria; kingdom Bacillati; phylum Actinomycetota; class Actinomycetes; order Mycobacteriales; family Nocardiaceae; genus Rhodococcus; species Rhodococcus sp. NPDC019647. The sequence continues at coordinate 248,527 of NZ_JBIRXS010000006.1, read as the reverse complement.
GGAGTTCACCGACCATGGTGCCGTGACGGGTCAATACCTGAATCATCCGATCCACTGGAGCGTCGTGGACCGGTGGTTCGACCCCGAGTGCACCGACATCATCATCCGAGACCGGGTGTGCCATACCTTCTGCGAACTCGACGACCTCGTCATCCCCGACCGGTAGCTCCCCCGAAAAGCGCTGTGGTGCGGCCGGACCGGTGACCGGCCGACCACACCACAGGTAGCGCGGGTGCTATGCGTTACCGAGTACGTCGCGCATCATTTCCCAGATCTGTTCGCGCGCCGGCGCGGTGAGCGAGAGCGAAGGGAAGGTCAGGAATCCGTGGAAGAGTCCGTCGAACCGGTGGTGCCGGACTCGGACACCGTCCGCGGTAAGGCGCGCCGCGTACGCGTCACCCGATGAGCACGGCGGATCGAGTTCGGCGGTAATCACCACCGCCGGCGGCAGACCGGCCAGTGTCTCCGCCCGGGTGGGAACCAGCCGCACATCGTCGGTCCCGTTCGGCGCATACTGCTGCCAGTACCACTTCATCGCCTCGGTGGTGTTGTAGTACCCGGTCCCGTAGAGGCGGTACGACTCGGTGTCGAAGTCGTCGTCGATCACCGGATACAGCAGCACCTGCGCGGCGACGGCCGGGCCACCCCGGTCGCGGGCCGCAATAGCGACCGTCGCGGCGAGGTTACCTCCGGCGCTGTCGCCCGCCAGTGCGATCCGGGTGGGGTCACCGCCGTATTCGGCGGCGTTCTTCGAGGTCCACTCCAGGGCGGCGTAAACGTCGTCGTGCGCGGACGGGCCGGCATGCTCGGGAGCCAGGCGGTAGTCGACCGACACCACGACCACGCCGGCACCTTGCGCCATGGAACGGCACAGTTCGTCGTGACTGTCGAGGTCACAGAACACGAACCCGCCACCGTGGGCGAACACCACCACAGGCAGTTCCGGATCGTCACAATGCGGCCGGAAAATCCGTAGCGCGAGGTTGCCGTCGGCAGTCTCGATCGTGAGATCGGTGACCTCACGCATGTCCGGCAGTTGCTGCAAGGGCGCCCGCCGGTCGCGGATCAACTTCCGCAGTTCGGTGGGCGGCACAGCCGTAATGTCCGGAAACCCGGCATTCAGGGTGGCGAGCATCGCTGCAACTTCGGGATGCAGGGTGGGTCGAACTGCCATGGTGTGGTCTCCTGGTCGGTCGGCACGTTCCTGCGGTCACGGTAGGCGCGCCGCCGGATGAGCCGGAACCAGGATTCCCGATCAGCGGTCGCCCATCAGCCCACCGGTTCTGCTTCGCGAATCTTCATGTCATTGCTCGTCGCTTACTTGTTCTGTTGTCGGTTCACCATCTCGGTGATCCAGACCGGCGCGAAGGGTGAGGTGCAGTTCCGGGGCGTCGGGTAATCCTCGAGCACGTGCAGCCGCTCGCCGATGTCGATGGCGCGGGCGCGGTGCTCGGCATGCTCGATTCCGATTTGCGCCAAACAGTGATTCATCGCCCACTGCAGGCGATCCGGGGCATCCTTCATCTGCGCTTCGATGATGTCGAGCAGTCCTGTGAGGTCGAGGCCCTCGGGTTTCTTCGCCACGCGATCGGTGGTCAACGCCCACCCGGCACTGGCGACCACCGGATCCGGATCGGCGAACCAGGTCAGGCGTAGCTCCTCGGCGTGCGGGTTCTTCTTCACGACGTAGTTGACGAGCCAGTCGTGCACCTTGGGTGTGCGCGCCTGACGCAGCATTGCATCCAATTCGTCACGCTCTAACGCCTTCGGGCGGCAGATCAGGATCGCCAGCAGTCTCGCCGCGCTGTCATCGGTGTCCCAGAGCTCGCGGGCAAGTTCCTGCTGGATCTTGAGCCGCTTGGCAAGTGCGCGCAGCTTGCCGAGGTTCACGCCGTGGTCGTCACCGTGCTTGGCGTTCACCTCGCGGGCCCTCGGGTCTTCGAGCTCTGCCAGCTCGGCCAACACCTCGGCCACCGTTGTGGGGTTCGCCGTCGTCTGAGCCACGTCTCTCTCCTGTCCGTCGCGTGGGAGATAGCCTACGACGAGGGGTCGACACGTTGCTGACCTGGAGTATCGACGGCTGTGGTGTTGCCGAGGTTGGTGGCGGCCCAGTTGGCGAGCAGGGTCATGGCGTCGGCCGACGGACTGCCGGGTTCGGGACTGTAGAGGGTCAGCACCAGACCGGGGTCGGCGGGCAACGGCATCGTTTCGTAGCCGATGGTGATGTCGCCGACGACGGGATGGTGAAAAGATTTCGTTCCGGTGTAGTGCAGGCGCACATTGTGTTTGGCCCAACGAACCCGGAACTCTTCGCTGCGGGTGGATAGTTCGCCGACCAGGTCGGAAATGCTGCGATCATAGGGGTCGCGGCCGGCGTCGGTGCGCAACAGGTTGACCGAGCTGTCGGCCATCAGCTCCCAGTCGGGGTAGAACTCGCGTGCGCGGGGGTCGAGGAAGCAGAACCGCACGAAGTTGACCGGCTGACTGGGGTCGGGATGTAGTGGGTCCGGGTACAGCGGGCTGTAGAACGCATACGCCAATTGGTTCCCGCAGACGAGATCGTGGCGGGCGTTGCGCACGAACGCGGGTCCGAGGTAGTTGTCACACAGCCTCTGCACCATCGGCCGGATGGTTTTGGTGCGGCGGGGCCTGCTCCGCTGTGGTCCGGTAGTGACGGCACGGTGCAGGTCGAGCAGGTGCGAGCGTTCGGCGTCGTCGAGATTGAGAGCGCGGGCTATCGCGTCGAGCATGGATTCGGAGACGCCGGTAACTTTGCCGCGTTCGATCTGGGTGTAGTAATCGACCGAGAGCCCGGCCAGGGTGGCGACCTCCTGGCGACGCAGACCGGGAACACGGCGTTTGGCAGCGTCGTACACCGGCAGTCCTACCTGGTCGGGGGTGATCTTGGCCCGCCGTGACGCCAGAAACTGGCCGATCTCGGCCGCTCGTTCGGTGGACTCCATAGAAGCGAGGCTACGACCCCCGTGCCCGTGGCTGCCAGGTTCTTGCGAGAGGGGTGTCGCCGGCACCCCTCTCATCTTCGCCTCCCACAGCGGCCGTGTGCGGCGTTGCATGGAGGCCGGAGCGCACAGATGCTCCGACCTTCCCGCACGTTCTCGAGACAACGAGGTGACATGACCGCGCAGCCGGCAATCCGAATGAAGCCGAACACTAGGCTGCCTGTCCTCGTGTACGTGTTGGCGGCCGGGATCTTCCTGATGGGCACCACCGAGTTCATGGTCGCCGGACTTCTGCCCGACGTCGCCGCGGATCTGGGTGTGGATATCGCACAGGCCGGATTGCTGGTCACTGCGTTCGCGGTCGGCATGATCGTCGGGCCACCGGTGATGGCGGTGGCCACGCTGCGGTTGCCCGCACGGGTCACCCTGGTCGGTGCGCTGGCAGTGTTCGCGGCCGGGCATGTGGTGGCCGCGATGAGCGAATCATTTGCCGTGGTGACCGCCTCGCGGGTAGTGACAGCGCTGGCCACCGGCGCATTCTGGGCGACCGGTGCGGTGGTGGCGGCCGCGGTCGCCGGGCCAGGAGCCAGCGCGTGAGGGTGATGTCGGGTGGGCTCAGCGTCTACTTAAATCTCATACTATCTGCCACTGACGTGGCCGATGCCGGAGATGTAGGTACGTCACGGCTACCCGTAACACCGTGCGGTGTGGCGGGTTTGACCGTGTCCCACACCGACGCTCGAGGTGCAGGAACAATTCTTATCTGATTCACCCCCGCCTCGGGTGTCGCGGTGGGAACACTGCGGCGGACCCGGCGATGACGCGGACGGCTCGGGGTAGGACTTTTCTTGTCACGGCACTGCCGGACCGGCGCATGTTCGGCGATCCGGATCTGTGGGTTCTGTCCGCGTTTGCGGACTGCTGCGCGGCGCCCCAGTAGTGCACGTTTGGCGAGGTTCACCCCCGCCACGTGATCACGATTGCCGCCGACCTTGCACCGTGCACACCACGCCCGGTGATAGCCGCCCGGGCGGGAGAGTGTGTCGTTGCAGCCCGGGCACAGCGCCGACGTTCCGCGGGCCGGTACGGACACCACCGTCACACCGACCCCCGCGGCGGTGTGCGCGAGAGCGTCGACGGCTTTGCGGCGGGCGGACTGCGCGGCCCGATTGTTGTTCACCCGGCCATGTCCTCGGGTTTCGAGGGTGGTGAGGTCTTCCACCCCGATCACCGTTGCGCCCGCCGTGGCGGCGTAGTCGACGATGTGACGGGCGAAGTGGAAGGCTAGTTCCCGGTTGATCTTTCCCCGTTTGACACCGACCGCGACGCGGTGGGCGTCGAGGACCGCGATCTTGTCTTCAAGTTCGGTGCGCACCTGTGGTGGGGCGGTCGCGGCGAGCTGCATCAGGCGTGCGGCCTTGCGGTGCAGGTGTTGGCCTTCCGCTTGCAGGCGGGCCAGCTTGATCCCCAGGCCCCGGTCGTCGTAGGTGAAGCCCCGGTAGTCCGAGACCAACCCGTCGGGGCGTTCGGTGACAATCGCAGCGGCACCGAGGGTGGACGGTGACCAATCCACCCCCACCGCCGTCGATCCCGACGTCAGATCGGGCGCTGGAATAGATTCGGTGGCAGCGCAGCGCAGCAGCACACCTCGGTGGTCGAGGACGAGAGTCGGCAGATGCCAATCCGTGATCGCTCTGGTGTGCAGGTGCGGTGGGATCGCGGCGATCAGGCGGACCCGCTCCCACTGCGCCCGATCTGTCGGGGATGTGGTGGTGGGCAGTTTGACCGTCAACACCATGACACCGTCTGCGACGGTGATCTGCGAGAGTTGGCGATCGGCAGCGGAAAGCCTGGCCATCACCGACGTCTGTGGCGGTCCCTGCACGTCGGTGATCCGCAAGCAAGTGGTGGGACCACCCCCGCTTCCAGTGCTGCGCGAGCGCGCTGCGAGTTGCCGTACCACACCGCGCGCGAAACCCGACGGCACATACTCACCGGCCGTGGTGGGCGGCGCCAGTCGGCCGGTAGCCGGGTCGAACCTGGCCGACAGCGAACAGATGGCGGTATCCCGGTACGCCAAGGTACGCAGCGTGCCGACAACCTGGGAGGTGACCACCCGGGTCACCCGCGAGGGCACGTACACACCGGGGGGATAGGACGGGTTCCAGCCCAGACGCGCCGCAGCGACATGCCCCTGCACCGGGAGCTTGCGGCCCGAACTGTCACGTCCGGCGGTAAGGGCATCGAAGGTGGCCGGGTGCCACAACCGTGACACCAACTCAGACTCGGCACACGAAATCAGGTTCAGCAGCCACCGGACACGAACATCGATGGTATCGAGCCCGATCGGGGCGCCGGTAGCGTCGTCGACCGCCGCGTACGGGCGGGTGGTGAACGAAAACTGACGCGGCACAGTGAACCCGGCAACAGTCATCGGCTATCCCTCCTCCAACCTCGCTGCCGCATCGCCCGAGAAGTCGGCGTTGATTCTGCTTCGACCGCAGCCGGTAGAACCGGCCCGAAAACGAGGCGAGCAACGCCATGAAGTCAACCATCAACTCCTCCACCAGCGATGTGTCGCCATGCTCCCGCAGGACCTCGACCGTAACCCCGACCACCGACATTTAGCCTCGGAGGGAGTCCGCAGGTGGGCCGACCGAACCCGCAACACCACCCGCACCTATAAGGATCGCGGTTCTGGTTTGAGGGAAACGCGGGCCGGTTTGGACCGGATACTCGACGACGCCGCCAAAGGCCACTTCACGGTGTCCCGATCCCGGGATCGTGAGGATCGGTGAGATCGACACCGGACTCGACACCATCACCGACGCCGCCGGCAACGCCACCCTCACCATCACCGCCGCCTGACCGCCCAACGACAGAAGAAGACCACCAGTATGCGTGGAGGAAATCGGTGACTCCGTGAAGACATTGAAGGCCGACTCATTCACACACGCCAACCCAGGAGAACAGAAATGAACACCACCACGATCAGCCCGCACCGAGGCCATCGTCGCTGGACCAGAATCGCCGGCGCCGGCATCGCCACGCTCGCCGTCCTGGCCGCCTCGGCCTGCTCGGCTGCCGACTCGACCACCTCCGCCGCAGCACCCGCCTCGCCGGTCGCGAACCTGGCCTCCGGGGACCTGTCCCACGGTGCCGACAACTTCTACACCAGTGACCAGGTCACCATGCAGCCGGTGATCTTCAAGAACCAGTACAAGATGGACGTCTCCGGCAACCTGTTCGTCCCCAAGAACCTCGCCCCCGGCACCCGCGCAGCCGCGATGGTCGTCGGCCACCCCATGGGCGCGGTCAAAGAGCAAAGCGCCAACCTCTACGCCACCAAAATGGCCGAACAAGGCTTCGTCACGCTCGCCCTGGACCTGGCGTACTGGGGCGGCAGCGCGGGTGAACCCCGCAACGCCGTCGCCCCCGACCTCTACACCGAAACCTTCTCCGCCGGCGTGGACTTCCTGCGCACCCAGAACAGCGTCGATCCCGAACGTATCGGCGCACTCGGCATCTGCGGCAGCGGCAGTTTCGTCATTTCCGCCGCCAAGATCGACCCCCGTATCAAAGCCGTCGCCACCGTCAGCATGTACGACATGGGCGCCGCCAACCGCAACGGGCTGGGCCACTCTGTCACCCCCGAGCAGCGCCAGGCAATGCTCGCCCAAGCAGCGACCCCCATCGAACGCGAGTTCTACGACTTCTACCGCACCCAGCGCGGAGCATTCACCCCCGAAGGCACCACCCCGGACCTGACCACGCACCCGACGTTGTCGAGCAACGCGAAGTTCATGAACTTCTACCCCTTCAACGACATCGAGACCATCTCGCCCCGCCCGATGCTGTTCGTCACCGGTGAAAACGCCCACTCCCGCGAGTTCAGTGAAGAGGCCTATCGCCTCGCCGGTAACCGCAAGGAACTGGTGATCGTGCCAGGCGCCGGTCACGTCGACCTCTACGACCGCACTGATTTGATTCCGTTCGACAAGCTGACCGAGTTCTACACCCAGAACCTCGCCTAACGGCATGTGAGCAGTTCCCGAGCCCCGGTGAGGACACCTATGACCCGGAACAGAAGTCCCGACAATCACGATCGAGCAGGAACCGTTGCGATCGGGCTGGCCATCGCGATTACCGCCATCCTGACCTACCTGGATTCACTGGTCTGTTGACCGGCACAGTGGGGCGTTCACCCTCACCCTCGATCTTCGAGGTATCGCGTCAGCACGGGTCCGATGACGGCGAGGGACTGCGGTTCGATCATGTCGTTGTGGCCGCAGTCGACCGGGTGCTCGTCGATGTTCCCGGTGACGAGGGGTTGCCATTCCTGCGCCGACCGCGGTCGCGTGGTGGTGTCGTCGGCGGCGGTCGCCGGGAAGATGAGCAGGCTGCCGTCATACACCTGAGGCACGAAGCGATGGACCAGGTTTCGGGAGTTCTCGTACCCGGTGTTGATCCGCTCGAGATGCTCGGCTCGCACCCCGGAGTCGGTTCCCCAGGATTCGTTGAGCAGCCGGGCCGCTTCTTCGTAGGTGAGATCGCCCTCGATGTCGACGACGAGACCGAGTCCGCGTAGGAGATCGTTCATGTCGAGCTTCCCGAACAGCGGGTCCTCACCGTTGTCGGGATAGCTGTCCATCACGGCCAGCACCCCGACCTCGTCACCGGCGTGTTGCAGTTCGACGGCCATGGCGTGGGCGATCACGCCGCCGAGCGACCAGCCGAGCAGGTCGTACGGGCCCTCGGGCTGGATTGCCTTCATTTCCTCGACGTAGCGGTGCGCAAGTTGCTCGAGAGACGAGTATTCGCCGTCACCACTGATCGTGGGCAGTTGCAGTCCGTAGACGGGGCGGTCGGCGGGCAGGTGACGGACGAGGCCGGCGTACCCCCAGGAGAGTCCGATGCCGGGGTGTACGCAGAACAGCGGGCGCCCTGTGCCCTCGCTGCGCAGCGGGATCAGCACCGCCAGCACATCCTCCACTCCTCCCGCGGCAGTCGGCAGGGCGAGTCGGCGGGCTATCCCGGACGGTGTCGGGTCGAGGAACATCCACTGCAACGGGATCTTTCGGTCCAGTCTTTGCTGAAGCGCCCCGGCCACCTTGGTGGCGAGCAGTGAGTTGCCGCTCCGCTCGAAGAAGTTGTCGTCCGCACCTATTCCGTCGACACCGAGGATCTCGGTGAAGACGTCGACGACCACCACCTCGAGATCGTTCGCGGGCAGCCGGAACCGGTGCCCGGAAAGGAACTCCGGCGCCGGAAGGGCGGTCCGGTCCAACTTTCCCACCGGGGTCAGCGGAATCTGATCGAGCACGACGACAGCGGCGGGCACCATGTGGGCGGGTAGCCGCTCACCGACGAATCGGGTCAGTTCGGCGGTGTCGACGTTCGCGCCTCCCGCCGGGCGCACATAGGACACGAGCAGTGACTCGCCACTCGGCCCGGACCGGCCGATCGTCACGGCATACCCGACCGCGGGGTGATCGGTGAGAGCGGCGTCAATCTCCCCGGGCTCGATGCGGAAACCGCGGATCTTGACCTGGAAGTCACTGCGGCTCACATACTCCAGCGTTCCGTCCCGCCGCCACCGCACCACGTCCCCGGTGCGATACATCCGCTCCCCCGGAGCACCCCAGGGGGCGGCTACGAAACGCGCCGCCGTCAACGCAGGCCGACGGTGGTAACCCGCGGCCAGTGCCCGTCCCGACACGTACAGCTCACCCACCACACCCACCGGAACCGGCCGCATCCGGGAGTCGAGGACCACCTCCGACACACCCCGGGTGGGCGCTCCGAGGGTGATCGGCTCACCCGGCACCAGAGCGGCACTGATGTTCGACATGATCGTGGTTTCGGTGGGCCCGTAGGCATTGAACATCCGGCGGCCCGGTGCCCAGCGGGCGACGAGTTCCGGTGGGCAGGCTTCTCCGGCAACGACCAGCGTGCGCAAGGATTCGAAGCCGACGGGGTCCATCGACGCCAGTGCTGTGGGAGTGACGAACCCGTGGGACACTCGCTCGCTGCCGAGAAGTTCGGCAAGTTCCGTGCCGCCATAGATCGTGGGCGGCGCGATCACCAGGGTGGCACCCGCACAGAATGCCATGACCAATTCGAATACCGACGCATCGAAGCTCGGCGACGCGAAGTGCAGCACCCGGGAGTGGTCGGTGACGGCAAGCACGTCGCGTTCCTCGGCGGCCAGATTCGCCAGGCCACGGTGGGTGACCGTCACACCCTTCGGCATTCCGGTGGAGCCCGACGTGTAGATCAGGTAGGCGGGATGCCATTCGTGCAGCGGCGCAGTGCGATCAGCATCGGTGACCGGGTCGGGCGACTGTGCGGTTATCCGGTTCTCTTCATCCGGATCGTCGAGCACGAGCCAGGTCACGAGGTCGGGCAGGCGATCTCGATGTGCGCGGACCGTGATGCCGGACACCGCGGCGGAGTCGGCGAGCATGTGCTCGATCCGTTCGAGGGGATATCCCGGATCGACCGGCAGGAACGCCGCGCCGGTCCGGGTGACGGACCACACCGACAGCACCGACTCGACCGACCGCGACACGCTCAGGGCCACCGAAGTTCCCGGTCCGACACCCAGCTCGATCAGTCTGCGCGCCAGGCGGTTCGAGGCCTCGTCGAGCTCGCGGTACGACATCGACCGACCCTGATAACGGATCGCTGCCGCAGCCGGGTTGTGCTCGGCTGCCGCAGCCAGCAGGTCCGGCAGCAACAGCGCGGGCGCATCGAGCGGTCCCCGGGCAGGCGTCAGTTCCGCGACCTCGTCGGCGCGGAGTATCTCGATGTCGCCGACGGGGATCCCCGGGTCCGCCGTGACGGCGGTGAGGATACGCACGAACCGCTCCGCGAAGCCCTGTACCGTGCTCGCGTCGAACAGGTCGGTGGCGAAGTCGATGGCACCGTCCATCCCCTCCGCCGCGCCGTCCGCATCGAATTTCTCGGCGAGAATTACCTCGAGGTCGACCTTCACGACGTCGAGGGCAGGGTCGAGGCCCTCCACCCGCAATCCCGGTAATGCCAGCACAGGGCGCTCGTTGTTCTGGAACTCCAGGGAAACCTGGAAGATCGGTGAATGAGCGGTAGAGCGCACCGGTCCCACCGCGTCCACCACGCGCTCGAAAGGAACGTCGGCATGCGCGAACGCAGCGAGGTCCGCGTCCCGCACCTGCGCGAGGAGACCCGAGAAGGGTTGCCCTGGTTCGACGGTACTGCGCAGGGCGAGCGTGCCGACGAACATCCCGACCAGATCGTCGAGTGCCGCTTCCCCACGTCCGGCGATGGGGGTGCCGATCACGACGTCCCCGGTACCTCCGAGGCGGCCGAGTAGCACGGCCAGCGCGGCGTGCACGATCATGAACTCCGTCGAGTGATGCAGACGCGCCGCTGCCCGGATTCGCTCATGCAGTTCGGCGTCCACCACAAACCGCACCCGGTCGCCGATGAACGACTGCTGAGCGGGCCGATGATGATCGGTGGGAAGTTCGAGAAGTTCGGGGAGCCCGGACAGGTTCGACTCCCAGAAGGCGAGTTGCCGCGACAGCAACGACTCGGGATCGTCCTCGGAGCCCAGCAGTCGCCGCTGCCACAGCGTGTAATCGGCGTACTGGACAAGCAGCGGCGTCCAGGCCGGTGGCACGCCCCGCACGCGGGATTCGTACGCGATCATCACGTCGCGCACCAGCGGCGCCATCGAGAATCCGTCCGCCGAGATGTGATGGACCACCACGGCGAGTATGGAAGTGGCGTCGCCGAGCGTGAACAGGGCGATGCGCAGCGGTGGTGCGGTGGTGACGTCGAAGCCGGTCGACACGAGCCGCGTCAGTTCCTGCCCGAGCACGGACTCGTCGGTGAGGGCGATCGGCGCGAGGTCGGGAACCGCCGGTTCGAGTATTTCCTGCACGGGCTCACCGTCCCTGAGAGGGAAGCGGGTGCGCAGCGATTCGTGTCTGGTCACGACGTCGGTGAGCGCGGAAGTCAGTGCGTCGAAGTCGAGTTCGCCGGTGAGCCGCACCAGCATCGGAATGTTGTACGCCGGCGACGACGTATCGAACTGGTTGATGAACCACATGCGTTGCTGGGCGTACGACAGCGGGATGCGGTCGGGGCGCGGCCCCGCGGTGAGGGCGGGGCGACCCGACGGGCCGGCGCCCGCGTGTTCGATGCGGGCGGCCAACGCGGCGACCGTCGGCGCCTCGAACAGCACCCGGACGCCGACATCGGCGCCGAGGGCACCGCGGAGACGGGCCACGGCGCGGGTGGCGCTGAGGGAGTTGCCGCCGAGGTCGAAGAAGTTGTCGTCCGCACCGACCCGGTCGATGCCCAGGACCTCGGCGAACGTGTCGGCCACCATCCCCTCGACCGGATTCGCGGGCGCGCGGTATTCGCCTGCGGCGAGTCCGAAATCGGGTATCGGCAGGGCCCTGCGGTCGAGCTTGCCGACCGCGGTGAGCGGAATCTTCTCCAGCACGGTGATCGACGACGGCACCATGTGGCCGGGCAGACGTTCGGCGAGGTGCCTGCCCATCTCGGCGGTGTCGAGTTGGCGGCCGGGTATCGGCACCACGTACGACGCCAGGAGCGTGTCGCCGGCGGGACCGCGATGCGCGACGGTGACCGCAAACCGGACGTCCGGCTCATCCGCGAGGGTGGCGTCGATCTCGCCGAGCTCGATGCGGAATCCACGAACCTTCACCTGGAAGTCGCTACGGCCCACGTACTCGATAGTCCGGTCGGCCGTCCAGCGCACGATATCCCCGGTGCGATACATGCGTTCGCCGGATCCCGCGGGGTCGGCCACGAAACGTTCCGCGGTGAGCCCGGGACGGCGGTGGTAGCCGCGAGCCAGGCCCGCCCCGGCCACGTACAGCTCTCCCGGGACACCCACCGGCACCGGCTGCAAGCGGGCGTCCAGTACCAGCTCGGTGACCCCGCGGATCGGCCCGCCGATCGTGACGGGCTCACCTGCGACCAGGGGCTCGCTGATGTTCGACATGATCGTGGTCTCGGTCGGCCCGTAGCCGTTGTACAGCCGGCGGCCGGGCGCCCACCGGGACACGAGGTCGGGTGGGCACGCTTCCCCGCCGACGGTGACGTCGGTGAAGTGTTCCAGTCCGGCCGGATCGAGGGACGCGAGCGCCGAGGTGGTGACGAACGCATGGGTGACACGTCTGCGTGCGATGAGGTGGGCGAGTTCGTCACCGCCGAACATGGTGGGCGGTGCGATCACCATCGTCGCTCCGGCTCCGAACGCCAGCAGGTATTCGAACGCGGCCCCGTCGAAACTCGGTGTCGAGAAGTGCAGTGTGCGGGATCCCGGACCGGCGCTGAAGCGGGCGAGTTGTTCGCGCGCGAAGTTGTCGAGGCCGCGATGCGATACCACCACACCTTTGGGCAGGCCGGTGGAACCCGACGTGTACACGAGGTAGGCGGCGCTGTCGAGGGTGACGGGAGCGGGACGTTCGGTGTCCGTCACCGGTGCCGCGGACGCCGCCGCGCACTCGTCGACGAACGACGGTTCGTCGAGAACGAGCCAGGTGGTGTCGCCGGGCAGCCGGGGCCGATGTTCAGCCGTCGTCAGGCCGAGGGCACATCCGGAATCGGTGAGCATGTGCGCGATGCGCTCGTCGGGATAATTCGGGTCGACCGGGACGAAGACGGCCCCGGCCTTGGCCACCCCCCACAGGCACAGCATCGACTCGACCGATCGCGGAATGCCGACGGCCACAGCGGTTTCGGGGCCGGCGCCGCGGGAGAGGAGGACGCGCGCAAGGCGGTTCGACAGTTCGTCGAGCTCCCGGTAGGACACGTCGCGGTCGCCGGACGAGAGCGCCACCGCATCGGGATCCTGCGCGGCCGCGTCCGCGAACAGTTGTGCGAGCGTTCGAGTGGAGACGCCCGGCGCGCCGCGCACCGGCACCAACGTGTCGCGCTCGCGATCGGTGAGCAGCGACAGTGCCGCGAGCGGTACGTCGGGACCGCCGCAGGCTTCGAGCACCCGCACCACCCGCCCCGCGATGCTCTCGACCGCGGGCGTGTCGAAGAGGTCGGGCAGGTACTCGAACTTCAGGTGCAGCCTGGCCTCGGCCGAGGCGACGAGACTCAGTGGGTAGTGGGCAGCGTCGGCCGCCTCCACGCCGATTACCCGCAAGCCCGCGATATCGGTGTCTTCCGACATCCCGGCGCGGTCCACCGGATACGACTCGAACACCGTCAGCGTGTCGAACCCCACGCCCGCCCCCGCGACTTCCTGTATCTGCGCGAGACCGGTGTAGTGGTGGTCGAGCATGGCCGCCTGTTCGGCCTGCACCCGCTCGAGCAACGCGCCCAGCGTGTCGTCGGAGCGCAACGTCACCCGTACCGGCACGGTGTTGATGAAGAGGCCGATCATCGTCTCGATGCCGGACAGCTCCGGCGGCCGACCGGACACGGTTGCGCCGAATACGACGTCGTCCCGTCCGGTGAGCATTCCGAGCACGATTGCCCAGGCGGTCTGCACGGTGCTGTTGAGGGTCAGCCCCCGCGACCGCGCGTACTCGCGCAACCGGTCGGTCTGGTCCTCGTCGAGGTCGAACACCCACTCCCGCGACACGGTGGAGAGGCGCCGGGCCCGGTCCCCGGGGACGAGCAACGTCGGTTCCTCCACGCCGGCAAGGGCATTCGCCCACGCCCGGGCCGATGCGTCGGGGTCACGTCCGGTCATCCACGCGAGGTAGTCGCGATAGTCGCGCACCCGCGGCAATGGTGACAGGTCGGCGTCCGTGGCATACAGCGTGAGCAGTTCCCGGATCAGCAACGGCATCGACCAGCCGTCGAGGAGGATGTGATGGTTCGTCGACACCAGCCGGTATCGACCGCCCGGCATGGTCACGAGCAGGAACCGGATCAGCGGGGCCGTCGCCATGTCGAACGGGGTGGTCCGGTCGGCCGCGAGCAGCCGCTCGAGTTCGACGACGGCCCCCTCGTCACCGAACGTGCTCAGGTCGATCTCCCGCCACGGCACCGTCACACCGCTTTCCACGACCTGGACGGCCCGCCCTTCGGTGTCGTGGACGAAGGCGGTGCGCATATTGGGGTGCCGCTCGACGAGGGCGGCGGCCGCCCGGTGCAGCCGGGACGCGTCCACGTGGCCGCCGAGTTCGAGGCCCAGTTGGACGAGGTAGGCATCCACCGACTCGTCGGCCAGCTCGGCATGGAACAACATGCCCGCCTGCAACGGCGACAGCGGCCACACGTCGATCATCGACGGGTAACGCCGCTCCAGGTCGTCGATCGCACCCTGATCGAGACGGACCAGGTTCAGATCGGACGGGGTGAAACCGCCGCCACCGGACTTCACCTGCGTGGTCAGGGCGGCGAGGGCAGACACCCACAGCTGCGCCAGCTCACCGACATCCGCGGTGGTGAGCACTCCGAGCGGGAACGCCCACGTGGCGGCCAGTTCGGGGCCCGCGCCGGAGTCGGTGGTTCTGGCGTTCACGTCGACGGCAGCAGGCACGGGCAGACCCGTGTGTGCGGCCTCGGCCAGTCCGGCCTCGGATATCGGGGTCCAATCGCCGTCCCCGGAGGCGGCGGCACCGAGCCTTCCGAGGTAGTTGAAGCTCAGCTGCGGTGAGGGCAGAGCCGACAGCGGGAGCGCCGTCTCGGGATTGAGATACCGCAGAAGACCGAAACCGATGCCGTGGTCGGGGATGGCGTGCAGTTGCTCCTTCACGGCCTTCAGCGCGACCGCCGCCGCCGGGCCCCCGGCGAAGGCGTCGTCCACGTCCACCCCGGTGAGGTCGAGCCGGACGGGGAAGATGCTGGTGAACCAGCCCACCGTCCGGGCGAGATCCGCCCCCGGTACCACCTGCTCCTCGCGTCCGTGTCCTTCGAGAGTGACGAGGGCGCCGTCGGATTCGATTCCGCGTGCCCGCCGCCATCGCACGAGTGCCAGGGTCAGGGCCGTGAGCAAGCCGTCCCCCACGCTGCCGTGGAATGCCTGCGGGACCGCGGTCAGCAGCGCCTCGGTCACGTCCACCGGCACCCGGACCTCGACCTCGGCGGTCCGGATGTCGGATGCGGTGAGGGTTCTGGTGCCGAGCAGGGGGTCCGGTGCGCCGAGCATCCCTCGCCACAACGCGAGTTCCTCGATGCGACTCGGTTCCAGCGCTGCGTCGGCAAGCCCGTGCGCCCACCGGCGCATCGACGTTCCGACGGCGGGCAGGGCCGGCGACACCCCCGACTGCACCTGGGCGCACGCCGTGGCGAGGTCGGGGATCAGGATCCGCCACGACACCCCGTCGACGACGACGTGATGGGCGACGATCAACAGCCGTCCGGCGGTCCGGGGGGTGGCCGCGCTCTCGAACAACACCACCTGAACCATCACGCCCGACTCCGGGTCGAGCCGGTCGGTGGCCTCGTCGAGTTCCCGCGCAGCGATGTCACCGAACGTCTCGTCGGCTCCTCGCTCGGTGTCCGGGGGGTCGAGGGGCACCGTGCGCACGACCGCGGTGGCCCGCATCCAGCCGGTCGGCTGCACCACCATCGACCAACCGTGCTCCGCCCGTTCGCTTCGGGACAGCCGGGCCCGCAGTATGTCGTGACGGTCGAGGACCGCCTGCAGGGCCGCCGTCAGCGTGGCCGCGTCCAGGTCGGCGGGGGTGGTGAACAGTGCGGCCTGCGAGTAGCGGCGGAAGTCTCCTCCCCGGCCCACCATCCACTGCACGATCGGCGTGAGGGGAACCTCGCCGACACCTCCCCCGGGCAGCTCGTCGAGGGTGATCGCCTGCTCTCCCGCCGTGGCGATCTCGGCGAGGGCGGCCACGGTTTTGCGCTCGAACACGTCCCGCGGGGTGATGCCCACCCCGGACGCCTTCGCGCGGGTGACGAGCTGGATCGACATGATGGAGTCGCCGCCGACGGCGAAGAACGAGTCGTCGACGCCGACCGACTCGAGACCCAGCACCTCGGCGAACAGATCTGCGAGTATGCGTTCCGTCTCGGTTGCCGGAACACGCCCGATCGACACCTGCCGCCCGAAGTCGGGATCGGGCAGCGCATGCCGGTCGAGCTTTCCGTTCACCGTGAGCGGCAGGCTCTCGAGCACCACCACGGCGGCAGGAACCATGTGCGCGGCCAGCCGGCCGCCCAGCGTTTCGATGATCCACGACGGGTCCAGCGACCGGCCTGCCTCGGGAACGACGTATCCCACCAATCGTTCACGGCGCGACAACACGACCGACTGCGCCACCCCTTCGCAGGCGAGGAGCGCAGATTCCACCTCACCGAGCTCGATCCGGAAGCCCTTCACCTGAACCTGGAAGTCGTTGCGGCCGAGATACTCCAGCTGCCCGTCCGCATTCCACCGACCCAGGTCGCCCGACCGGTACATCCGGGAACCCGGCGCGTACGGATCTGCGACGAACCGGGTGGAGGTGAGGGCGAACCGGCCGAAGTATCCGCGCGAGACCTGCGCGCCCGACACGTAGAGCTCGCCCACCACTCCCGGCGCCACCGGGTGGAGTCGCCCGTCGAGCACGTACACGCGCAGTCCCGGGAGTGCCCGCCCTATGACGGACGCCGAGGCCCCGGCGGCGAGCGCCTCGGTCATCGGCAGATGACTGACATGCACGGTCGTCTCCGTGATGCCGTACATGTTGACCAACGTCGGCGCCGAGTCGTCGTGCCGGCTGTACCAGCGGGTCAGTTGCGCCAGGTCGAGGGCTTCACCGCCGAAGATGACGTAACGCAGTGCCAACTCGGTGCCGCCGGCCACCCGGTCCTCCTCCGCCAGTTGGTAGAAGGCGGTAGGCGTCTGGTTCAGCACGGTCACCCGCTCGTCGCGGAGTAATCGCAGGAACGTGTCGGGTGTCCTCGTGGTGAAGTAGTCGACCACCACGAGCCGTCCGCCGTGGAGGAGGGCCCCCCACAACTCCCACACTGAGAAATCGAACGCGGCAGAGTGGAACATGGTCCACACGTCGGAGGCATCGAACCCGAAGAGCGGCTGAGTGTGTGCAAAGAGGGTGCCGACGTTGCGGTGCGATACCTGAACGCCTTTCGGTTGCCCCGTCGACCCCGAGGTGTAGATGACGTACGCGACGGCATCCGGGTGCAGAAGTCCGGTCCGGTCCGCGTCGGACACCGGCAGGGCCGACACACCGCCCAATTCGGCCACGGTGTCGGGGCTGTCCACAATAATGGTCGGAAAGCCCTGCGCGCGCACCGATTCGACTTCTGCCTCGGTGCTCAGCACGCACACCGGCCGGGCGTCGCCGAACAGGAAAGCCAGCCGCTCGGCCGGGTATGTGACGTCGACCGGAACGTACCCCGCGCCCGACTTCACCACCGCAAGCAACGCCACCACGAGATCGAGGGATCGTGCTGTGGCCACCGCTACCAGCGATTCGGGGCCTGCGCCTCGGGCGATCAGGAGCCGTGCGAGGCGGTTCGACCTCGCGTCGAGTTCTCGGTACGTGAGCGAAGCGCCCTCGTACACGACGGCCGTCGCTGCGAGGTTCCGTTCCGCGGCACGGGCGAACAGTTCCGGCAGTGTCGTCACCGGCTCGGCCGCGGCAGGGGCGGCGACGGGCAGGAGGCGGTCGCGTTCGCCCGGGTCGAGGATGTCGATGTCCCCGACGGGCGTGTACGCGTCGGAGGTCACCGATTCGAGTAGACGCACGAAGCGCTCCCCGAGACGGAGGACAGTTGCGCGATCGAGTACGTCGGTGGCGTATCGGAGACCCGCGCCGATTCCGGCCGGGGCGCCGTCCTCGTCGACGTGTTCGGCGAGGCTCAGTTCGAGGTCGAACTTCGCGACGCCGAGATCGACCTCGAGCGAGTCGACGACGAGGCCGGGCAGCTCGAGGCGGGTGCCGGTGGCGTTGCGGAACTCGATGAGTACCTGGAACAGCGGGGCGTGAGCGGTCGACCGCTCGGGGGCGAGCTGATCGACCAGCCGCTCGAAGGGGATGTCGGCGTGCTCGAATGCACCGAGGTCCACCGAGCGCACCGCGGTCAGCACCTCGGAGAAAGATGCCCCGCCGTCCACCGGAGTCCGGAGAACCAGGGTGTTGACGAACATCCCCACGACGTC
Organism: Rhodococcus sp. NPDC019647; assembly: GCF_044389235.1. NCBI lineage: Bacteria > Bacillati > Actinomycetota > Actinomycetes > Mycobacteriales > Nocardiaceae > Rhodococcus > Rhodococcus sp. NPDC019647. The sequence continues at coordinate 230,464 of NZ_JBIRXS010000006.1, read as the reverse complement.
GTCGAGTACCGCCTGCCCCCGACCGGCGACCGGTGTGCCGATCGGAACGTCGTCCGTTCCGGACAACCTCGACAGCAGCACAGCAAAGGCGGCATGAACCACCATGAACAGCGTCGAATTATGCTCTGTCGCCAACTCGTTCAGCGCGGTGTGCAGCCGCGCGGGCACGGTGAACTCAACGACGTCGCCCCGGTACGAGCGCTGGGCCGGGCGCGGCCGGTCCAGCGGGATCTGCAGCACCTCCGGTAACCCGGACAGGGTGCGGGTCCAGTACCCGAGTTGTCTCGACACGATCGAGTCGGGGTCCTCCTCGGCGCCGAGAACGCTCCGTTGCCACACGCTGAAGTCGGCGTACTGCACCGGCAGCGGAGTCCACGCGGGTGTCTCCCCGATGGTTCTGGCGGTGTACGCGAGCATGATGTCGCGGGCCAGCGGCATCATCGAGAATCCGTCGGCCGCGATGTGATGGACGACGATGGCGAGGACGTGTGACTCGGCGTCGACCTCGAAAAGAGTCGCCCGGAACGGCACGTCGACGGTCACATCGAAGCCGGTGGCAGCCAGGGCGGCGATCGCGTCCCGCAGATCACGCTCACCGGCCACGGTGACCGGGTGCAGGGACGGGGATGCCCGCCCCGGATCGACGATGACCTGGTGCGGCCCGTCGATCGAACCGGGAAACACGGTGCGCAGGGATTCGTGCCGCTCCACGACGTCACCGACCGACGCGAGCAGGGCAGCACGGTCGAGTACACCGGTCAGTCGCAGTGCGATCGGAATGTTGTACGCCGGCGACGAGGTGTCGAACTGGTTGATGAACCACATGCGCTGCTGCGCCAGCGACAACGGTATCCGCTCGGGACGCGGCCGGGCGGTGAGAGCCTCCGAGGGAACACTCGCGGTGGCCGCCGACTCGATCCGCACGGCGAGGTCTCCCACTACCGGTGCGTCGAACAGGGCGGCCACCCCGATCCCGGCGTCGAGTGCCGCGTTGATGCGTGCGACCGCGCGAGTGGCGCTGAGTGAATCGCCGCCCAGTTCGAAGAAGCTGTCGTCGACCCCCACCCGCGCAATTCCGAGGACCTCCGAGAAGACCCGTGCGACAGCTTCTTCGACCGGTGTGGCAGGCGCCCGGAAACCCGCGGACGTCGACGCGAAGTCGGGTGCCGGCAACGCTTTCCGGTCGAGTTTGCCGACGGGTGTCAATGGGATCTCGTCGAGTACGACGACGGCGGCGGGAACCATGTACTTGGGCAGGATGCGTCCCGCGAACGCGAGTACCTCCGGCGCCACCACTTCCTCGCCGTCGTGCGGCAGGACGTACGACACCAGCGCCGTGTCGCCGAGCGGGCCGGGCCTGCCCACGGTGGCGGCGAAGTCCAGATTCGGGTGGGTGGTGAGGACGGAGTCGATCTCCCCGAGCTCGACCCGCTGCCCGCGAATCTTGACCTGGAAGTCGCTGCGCCCGAGGTACTCCAGGGTGTGGTCGCGGCGCCACCGCACGACATCACCGGTACGGTACATCCGGCCGGAGCCGTGGGGATTGGCAACGAACCGTTCTGCGGTGAGTGACGGACGACGGTGGTACCCGCGGGCCAGGGCCGGTCCCGAAATGTACAGTTCGCCCGGCACCCCGGCCGGCACCGGCTGCAGTCGCGGGTCGAGAACGGACAGGGTGATGCCGCGCACCGGGCTGCCGATCGTGACCGGCTCACCCGGCATCATCGGCCGGCTCAACGTGGTGAGAATAGTGGCCTCGGTGGGCCCGTACCCGTTGAACATGGCCCGGTCCACACCCCAGTTGGCCACCAGTTCGTCACCGACCGCATCGCCGGCCACCACGAGCACCTCGAGATGCTCGATGCCGTCGCGGTCCACCGTGGCGAGTACCGCCGGAGTGATGCAGGCGTGGGTGACGCGTTCGCGCCGCAATAGCGCCGCGAGTTCCGCACCGCCGTAGATTCCGGGTGGCGCGATGACCAGCGTCGCCCCGGCGGCGCACGACTGGATCAGCTCGAGGATGGCCACATCAAAACTGGGAGAACAGATGTGGAGGCAGCGCGCCTGACGAGAGATGACGTAGTGCGAGCTCTGCTCGGCGAGAAGATTGGCCAGTCCGCGGTGGGTGACCACGACACCTTTCGGTCGGCCGGTCGAGCCGGACGTATAAATCGCGTACGCGGCGTGGTCGACGACGAGCAGTGAACGGCGATCGACGTCGGTGACGCGAGCGCAGGACGCGGCGGCCAGGGTGTCGTCGACCTCCGGGTCGTCGAGCACCAGCCACGGCACCGAATCGGGTAGGCGGTGCCGGTACGCGGAGGTCGTCACCCCGAGCGCCGCACCGGAGTCGGCGAGCATGTGCTCGATGCGGTCGGCGGGATAGTTCGGGTCCACCGGCACGAACGCAGCACCCGCCTTGGCGACCGACCACACCGACAGCACCGACTCCGGTGAGCGCGGAAGGCCCAGTGCCACGAACGTTTCCGGTCCGGCTCCCCGCCCGATCAGCACGCGGGCCAGGGCGTTGGATCGCTCGTCGAGTTCGCGGTAACTCGTCTCCCGCCCCTCGAAGAGGAGTGCGGCGGCGCCGGGATGCTCGCCGACCGCTTGGGTGAGCAACTCGGGCAGCGTGCGTGGTGCGCCGGACGGTGCGCCGGACACGGCGGTGTATTCCTGCAGTTCCGCCTCCGACAGCAGAGTCAGCCGGGCGAGCGGAATGTCGATGTCCGACAGCATGATCTGCAGGACCCGGGCGACCCTGGCCGCCACCGACTCGGCGAACTCGCTGTCGATCACGGCCGGCTGGTACCGCAGTCGCAGATGCAGTGCCGTGTCCACATGCGCTATCAGGGTGAGCGGATAGTGGGTGGCGTCGATCCCCTCGACCCCCGCTAGCCGCATGCCGTCGATGTCCGTGTTCTCCGACAACCCCATCCGGTCCACCGGATACGACTCGAACACGGTCAACGTGTCGAACACGGCACCGTCTCCCGCGGCGCGCTGAATTTCTGTCAGGCCCACATAGTGGTGGTCGAGGAGCGCCGACTGTTCGGCCTGGAACCGTTCGAGGAGTTCGGCGAGTGTCTCCTCGCGGCGCAGGCGCAGCCGGACGGGCACGGTGTTGATGAACAGGCCGACCATCGACTCGATGCCGGCGATCGCGGGCGGGCGTCCGGACACCGTGGCTCCGAACGTGACGTCCTCGCGGGTGCTCAGTGTCGCGAGTACCAGCCCCCAGGCGACCTGCACGAGCGTGTTGGTCGTGAGACCGCGCGCACGGGCGAGTGCCTCGAGCACCCGGGTCTTCTCGTCTCCCACGTCCAGGCGCACGTCCTCCGGGTCGGCGAAGCTCGGCTCGCCGCGCGCGGCGGGTGCCACGATGGTCGGCTCGTCCGCACCGGCGAGTGCGGACACCCAGGCGCCGGTGGACCGTTGGGAATCCTGTGTCGCAATCCACTGCAGGTAGTCACGGTAGGAGGTGACCGCCGGGAGCGCGGTGGTGTCGCCCGCGGTGGCGTACAGGACGAGCAGGTCCTTGATCACCAAGGGCGTCGACCAGCCGTCGAGAAGGATGTGGTGGTGCGTGAGCACCAGTCGGTAACGCCCGGGTGCTGTGTGCAGCAACGTGAATCGCAGCAGCGGCGCCGCGGACATGTCGAACGGGAGTGCGCGGTCCATAGCCATCGCCGCCGCAACTTCCGCGGTGATCCGGGAGCTCGGCAGACCGGACAGGTCGATGTGCGACCACGGTGCCGTGACGGATTCGAGGACTACCTGCACCGGTCCCGTGCTCGTCTCGGCGAATGCCACCCGCAGGTTGGAATGCCGGTCGAGCAGGCCTTGCGCGGCACGGTGCAGACGACCGGCGTCGACGACGCCGTGCAGGTCGAGCACCAACTGGACCATGTAGGCGTCGACGTGTTCCTCGGACAACTGGGCATGGAACAGCAGGCCCGCCTGCAACGGCGACAGCGGCCAGATGTCCGCGAGTGCGGGATAGGTGTTCTCCAGGCGGTCGATATCCGCCTGCCCGAGGGACACCAGATCGAGATCGGACGGCGTCAGGCCGCCGGCGTCGGGCCGGTTCGCGTGTTCGGCCAGCAGGGTGAGGGTCCGAACCCAGAGGTCGGCGAGCTCGTCCACGTCCGCACTGAAGAGCACACCGGTCGGGAACGTCCACGTTGCCGTCAGCACGGGGTCGCCGTCCCGGACGGTCGTCGCGGCGTTGACATCCACGACCCACGCCACGGGCATGTCGGGGTTCTGTGTTCCCCCGAGATCGGAGCTGCCCTCGACGGGAAGCCAGGGCACGTCACCCGCGCTGGTCGCCACCCGGCCGAGGTAGTTGAAGCTCACCTGCGGCGGCGGGAACCGGCGGAGCATCTCCCCGGTCTCCGGGTACAGGTACCGGAGCAGCCCGAACCCGATCCCGTGGTCGGGGATCGCGAGGAGTTGTTCCTTGACCGACTTGATCGCGGTTCCGGCAGCGGCACCGCCGGCGAGGACGGCATCGACATCGATACCGGTGAGGTCGAGACGTGCGGGAAACAGGCTGGTGAACCAGCCGACGGTCCGGGACAGGTCGGCACCGGGGACGACGTGGTCCTCGCGACCGTGACCTTCGAGATTGATCAGGGCATCGGTCGTGTCGACACCGCGCTGCCGACGCCAACGGATCAGGGCCAGCGCCAGCGCGGTGAGAAGGCCGTCACCGACGGTGCCGTGAAACGCCGCGGGAAGAGTGGTGAGCAGGGCGCCCGTCACGCTCGGCGGAACCTCGACGGTGATACTGCCCTGTGCAGTGTCGACGTCGATCGCCGGATCCAGCGGCCGGGAACCGAGGAGTGGGTCGGCGCCGTCGAGCATGGCTCGCCACAGCTCGACTTCGTCGCGCCGTCGTACCGCGGCGTCCACCAATCCGTGCGCCCATCTCCGCATCGACGTGCCGATGCCCGGCAACGCCGCGGTGAAGCCTTCGGTGATGCGTGCGTGCGCCGCAGCCAGATCGGTGATCAGGATGCGCCACGACACCCCGTCGACCACCAGGTGATGGGCGACCAGCAGCAGACGTCCGAGCCCGCCGGGGCCGTCGAACCACAGCACCTGCACCATACTCGCGGTGGCCGGATCCAGGCGGTCCGCCGCCGCATCGAGTTCGGCGGCCGCGATCGCGGCGAACTTCTCGCCGTCGAGCGAGGCGACGGGTACGCGGTGGATCACCGCTTCCGGGGACACGGCCCCCGACGGCAGCACCGTCATCCCCCACTGCCCGCCCAGGCCTTCCTGCCCGTCGTCCCGGGTGAGTCGTGCACGTAGCATGTCGTGCCGATCCAGCACCGCGCCGACGGCACCGACGAGATCCTCGTGGGTGAGCCCGGGGGGCGCCGTCACCAGCACCGCCTGGGAGAAGCGGTTCAGTGTGCCCCCGCTGCGGTCGAGCATCCACGCGACGACGGGGGTCGGCGGTACCGCACCGACACCGCCGCCGGGAAGCTCCTCGAGGACAACGGAATCCGGTCGCTCGCGGTGTGCCGCCTCAGCCAGGCCCGCCACGGTGCGGCGCTCGAAGACATCACGCGGCGAGAGGATCAGACCCGCCGCCTTCGCCCGCGCCACCAACTGGATGGACATGATGCTGTCGCCGCCCAGCGCGAAGAACGAGTCCTCCACCCCCACCGACTCCAGTCCCAACACGTCTCGGAACAACGCGGCAAGCAGTTCCTCCGTCTCCGTGCCGGGCGCCCGGCCGCCGGTGACGACAGCACCGAAATCCGGTTCCGGCAATGCCTTCCGGTCGAGCTTTCCGTGAACGGTCAGCGGCAGCGCCTCGATCACCACGATCGCGGCAGGCACCATGTACGACGCCAGGCGCGAACCGGCGAAGTCGAGGAGAGCCCCCGTGTCGAGGTCGGCCCCGGGCACCGGAACCACGTATCCGACCAGGCGATCGGCCGACCCTGCACTGTGCCGCACGTCCGCGACGGCGGCCGCGACATCCTCGTGTGCGAGCAACGCCGAGGCCACCTCGCCCAGTTCGATCCGGAAGCCGCGGATCTTCACCTGGAGGTCGGTGCGCCCCAGATACTCCAGTTGCCCGTCCTTCATCCACCGCACGAGGTCACCGGTCCGGTACATTCTGCTGCCGGCCGGCCCGAACGGGTTGGCGACGAAACGTTCGGCGGTGAGGGCGTAGCGGCGGTGATACCCGCGCGCGAGCGCCGGACCGGCAAGATACAACTCGCCCGCGATTCCCACCGGCACCGGCTGCAACCGCGCGTCGAGGACGGCCTCACCGAAGCCGAGAGTGGGTGCCCCGATGGTCACCGGCTCACCCGGCACCATCGGGGAACTGATACTCGACACCACCGTCGACTCCGTCGGCCCGTACGCGTCGAACATGTTCCGGCCCGGCGCCCAGCGTGCCACCAGCTCGGGCGGGCAGGCTTCGCCGCCCGTGACCACACAGACCAGGTCGTCGAGCCCGGCAGGGTCGACGGAGGCCAGTGCCGCAGGTGTCACGAAGCAGTGGGTGACCCGCTCACGACGGAGCAGGTTCGACAATTCCTCGCCGCCGAACACGGACGGCGACGCGATCACCATCGTCGCGCCCGGCCCCACCGCGAGCATCAGCTCGAGGATCGAGGCGTCGAAGCTCGGGGAGGCGAAGTGCAGCGCTCGTGCCGTCGACGTCGTGGCGAACGTGCGCTGCTGCGCCGCAGCGAAATTCGCCAGTCCGCGGTGTGTGGTCACCACTCCCTTCGGCCTGCCGGTCGAACCCGAGGTGTAGATCAGATACGCGGGGTGATCGACCTGCAGGGCCGACGTCCGGTCGGTATCCGACACCACCGTCGCCGGGAGAAGCTCCAGCTCCGCCTCCATCCCGGGATCGTCGAGCGCCAGCCACGGGAGCGCACCAGGAAGGGACGGCCGGAGCTCGGTCGTCGTGAGGCCGGCCACGGCGCCGGAGTCGTCGAGCATGTACTCGATGCGCTCGGCGGGATGGTTCGGGTCGACCGGCACGAAGGCGGCGCCGGACTTCGCCACCGCCCACACCGCCGTTACCGACTCGATCGACCTCGACAATGCCAGCGCAACCACATGTTCCGGACCCACCCCGCGTGCGATCAGGAGTCGCGCGAGCCGGTTCGACCGGTCGTCGAGGTCACGGTAGGTCACACGCTGCCCCTCGAAGGACAGCGCCTCGGCGGCCGGGTCGACGGCGGCGGCGTCGATCAACAGTTCGGGCAACGTGCTCGCGGGCACGCCGGGGCCACCGGTCACCGAGGTCAGGGCGGCCCGCTCCGGTGGGGCGAGCACGTCGACGTCGCCCACCCGGACGTCGGGATCGGCGGCGACTGCGGCCAGGATCCGGACCAGGCGCTCCGCGAAGCCGGCCACGGTGCCTTCGTCGAAGATGTCGGTGGCGTACCCGAGCGCGGCAGTGATACCGGCGGGAGCGCCGTCACTGTCGGTGTTCTCGCGCATGCTTACCTGCAAGTCGAAATTGATCGTGTCGAAGGGGAGGTCCAGCGCTTCGACGTGCAGTCCCGGCAGTTCCAGGACGGGCCGCTCGGTGTTCTGGAATTCGAGCATCACCTGGAACAGCGGCGAGTACTCCGTCGACCGCGAGGGTCGCAGGCTTTCGACGACCCGCTCGAACGGGACGTCCGCATGGGTGAACGCACCCAGGTCGGTCTCGCGTACGCCGGCGAGGAGTTCGGCGAACGTGCGGGCTCCGTCGACGCGGGTGCGGAGCACGAGGGTGTTCACGAACATTCCCACCACGTCGTCGAGCGCGGCCTCGCCTCGTCCCGCGATCGGGGTGCCGACGGCGATGTCGTCCGAGGCGCTCAGTCGCGACAGCAACACCGCCAAGGCCGCGTGCAGGGCCATGAAGACGGTGGAGCCGTGGGTGCGCGCGACCTGCACGATGTCTTGGTGGAGTTCGGGAGGAATCCTGAACTCGACCCGGCCGCCCTCCAGAGAACGGGCAGGCGGACGCGGCCGGTCCGTGGGAAGTTCCAGCACGTCCGGAAGGTCGGCGAGCGTCGCGGTCCAGTAGCCGAGTTGACGTGCCAGCGGCGACGACGGATCGTTCTCGGGACCGAGCCAATCCCGCTGCCACAGGGTGTAATCGGCGTACTGAACCGGCAAGGGCCGCCAATCCGGTGCGGTCTCATGGTGTCTGGCGGTGTACGCGGCCAGAACGTCGCGGGCCAGCGGCACCATGGAGAAGCCGTCGGCGGCGATATGGTGTACCACGACGGCGAGCACGTGTTCGGCCACGCCCCGCTCGAACAGCCGGGCCCGTAGCGGGGTTTCGACGGTCACATCGAACCCCGTCGACAGCAACCGGTCGACCTGCTCACGAAGGTTGTCCAGGCCGGTGGTGGGCTCCGGGTGAAGAATCGGCACCACCTCGGCGGCGGGCAGTATCACCTGCCGCGGCCCCCGATCGGTCAAAGGAAAGACGGTGCGGAGCGACTCGTGCCGCTCGACGACGTCGGTGATCGCCGCCTGCAGAGCGGGTACATCCAGCGTGCCGGCGAGCCGCAGGGCGATGGCCACGTTGTAGGCCGAAGACGCGGTGTCGAATTGGTTGATGAACCACATCCGCTGCTGCGCGAGCGACACAGGGACCTCGCGCGCCGGATCCCTCGGCGCCAGCGCCGGCCGCACCCAGTCCACCGCGATTCCCGCCTCGGCACGGGCGGCGAGCCCGGCCACGGTGGGAGCGTCGAACACGTCGCGCACGCCGAGACGGTCCCCGACTGCGGCATTGATGCGTGCCACCAGCCGGGTGGCGGTCAGCGAGTTCCCGCCCAGGTCGAAGAAGTTGTCGTGCGCGCCCACCCGCGCGATGCCGAGAAGGTCGGCGAACACCGCGGCGACGATCTCCTCCACCGGGTTACGGGGAGCGACGAACCCGACCGTCGCCGTGCCGAAGTCCGGTTCCGGCAGCGCTTTACGATCCAGCTTGCCGTTCACGGTCAGAGGCAGCGCGTCGAGAACCACCACTGCCGACGGCACCATGTACGTGGGTACCGACGCCCCGACCGCATCGAGTACGGCTGCCGGGTCGACGGCGGCGCCCGCCTCGGGAACGACGTACCCCACCAACCGATCGCCGTCACGGTCGTCGACGCGGACCACGACCACCGCTTGCGCCACCCCGGCACACGCGGCGAGGGCCGCCTCCACTTCGCCGAGTTCGACCCGGAAGCCGCGAAGCTGTACCTGGAAGTCGCTGCGGCCCACGTACTCGAGCCGACCGTGGGAGCCCCACCGCACGATGTCGCCGGAACGATACATGCGCGCACCCACCCGGTCGTGGGCGAAGGGGTCGGCAACGAAACGGTGTGCCGTCAGCTCGGATCGGCCCGCGTACCCGCGGGACACCTGTTCGCCGGACACGTACAACTCGCCGACCACACCAGGCGGCACCGGATGGAGCCGGCCGTCGAGGACATACACCCGCAACCCCGGGAGCCCGCCACCGATCACCGACCCGGACGCGGCGGACACCAGCGCGCGATCGAGTGCGAGGAAGCTGACGTGCACCGTGGTCTCGGTGATGCCGTACATGTTGACGAGTACGGGTGCACGGTCGTCGTGCCGGGAGTACCACCGGCCGAGTTGACCGAGGTCGAGCGCTTCACCGCCGAAGATCACGTACCGCAACGACAGAGCCGCCCCGTCGGCGTCCTCGACCACGCTCGCCGCACGATCCGCCTCCATCAGCTGGTAGAAGGCGGTCGGTGTCTGGTTCAACACTGTCACCCGCTCCCGGTGCAGCAGTTCGAGGAAGGTATCGGGCGACCGTGCGGTGAAGTAGTCGACCACGACCAGCCGGCCCCCGTGGACGAGTGCACCCCACAGTTCCCACACGGAGAAGTCGAAGGCGTACGAATGGAAGAGGGTCCACACATCGGACGAGTCGAACCCGAACAGGTCCCGGGTGTTGGCGAGCAACGCGACCACACAGCGGTGCGATACCTGAACACCCTTCGGTCGTCCGGTCGATCCCGACGTGAAGATGACGTAGGCGACGGCGTCCGCCCGTAGCGGACGCAACCGGTCCGAGTCGGTGACGGGCAGGCCCGAGAAGCTGTCCAGGGCGCGGTGCGTCGCCGGATCGTCGATCACCACCAGCGCAGTGCCGTCCGGCGCCAGGGCCCCGAACTCCGCACTCACCACAGCACACACCGGGTGCGCATCCTCGAACATCGCGGCCACGCGCTCGGCCGGATAGCTGACGTCGACCGGGACGTAGCCGCCGCCGGCCCCGAGCACCGCCAGCAACGCAACAAGCAGGTTCGGTGTCCTGTCCACCATCACGGCGACCAAAGATTCGGTACCGACACCACGCGCAATCAGCAATCGGGCCAAACGATTCGCGCGTTCCTCGAGTTCGGCGTAGGTAATACTGTCTTCGCCGCACACCACCGCGACGGCCTCCGGGGTCCGGGCCGCCGCGCGTGCGAACAATTCGACGAGGGTCAGCGACCCGGCGCCGACGCCCTCGTGATTCCACTGGTCCAGCACGAGGCCGCGCTCGACCGCGCCCATAACGTCGATGTCCCCCACCGTCGTGGCCGGATCCGTCACGACCGCCCGCAGTACGCGGAGGAGCCGTTCCCCGAATCTGATCACCGACGCGCGTTCGAAGACGTCGGTGGCGTACAGGAAACCCGCCGACATACCTGCCGCAGAACCCTTGTCGTCGTAGTGCTCCGCCAGGGAGAGTTGCAGGTCGAATTTGGCGACACCCGGGTCGACGTCCACCGCTTCGACTGTCAGACCGGGCAGCTCGAGGTGCGCTCGCACCGTGTTCTGGAACTCCAGCAAAACCTGGAACAGCGGTGAATACGACGTCGAACGCACCGGAGCGAGTTCGTCGACGACGCTCTCGAACGGCACATCGGTATGCCCGAACGCAGCGAGGTCCGTGTCACGGGCCTGGGCGAGCACGTCGATGAAGGAGGCATCCGGCCGGACCCGGGTCCGGAGCACCAGCGTGTTGACGAACATCCCCACCAGGTCGTCCAGCGCCGCCTCACCGCGTCCCGCGATCGGTGTGCCCACGGCCACGTCGCCCGATCCCGACATGCGTGACAGCAACACTGCGAAGGCCGCGTGCATCACCATGAACAGCGTCGCATTGTGCTCGCGCGCAAGCAGAAGCAGTTGCCGGTGCAGGCCGGCGTCGATGGGGAACGACGCGCATCGACCTTGAAGTGACCGTGCGGCGGGCCGGTTCCGGTCGAGCGGCAGATCGGTGACCTCGGGCAGTTCCGCCAACGTATCCCGCCAGTACCCGAGCTGCCGGGACATGAGACTGCCGGAATCCTCGGGGCTACCGAGGAGCGCACGCTGCCACACGCTGTAGTCGGCGTACTGCACCGGCAACGGTTCCCAGTTGGGCCGAGCACCCGCCCGCCGGGCGGAATACGCAACCATGAGATCGCGGGCCAGCGGTGCGAGCGACGCACCGTCGGCCGAGATGTGGTGCACCACCATGACGAGCACGTGTTCGTCCGGGCCGATCCACAGCAGCGCGGCGCGTAACGGCACGGCCCGGCTGACGTCGAACCCCACGGCGAGAAGCGTCTCGATCCGCTCGTTCAGCGACTCGTCGCCATCGACCCGCGGGGTGAGGTCGGGAATGACCTGTGCTGCGTCGACGATCTCCTGATACGGGCCGTCCGCCGACGCGGGGTACTTGGTGCGCAGCGCTTCGTGCCGCTCGATCACGTCACCGACCGCGTCCCTCAAGGTGTCCGAGTCGAGCGGACCGAGGAGCCGCACCGCCATCGGAATGTTGTAAGCCACCGAACCCGTGTCGAACTGATTGAGGAACCACATCCGCTGCTGCGCCAGTGACAGCGGAATCCGGTCGGGCCGCTCACCCCGAACGAGAGGCCGGCGATCCGCGAGTTCCATACCCGCACGCCGGATATGCGCGGCCAGCAGTTCGGCGGTGGGTGCATCGAACAGGGCACGCACGCCCACCTCCGAACCCAGAGCGGCATTGATCCGCGCGATCACCCGCGTCGCGACCAGCGAGTTGCCGCCGAGGTCGAAGAAACTGTCGTCGACGCTGATCCGCTCGACACCGAGAATCTCCGTGAAGACCTCGACGATCGACTCCTCCACCGGATCGGCAGGCGCCCGGAACTCCGCGGCGGCCGACAGGAACTTCGGTTCCGGCAACGCTGCCCGGTCCACCTTCCCGACCGGGTTCAACGGAATGTCGTCCAGCACCACGATAACCGCGGGCACCATGTACGCCGGCAACCGATTCCGCACCTGCCGCAACAGCTCGGCGGTCTGGATCGGCCTGCCGGCCGCCGGCACGACGTACGACACCAGCACGGTGTCCCCGGACGGGCCCGGCCGCCCGATCGTGACCGCGAACCGCACGTCCTGATGCGCCTGCAGTAAGGCGTCGATCTCGCCGAGCTCGATCCGGAATCCTCGAACCTTTACCTGGAAGTCGCTGCGCCGCAGATATTCCAGCGTGTAGTCGGGCCGCCAACGCACTACGTCGCCGGTGCGGTACATCCGCCCGGGGCCGTACGGGTCGGCGACGAACCGCACAGCGGTGAGCGCGGGCCGTCCGTGATAACCCCTGGCCACACCGGCACCGGTGATGTACAACTCGCCCGGTGCGCCGACGGGTACCGGATGCAGCCGAGCGTCCAGGACCACCTGCTGGGTGCCGCGGATCGGCCCACCCAGGGTGATCGGGCCGCCGGGTGTCATCGGCGCACTGATGTTCGCCATCACGGTGGTCTCGGTGGGGCCGTACGCGTTGTGCAACCGGCGGCCAGGCGCCCACCGGGCCACCAGTTCGGGCGGGCAGGCCTCCCCGCCCACGACGACGTCGAGGAAGTCGCCGAGCGAATCCGGCGGAATCGTACTGAGCGCCGCCGTGGTGATGAAGCCGTGGGTGACGCGCTCCGACCGCAGTACATCGGCGATCTCGGTGCCCCCGTAAGTGGTCGGCGGCACGATCACCATCGTCGCCCCCACCCCGAATGCCTGCAGGTACTCGAACACGGACGCGTCGAAACTGGGCGTCGAGAAGTGCAGCGTGCGAGACGATCTGGTGGCGCCGAACCGCTCCCGTTGGTCGACCGAGAAGGAGTCCAGACCACGGTGCGTGACGACCACGCCTTTGGGCCGCCCCGTGGAGCCCGAGGTGTAGATCAGGTACGCGGCGCTGTCGAGCGACACCGGCCCATTGAGGTCTCCCTCGGTCAGCGGCGCGTCGGACCGGGCGGCGCACTCGGACCGGAAATCGGGATCGTCGAGCGCTAGCCAGGGGATCGAGTCGGGCAACCGCTCACGCAGTGCTTCTTCCGTCAGACCGACCACCGCCCCGGAGTCGCCGAGCATGTAGTCGATTCGGTCGGCGGGATAATTCGGGTCTACCGGCACGAACGCCGCACCCGTCTTGGTGACCGCCCAGACCGAGGCCACCGACCGGAACGACCGCGGCAATGCCGTCGCCACGAACGACTCCGGGCCCACCCCACGATCGATCAGCACTCGCGCGACCCGGGTCGACCAGGTGTCCAATTCCCGATAGGACACCTTCTCGCCCTGCTGGTACAGAGCCGTCGCCGCCGGATCGAGCGCCGCAGCGTCTGCCAACAGGGTGGGCAGGGTTCGCTCGGACCGGCCGGGTCGGCCCCGCACCGGAGTCAGCGCGGCACGTTCCTGGTCGGACAGGATGGCGATGTCGCCGATCGGAACGTCCGGGTCCGCGGCCACCGCGTCGAGGATGCGGCCGAAGCGCTCGGCCGCGATGTGAATGGTGTGAGGGTCGAACAGGTCGGCTGCAAAGCCGAATTCGACGGTGACACCCGCCGGTTCACCCGACTCGTCGATCGCCTCGGTGACCGACGCGCACAGATCGAGGCCGGCGACGGGCGCACTGCGCGCGCTGTCCTCCCGGGTGTCGAGGAGCACCTGGAAGATCGGCGCGTACGCATCCGACACGGAGATGTCGAGTTCCCGCACCAGACGCTGGAACGGGACCTCGGTGTGTGCCGTCGCCTCGGCGGCGACGTCCCGTACCTGATGCAGGAAGTCCTGGAACGACGCCTCGCCCGTGTACCGGGTCCGGACCACGACGACATCGGTGCGCTCGCTCACGTCCACCGGGATTCCCACGGCGAGGTCCTCGCTGCCGGTGACCCGGCCGAGCAGAACCGACAGAGCCGCGAGGAACACCGTGCGGGTGGTGGTGCCCGCGGCCGCGGCGAGTCCGGCGACACGTCGGTGCAGCGCACCCGTCAGCATTACGGATACTCGATCACTCGCCTGCGACAGCTGCGCGGGCCGCGGCCGGTCACTGGGCAACGGCAGCAGGTCGGGCAGCCCACCCAGCTGCTTACGCCAGTACTCCACTTCCGCCGCCTCGCGCAGCAGGCGCTCACCGGTGCGGGCACTGATTCGGTGAACACTGTCCACCCGCGACTGCGGAACGGCGGTGGCGAGTTCCTCGAGCAGCTCCAGGAACTGTCGATGATGTTCCCGCAGCTCGGTGCGCTCGTAACGGCTGGGGTTGGCCCGGAAGTCGACGAAGATCTTGGTCGGGGTCCCGCTCTGGTACACGTTGATCAGCAGGTCTTCCACCGGACCGGACGTGACGATGTGGAAATCCCCCGTGAGGGTGCCCAACGCCACCTCCTGACGGAACAGCATGACGTTCACCATGGGCCCGTACAGCTCCGCCGCCTTGTCGCCGGCATCGCGGCGGATGTCGTCGAGACTGCACCGCTGATGCCGCAACGCGCCCACCAGTTCGCGCTGCACCCGTTCGACGAGCTCGCCGACGGTGTCCTCCCCGCGGACACTGACCGGCAACGGCGCCACGTTGACCAGCATCCCGCCGGAATTGCGCAGCACCGCTGTGGTGCGCGCCGACACCGGGATGGTCACCAGCACATCGGTCTTGCCGGTACGCCGCGACAAATAGCAGGCGGCAGCCGCGATGAGGGTGGCCGCCGACAGACTGTCGCGGGAATCGAGCACCGCCACCACGGCCTCGGACAGCGAGGCGCTCTCGACCGTGCTGGTGGCTGACACGTGTCCCGTCGTACGAGCCAGGGTGGTTCCCTCGACCCCGGCCACCCGCTGCGCCCAATACTCCCGGTCGCTGACGAATCGGTCGGACGTGCGGTACCGGTTGTCGAGGTCGTACAGCTGCCGCAGGCTCACCGCACGGTTCGCATCCGGCGCCCGACCGGCAACCGACGCGGAGTAGCGGTGCGCGATGCGGCGCAGCATCGTCATGGCACCGTATCCGTCGAGCGCCACGTGGTGAATTCGGCTGTACCAGAGGAAATGCGTGTCACCGATCTGCAGGATGGACGTCTCCACCAGGCGATCGGTGCTGAGGTCTATCGGGGTGACGTAGTCACGTTCCATCCAGTCGTGCGCCGCCGCCTCGGGATTGTCTTCGCCGCGGAAGTCGAGGTAGGCGATCGACGTGTCGGTCGCATGGTCGACGTACTGGAGCGGCTGACCGTCGATGTCGTCGACCTTGAGCAATGGCGACTCGAACTCGCGAGCCGCCTCGACCGTCTCCCGCCGGAGCAGGTCGACGTCGAGCGCGCCCGCGAACTCGACGTACTGGGCGATGAAGATCGGGACCCTGGGTTCGAGTTGCTGAGCGAACCAGGTGGCCCGTTGCGCTGCCGACAGGGGGAACGGTTCCGCGTGACCCGGACCCGAACTGGCCGTTTTCTGCGATTTGGCGGGTGCCACTGTCTTTCCCTTCGGAAACGGATCCCCGACAGGATCAGCGCGCGCGGTGAGTCTGCCGAGACAGAGGGAGGCGGGAGCCGGCGCTCTTCTCCCGTCTCCGGAATGGGTACCTCACGTCGTCCAGGGCACACTCGAACTCAACCTCGCCCCGCCCTCACCAGGACGGACACACTATTTACGAGTATCCGCCCCGCGGAGCACCGGCGTCCAGAAAACGGCAGGTTCGGCACCGATGGATACTGAGGCCATGCCCGAGCGACTCGACACCCCAGGGATCGATGCGGCGGACTTCCGGGTCCATGTCGTCACGCAGGCCATTCGTCTCTTCGCCGAGAACGGCTACGAGGCCACCACCGTCGAGCAGATCGCGACGGCCGCGGGCGTGTCCCGCCGCACCTTCTTCCGTCAGTTCCGCTCCAAGGAAGACGTGATCTTCGCCGACCACGAATCGTTGCTCCAGCAGGCGGGCGACTACCTGACGTCGGAATCCGACGACCCGTGGGCGGCGGTCTGCAGCACCGCCTGCCTGGTGTTCGACCGGTTTCAGGAAAACCGGGAACTGTCCGAGCGCCGGTACCGGGTGGTGCAGCGCGTCCCGGCGCTGCGCGACCGTGAGATCGTGACCGGCGTGCGGTACGAGCGATTGTTCGTCGACTACCTCCGGAACGTGGTCCCTACCGAGCCGGTATTGAAGGTGATCGGATTCGCGGCCGCCGTCACCGCGTGCCACAACCATCTCCTGCGGAACATGATCAAGGGTGACCCGGCGGCCACCGCCGATGCGCTGGAACGCGCCCTGCTCGACGTTCGCCGGACGTTCGGGGTCGCCGCGGGCGCGCCGTCGCGGGAACAGAATGCGGTGGTTGTCGTGTCGTATCCGCCGGGGACCCCGGTGGACAAGATTACGGATGGCATCGCGGCGCAGTTGTCGCAGCGTCATCCCTGAGGCGCCGTCACTCTTGACTGGCACTCAGTGCCGTGGTTGACTGCACAGTACTAGCAGTACTATGCCCGACGACGAACATTGTGGCACGCGTGGCCGAAGATAGCCCTGGCACGGAGTGCCGCTCGAGTTCGATGCCGTTGCAATCGACAAGGAGCGCCAACATGGCCGGAAATCCGGACTTCGATCTGTTCAAGCTCGCAGAAGAGCACGACGAACTGCGGTCCGCGATCCGCGCGCTCTCCGAGAAGGAGATCGCGCCATACGCGAAGGAAGTGGACGAGGACTCGCGGTTCCCCGAGGAAGCGCTCACCGCTCTCGTGAACTCGGGTTTCAATGCCATTCACGTTCCGGAGCAGTACGACGGCCAGGGCGCCGACTCGGTCGCCACCTGCATCGTGATCGAAGAGGTCGCCCGCGTCTGCGGCTCCTCCTCCCTGATTCCTGCAGTGAACAAACTGGGCACCATGGGCCTGATCCTCAACGGCTCCGAGGAGCTCAAGCAGCAGGTGCTGCCGCAGCTGGCTTCCGGTGAGGCGATGGCCTCGTACGCTCTCTCCGAGCGCGAAGCCGGATCGGACGCCGCGAGCATGCGCACCCGCGCGAAGCAGGAGGGTGACGACTGGATCCTCAACGGGTCCAAGTGCTGGATCACCAACGGCGGCAAGTCGAGCTGGTACACCGTCATGGCCGTCACCGACGCCGACAAGGGTGCCAACGGCATCTCCGCGTTCATGGTGCACAAGGACGACGAGGGCTTCGTCGTCGGCCCCAAGGAGAAGAAGCTCGGCATCAAGGGCTCACCCACCGCGGAGCTGTACTTCGAGAACTGCAAGATCCCCGGAGACCGCATCATCGGCGAGCCCGGCACCGGGTTCAAGACGGCGCTGCAGACCCTCGACCACACGCGGCCGACCATCGGCGCGCAGGCCGTCGGCCTCGCGCAGGGCGCTCTCGACGCGGCAATCGCGTACACCAAGGACCGCAAACAGTTCGGCAAGTCGATCAGCGACTTCCAGGCCGTGCAGTTCATGCTCGCCGACATGGCGATGAAGGTCGAGGCCGCGCGCCTCATGGTGTACACCTCCGCCGCCCGCGCGGAGCGTGGCGAGAAGAACCTCGGTTTCATCTCCGCCGCCGCCAAGTGCTTCGCGTCGGACGTCGCCATGGAGGTCACCACGGACGCAGTCCAGCTGTTCGGTGGAGCCGGCTACACCACGGACTTCCCGGTCGAGCGCATGATGCGGGATGCGAAGATCACCCAGATCTACGAAGGCACCAACCAGATCCAGCGCGTCGTCATGTCGCGTGCCCTGTTGAAGTAGGCGGCTACGCCGCCCGTGCGCCTTTTTGGTAGCTGCCGCTACCAAAAAGGCGCACGGGCATGACTAAGGAGAATCGTGGAACTAGTAGGAGTGATCGGCGGCGGCACCATGGGCGCCGGCATCGCCGAAGTATGTATCAAGGCCGGTAGCTCGGTGCTGATCCTCGAAACCAAGCAGGAGTACGCCGAGGCCGCGCAGGGTCGGATCGAGAAATCGCTGGCCCGAGCGGTGAAGGCAGGCAAGCTCGACCAGGACGCCGCGGACGCCGCCCTCGCCCGCGTGCGCGTCACCCTCGACATCGACGACTTCGCGGACCGCGATCTCGTGATCGAGGCTGCACCGGAGATCGAGTCGCTCAAGACCGACATCTTCCAGAAGCTCGACAAGATCGTGAAGCCGTCCGGCATCCTGGCGTCGAACACGTCGTCCATCCCGCTGATCAAGATGGCCAACGCCACGCAGCGCCCCGGACAGGTCGTCGGTATCCACTTCTTCAACCCGGTTCCGGTGATGCCGCTGGTCGAGATCGTGGTCAGCCTGGTCACCTCCGAGGAGACCGTCACCGTAGTCACCGACTACGTCAAGAACACCCTGCGCAAGAAGACGGTGCGTGCCGGCGACCGCGCGGGATTCATCGTCAATGCGCTCCTCATCCCGTACCTCACGTCGGCGGTCCGCATGCTCGAGTCGGGCTACGCCACCGCCGAGGACATCGACGAGGCGATGAAGGGCGGCTGCGGCTACCCGATGGGTCCGCTGACCCTCATCGACACCGTGGGCCTCGACATCACCCTGGCCGCGGCGGAGTCGCTGTATGCCGAGTTCGCCGAGCCCCACTACGCCCCGCCGACGCTGCTCAAGCGCAAGGTCGATGCGGGACACCTGGGCAAGAAGAGCGGTAAGGGTTTCTACGACTACAGCTAGTTCCGTGTCTGCGGGAGCCCGTCGCGACGTCGCGGCGGGCTTTCGCCGTTCTTGACCGCGTACCCCATATAGGAGATGGCGGTGCTGCGCACCTGCCCGAAGTCGAGTCGCCGGCTCAGCTCTCCGTAGGTCAGTGTTCGTCCGCCTGCCCGGGCGAGGTCGAGGAGGCGCAGTGGATTTTTCGACCGCGGCCCGAGTCCGACGACCTCTCCGAGTCGCAGCCCGTGCCGCTTCATCACGGATTCCAGTTCCTGCGGCCGCACGCACATGGACCAGTCGTGGATGGGTGTATCGAACATTCTGGTCATACGCCATTCCTGCATGATCTTGATGGCCACCAGTTTGCTGACGAAGGTCCGGTTGATGGTGTCGAACAGGTACAGACCACCCGGCTTCAGCGCCCTGGCCGTCTCGGCGATCACGCCGTCGAGATCGGAGACGTGTTCGAGGACATCGCAGCAGTAGACGACGTCGAACGAGGCGTCGGGCACCGGCAATTTCTCCCCGGCACCGATGCGGTACTCGATGTCCAGATCGGCGTCGGTGGCGTGCCGGCGCGCCGTAGCGATCGACACCTCCGACGGGTCGACCCCGACCACCCGGAAACCGATGTGGGTGAACTCCTCGGCGAGAAATCCGCCGCCGGAGCCGACGTCGAGTGCGCAGAGACCGCGATAGTCCGACCCCAGATGCTCGGTGAGCACCGTGCGGAAGTATGCGAAACGTCCCGGCGTGAGGCTCCCGTGCAGCAAGTTCAGTGGGTTGTCCTCCTCCCACCACGACTCGCCTCGACGGTTGTAGACGTCGTTGTCGATGACCACGGACCACCTTCCCGACCCAGGACGCACGAAGACACGGTCCACCCTTCCCCTGCGCGTCGATCTCTTCAACCCGGCGGGTGTGCGCAATGCTCGTTCCATGACAATCCGGGCCGCACACGTCGGCATGGTGCTCGGTGGGTTCACCGTCGGCGTGGCATCGACCTCGCCGATGCCCACCGAGTACGCGTTCGTGATCGTGAGCTCCCGCGACGGGACGCTGTACACCAGCGGCGTCGTCGGCGCAGTCCTCGGCGCGCTCGTCGCCGTGGTGGTGGCCGCACGCCTGCGCTCCCGACTCGGCCTGGCGATGTCGGCGGTGTCCGGCCTGACGCTTCTGGCGATCGGCCCGGTGGTCGGGTCTTCGCCGTTCGTGCTGTACACCAACGGGATCGGTGTGGGACTTCTGCTGGGCGGATTGGCGGGTCTGTCCGGCGCGAGCGACCGCGCCCGACTCCAGACCGCCCTCGCGGCGGGCGTGGTCGGCGGGCTGCTCCTGGCGGGACCACTCGACCAGTACCGGCACTCCACCGCTGTGCCCTCGAGGTACGCGGACTACCTGTCCGAGCCGCAGCACAACACGGATCTGCTCGCCCTGGCGTTCCTCGCCGTGACGGCGATCGTGGTGGTGGTCGCGCTACAGTCCGGCGACTTCGACGCGTCGTCGGAGTCCTCGCCCGACCGCCCCACAAGGCCGCTGGTGGTGGGATTGATCCTGCCTGTGCTCGGACTGCTGCTGTACTGGCAGCTCGTCCGGGCGATCGATGCTCTGGGTACCGGCCCCGCAGTGCAGGATCGGTGGATACTCGGGGTCGCTCTGGTCCCGGTCGTCATCGCCGCGGCAGTGTGGTTGGAGAACCGCACCGGAACAGTGCTTCTCGCGGCGACGGCGTTCATCGCGGCGAGTGAGGGCGCGCAGACGGCCTGGTTCACGGATTCGTGGCTGTGGTTACTCGTTCCCGCCGCACTCTTGGCGCTCGGCGCGGCACTCGGCCGGAGTCTGACCCAACCCCTGTTCGGCATCGCGGCGCTCACCCTCGTGGCGGTGTCGGCGGTCTTCGACACGGCGCGCTGGGACAATCTGCAGACCGGTGCCGTGGTGCTTCTGCTGCCGACCGCCGCCGCGTTCACCCTGACAGCGAGCCTGCCGTCGAGCACACCCGTGGTGACCACGTCGCTGGCTGGACCGGCGGTGTTCGCGATTCCCTTGACAGCCGATTTCGGTTGGACCGCCTATACGCCCCTGAAGCGAGGCGATTCCACGTTCGAACCGAGCGCGTGGGACGGAATGTCGACCGCGGCTCCGGTGGTCGCGGTGGTGGCGTGCGGGCTGGCGATCGCCTATCTCCAGCGCCGACCGGCCCGATAGTGCCAAGCTGGTTCATGGCACTTCATCGGCGGGCTTTCCTGTTGGCGTGCGTCCTGGCTCTGGGAGCTGCGTGCACGACCACCGATCCGGGGACGGGCCCGGCCACCTCGGCGAGCGCGGCCGCGTCGGGAACGGAATCCGCCGATCCGGCGCAGGCGGCCGGGGTGATGACGATCGTGCGCGACGCGATGGCGCAGGCCCACCTACGGGCGGTGATCGTCCGTGTCACGGTGGACGGCAAGGAAATCGTCACCGAAGCCGTCGGCGAGTCGATGACGGGAGTGCCGGCAACCACCGACATGCACTTCCGCAACGGCGCGGTAGCCATCTCGTACGTGTCCACGCTGCTGCTCCAACTCGTCGACGAGAAAAAGGTGAGCCTCGACGACAAGGTGTCGACGTGGCTGCCCGACATTCCCCACACCGACCGCGTGACGCTCCGTCAGCTCGCCCAGATGACCTCGGGCTACGTCGATTACGTGCTCGGCAATACCGACTTCGACAAGGCGATCTACGCCGACCCCTTCCGTAATTGGACCCCCGAAGAACTTCTGGCCTACGCCACCTCCAAGCCACTGCTCTACGAGCCCGGAACCAACTGGAACTACGCTCATACCAATTACGTCATTCTCGGGTTGGCGCTCGAGAAGATCACCGGTCAGCCGATGACGACGCTCATGCAGGACAAGGTGCTCGGTCCACTCGGCCTGGACAACACCACGGATCCGGGGACGGCGGCGATCACCGAACCGGTCCTGCACGCGTTCTCGTCCGAGCGACGGGAGGCACTGCAAATTCCACCCGGCACCTCGTTTTACGAGGAATCGACATTCTGGAACCCGTCGTGGACGATCACCCATGGCGCCATCCAGACCTCGAACATTTACGACCTCCACGAGACTGCGATAGCAATCGGCACAGGCAAACTCCTCTCCCGCGAGTCCTACGAGGCCATGATCTCGACGGACCTGCGGGGCAAGACGACCGCGCTGCCCGGCTGTCCCACGTGCTTCCCGCAATCGGACGACTACACCTACGGCCTCGGGCAGCCCATCGTCGGCAACTGGTTGATGCAGAATCCCCTCTTCAGCGGATATGCGGCGGCCGAGGCGTACTTGCCGTCGAAGAAGATCGCGATCGCCGTGGCCGTCACCTATGACCAAGCCGCGTTCGACGACACCGGTGCGTACAAGAACGAGGCCGATATTCTGTTCCGGAAAATCGGCGCGTATCTCGCTCCCGACGACGCTCCGGGCATCCCGGCCGGAGCCTGACATGGCGGCGGCTCTTCGGTTGAACACGCGACAGGGCCGTTGGGTTGTCGTCGCCACCGTCCTCGGCTCCGGCCTCGCCCTTCTGGACGGCACGGTGGTGAACATCGCGTTGCCGCACATCGGTGAGGATCTCGGGTCGGGTGTCGAGGGTTTGCAGTGGACCCTCAGTGGTTACACCCTGGCGTTGGCGTCCTTGATTCTGCTGGGTGGGGCTCTCGGCGACCGCTGGGGCCGCAGACGTGTCTTCGTCTGGGGGACAGTGTGGTTCACCGTGGCGTCGGTGCTGTGCGGCCTCGCGCCCGACATCACCTTTCTGGTGGTCGCCCGCATTCTTCAGGGAATCGGAGCCGCGCTGTTGACTCCGGGAAGTCTCGCCTTGATTTCGGCGTCCCTGCACGAGGACGACCGCGGTGCTGCGATCGGACTGTGGTCCGGACTCGGCGGGGTGGCCGGGGCGATCGGGCCGTTGCTCGGCGGGTGGCTGGTGGAAGTGGCGGGGTGGCGATCCGTTTTCTTCCTGAACGTTCCCCTGGCCGCCGTGGTCATCTGGGCGTCTATTCGCCACATACCCGAAAGCCGCGACCCTCATCCGCCGGATCATCTGGATGTCCTCGGGTCGGTGTTCGCGGTGTTCGGGCTGGGCGCCCTCACCTACGGGCTGATCGAAATGAATCCGATCGCCGGTGTGGGCGGGGCCGTGGCGCTCACCGCGTTCGTCGTGGTGGAACGCCGATCCCCCGATGCCCTCGTGCCGCCCGCGCTTTTCACGTCCCGCATGTTCGTGGCAGCGAACCTGGTGACTTTCGCCGTGTACGCGGCGATCGGTGGGGTCTTCTTCCTGTTGGTGATGCAGCTTCAGCTGGTGGCGGGGTATTCGCCCGTTGCCGCCGGCCTTGCCACCATGCCCATCACCCTCGCAATGCTGGCCCTCTCCTCCCGCGCCGGTCGCTATTCGCAGAACCACGGTCCCCGACTGCCGATGACGATCGGCCCCGCGCTCGCGGCCGTCGGCCTCCTCCTCATGACACGGATCGGGGCCGAGGCGTCGTACTGGTCCGACGTCCTGCCCGGCGTGATCGTGTTCGGACTCGGACTGTCGGCCATCGTCGCCCCGCTGACCACCGCGGTTCTCGGATCGGTTCCCGTCGAGCAGGCCGGTATCGCGTCCGGGGTCAACAACGCCGTCGCGCGCACCAGCCAGCTACTCGCCGTGGCCGCGCTGCCGGGCCTCGCCGGGATCGACGCTGCCAGCCTGGCCGAACCCGACAGCTTCTCGCAGGGCTTCCGGATAGCGATGTACCTGTGCGTCGCCATGCTTGTCGTCGGCGCGATCATCGCAGCCGCCCTCATTCGCACGCCGGCGGCGCCCGCACAGGTTCCCCCAGATTCCGTTGCCTGCCAACCACATTGCGACGTCACCGGCCCCGCGGTACAACCGACCAGCGTCCGGTCCGGGACTAGTCCTGAATGACCCGCAGTGTGGTGCCGGGCCCGCGCACTTCCTCGTGCAAGCCCTCCATCTTCACGTCGAGGTGCCGGGCCACGTCGGCGGCGTCTCTCAACTCGTCGAGCAGCGCCTCGGGGACCGCCTTGTCGTATTTGTAGAAAATCTTGTGCTCGAGACTGGCCCAGAAATCCATGGCCACCGTCCGGATCTGGACTTCGACGCGTACCGATTCCACTCGATCGGACATGAAAACGGGCACCTCGACGATCAGGTGGAGACTGCGGTAGCCGTTGGCCTTGGGTTCCGCGATGTAGTCCTTGACCGCCACCACGGTGATGTCCTGCTGACCGGTGAGCATGTCACTGATTCGGTATGCGTCTCGGATGAAACTGCAGGTGATGCGGATTCCGGCGATGTCGTGAATGTTCGCGCGGATCGCGTCCAGGGTGAGCGGGAGTCCTTTGCGGGCGGTCTTGCCGAGGACGCTGTCCGCCGATTTCAGGCGCGACTTCACATGTTCGATCGGACTGTAGTCGTGAATGTAGGTGAACTCGTCCTTCAAGATGTTGATCTTGGTCATCATCTCGTCGATCCCGAATTTGTACGACATCAGGAAGCGAGTGAACTCGCGGCGCTGGTCGAACTCCAGGAGATCTCGCAGATCCTGCTGAGCCTGTCCACTGGCGTCACGTGCCACGTCCGGTCCCGGTGTCGCCATGCGCTCGATGGTACCGGTTGCGGAATGAGGGCCTCCGCTTATAGAGGTCGGGCCTCTCGTATTCTGGTCGCGTGGTGACTTCGGGTACCGACCCCGCGAGCGTGCGCGTCGACAGCTGGACCTGGGCGGTCCGGCTGTTCAAGACGCGCTCGGCGGCAGCTGCGGCGTGCCGGTCGGGGCACGTGCGGGTCAACGGCTCCCCGGCCAAGCCTGCGCAGCCGGTGAAGGTGGGCGACGAGGTCCGTATTCGCGCCGCCGGAACCGAGCGCATCGTGGAAGTGACCCGCCCCATCGCCAAGCGAGTCGGTGCTGTCATCGCCGCGGAGTGCTACACCGACAACACACCGCCACCTCCTCCTCTCGAGGTTCTCGCCTCTCTTCCCCGGCGCGACCGCGGGGCCGGCCGGCCGACCAAACGCGAACGTCGGGAGATGGATCGGCTCCGTGGGATGACGGACTCAGACCGGGGTATGGCTGAGGATGTGTAGCGCGCCGGGCACGGCCTCGATCGTCACCGGGAGCGGACCGACGCGGTCACCGTCCGCGTAGACCGTGATGCCTTCGCACCGCAACCGCACCGTCCGCGAACGGTAGGTCTGCACTTCGGGAAGATCGACATGGGTGCCCTTGTAGACCCGGGGGAACAACCGGACCAGCCGAGCCCGTGATCCATATCCCACCACGGTGACGTCGAGAAGGCCGTCGGCCTTGTTCGCTCCGGGGCAGATCTGCATTCCGCCGCCGTAGGATCGGCCGTTGCCCACCGCAACCAGTGTGGCGTCCACCTGCACAGTGGCGTCGTCCAGTTCGATCGAATAGTCCAGGGGACGAAGCCGCGTGAGCTCCGCCAGCATGGCCAGGTTGTACCGCATCGGCCCCTTGGGCCACGTCATCCGATTGGCCCGATCGGTGACGAGCGAATCGAAACCGCTCGCCACCACCGTGCCCGCCCAGACGATCGCACCGTCCGTGAGCGTGATCCGGGCGAGATCCGACTCCTGGACCTCACCGTCCGCGATCACATCGGCCGCCGCGACCGGATCGCCGACGGGAACCCCGAACTCGCGCGCATGATCGTTTCCGGTGCCTGCGGGGATCAACCCGATCGGTGTTCCCGACCGTGCCGCGGCCTGCAAGCCGATGCTGATCGCACCGTCCCCACCGACGACGACCAGCGCATCGGTGCCGTCATCGATAGCCCGGCGGGCGAGCGTGCGCGCATGATCGGCGTCGGTCCCGATGATCTCGGTGACTGTCACACCGCGTTCACGCAGCCGCCCCACGCCCTTACGTCCGGCGACCGGGGCGTGGCCGTGCCCGGCCAACGGGTTGATCAGGACCGTGACCCGCTCGACAGTCTTCCTCGTGCTCACGGAATCAGCTTCCCGGGATTGAGGATTCCGGCCGGGTCCACCGCATCCTTGATGGCCCGCAGGATGGTGACCCCGAGGTCGCCGATCTCCTTCCGCATCCAGGGGCGGTGGTCGACGCCGACCGCGTGGTGATGCGTGATGGTCCCGCCGGTGGCGATGATCGCGTCACCCGCAGCGGTTTTCGCTTGTCGCCACTGTTCGAGTGGATCGGCCGCCTGAGCGCAGACCACGGTGAAGTACAGCGAGGCCCCCGTCGGATACGTGTGGGAGATGTGGCACAGGACGAGCGGTGGAGTGCCCTGCTCGGACAGCGCCGAGGTGAGCGCCGTCGTCACCGCAGCACGGAGCGCGGCGAGATTGCCCCAGTGCGTAGACGTTTCGAGGGTTTCACAAAGCGCACCGGCGTCGAGCAGGGAGTCGCGTAGATAAGGTGCATCGAAACGTCCGTGCTCCCAGCTGTTCCCGGGATCCGCCCCCAACGACGTGCCTCCGTGCGCCTGCAGCACCGCGCGAGCCTCGGCCACCCGCTCGGCGGTGTGTGCGGCGGTGCCTTCGAACGTGGTGATCGCCAGGCAGCCACCGGCGACGGCCTCGTCACCGATCTTGTCCGTGGTCGCCAGATTCACACCGGTTTCGGCCTCGTCCGACAGTCGCAACACGGTGGGAATAGCACCTTCCTGCCGCAGGGCGCGCAGAGCGGCAGCGCCTGTCTCGAAGTCGGGGAAGTTCCAGCCCTCACGGACGGTCGATTCGGGAACGGCATGCACCCGCACGCGCACCCGGGTGATCACGCCGAGGGTTCCCTCCGAGCCGACGAACAACTCCCCCAGGTCCGGTCCCGCAGCGGACGCCGGCGCCCGTCCCGTGTCGAGAATGCCGGCCGGAGTGACGACGCGCAGCCCCTCCACCATGTCCTCGAACCGGCCGTAGCCGGCGGACGCCTGCCCCGAGGAACGGGTCGCGGCGAACCCGCCGATGGTGGCGAACCGGAAGCTCTGCGGGAAGTGCCCCAGCGACAAGCCGTGCACCCCCAACAGCTCTTCGGCACGCGGTCCCGTCACACCGGCGCCCAGGGTCGCGACACCGGACTCGGCATCGAGGTCGAGCAGGGTGTCGAACCTCCGCAGATCGAGCGACACGACGGCGGCGAATCGGTCGCGCACCGGATCGAGACCGCCCACGACGCTCGTGCCACCCCCGAACGGCACCACGGCGATCGCGTTGTCCGTGCAGTAGCGCAGCACTTCACCCACCTCGTCGTCGGTTCCCGGGGTGATCACCGCGTCGGGCGCATCCTGCGGTTCCGAGCTGCGACGACGCAGCAGGTCGAGCGTGCTTTTCCCGCCGGCACGCAGGAGGCGATCGGTGTGCGCGGTACTGCAGAACCGCTCCCCGACGATGGTCGCCAGGGCGGCCAGGTCCTTCTCGAACAGGGCGCTCGGCGCAAGGACGACGTCGTCCGGGTTCCGCTCCGGAGCCTCGGTGATCGACACCCCCAGCGCCTGCTGCAGTAGGGCTTTGATCCCGTCGGAGAGAACCTTCCGCTTCTCCGGCGCACCCCAGGCATCCCACTGCATCGGGGGTGCCGTCATGACGGCCTGATCATCCGATCGCTCATTGCTCATGCGTTATAGTGTTACACATCATGTAAGAGTGTAACTAGGGCTTCAGCGTCGACCGCGCTCCCGCCACACCTGCCGGATGGGTCGCAACACCAGTCCCATCTGCCTGCGGGTCTTGCCGCGGGTCACCAGCACACCGATGATCGCGACCGCCCAGACCGGGTACTGCACCAGCCAGGCCACGCGGAACGCCGCGAACGAGTACCCGCCCATCGCGTCGAGGATGAGCCCCATCGCCTGAATGACCAGCAACGAAGCGAGGAAGCCGCCGATGTTGACCATCCCCTGCGCGGTACCCATGCTGGTGCTCGGGTTGAACATGCGGGCGTAGTCGAACCCGATCATCGAACCGGGCCCGCCCACCGAAACGACCACCACGAGCAGGACCAGCATCCACATCGGCGCCGGCTCCGAAAGAGCGAGGACCGCGGTCCACATGCCGGCATTGCTGATCATGATCGACAACACGAGGTATGACCGGCGCATGGGGAAACGCCCACTGAGGACGCCGATGATCGGTCCCGCGACGATCGCCGAGATCACCGACAGGGTCAGCAGCGAGCCTGCCTCCGCCGCTGACAGACCCTGCGCCGACCGTAGGTACGGCACCCCCCACAGCAGGGCGAACGTGGTCATCGAGAACTGTGTGCCCATGTGCGTGAAGAATCCGAGTCGAGTGCCGGGACGCGCCCACACGGTTCTGATCTGCCGTCCCACCTCCCGCAGTCCCGCGGGCGCGGCCACGACCTCGAGGCCCGGCGGCGAGTTCCGGATCACCGAGGCGGCCAGCACGAAGGACAGCAACCCCAGTGAGGCGGCGCTGCCGTAGGCGAAGTTCCACCCGGGACCGTTGAGCAACAGCATCAGCGGCAATGCTGACAGGATCTGGCCGATCTGCCCGAAGATGCCGGTCAGCTGGGACACCAGCGGGACGCGTCGCGGCGCAAACCATTGCGGCACCAGACGCAGCACCGAAATAAACGTCATCGCGTCGCCGATTCCGACGAGCACCCGCGCCGCAATGGCGATCGGCAGCGATTCTGTGACCGCGAGAAGCATCTGCGCCGACGCCATGATGAGGGCGCCGGACGCGATCATGCGCCGCGAACCGTACCGGTCGAGGAGTACTCCCGCCGGAATCTGCATTCCCGCGTACACCACGATCTGCAGCACGACGAAGCTGGAGAGCACGCTGGGACTGATCGAAAACCGTTCCGTCGCAGCGAGACCCGAAACACCGAACGACGTGCGGTGGAGCACGGCGACGATATAGGCGATGACCCCGACACCCCACACCAACCACACTCTGCTCATCGCAGATCAAACTACTCCCCGGCGACCGTTACCCGCCGGTTGCGCTACTCCCGCCCGAAGGACACCCACTGGGGATCGGCCGAGCGGGGGCCGACGGTGAGATCGGCGAGCAGATCGAGACGGGCGATCTGGTCGTCGGTGAGCGTCAGCGCGAGCGCACCGGCATTCTCGGTGACGCGGGCAGCGAACCGGGTCCCGGGAATGGACACCGTCGGCAGCCCGAATGCGCGTCCTTTCGCGTCGAGCCACGCCAACGACACCTGGGCGGGGGTGGCGTCGAGTTCGGCGGCCACCTCGCGAACGACGTCGAGCAGCTTCGAATTCGCGGTCAGTGCGTCGTCACCGAAGCGCGGGAAACGCCGGCGCAGGTCGTGCTCGCCCAGGGCAGCCGGGTCATAGGTGCCGGTGAGGAAGCCGCGGCCGACCGGCGAGTACGGGACGAATCCGATGCCGAGCTCTGCCGCTGCAGGGACGACGTGCCGTTCCACGTCACGACTCCAGATGCTCCACTCGCTCTGGATCGCGGCGATGGGATGCACTCCCGACGCTCGCCGCAGTTCGTCCCCTGTGGCCTCGGACAGTCCGATGTGCCGGACCTTGCCTGCGGCGACCTGCTCGGCGATTGCCCCGACTGTCTCCTCGATCGGCACGGTCGGGTCGACGCGATGCAGGTAGTAGAGGTCGACGTGGTCGACGCCGAGCCGGGCCAGCGAAGCCTCGAGCGCCTGCGCCACATACTCGGGCTTGCCGTTGATTCCGCGCTGACCGTTGGCGATGTTTCCCACGAGACCGAACTTGGTGGCCAGCTGCACTTCGTCGCGGCGTTCCTTCAGGACCTTGCCCACCGCCACCTCACTGGCACCTCCGCCGTACACGTCGGCCGTATCGATGAACGTCACACCGATGTCGATTGCATGATGCAGGGTCGCGAGGGCTTCACCGGGATCCACGGGTCCGTACACCGGGGCGACGGACATGGCGCCGTACCCCTGCGCACTCACGGTCAGCCCTTCGGACAATTGCACGGTGGGGAGGGAGTTACTCATGCCGACCATCTTTACCGACTGGGCAGCACCGTGCACCGTCTGGAATCGCACTGATCGATATGGGGATCGGGTGGCTCCGGCCTGCCACGAGATTCGGGCGACCGGGCTGTCGGCGCGCGCCTAGGCTGTGACTCATGACAATCTCGGATCCGAAACCCCGCAGCCGCGACGTCACCGACGGACTGGAGAAGACCGCAGCCCGCGGAATGCTCCGCGCGGTGGGCATGGGCGACGACGACTGGGGGAAATCGCAGATCGGCGTCGCATCGTCGTGGAACGAAATCACCCCCTGCAACCTCTCGCTCGACCGCCTCGCGAAGTCGGTGAAGGACGGGGTTCATTCCGGCGGTGGATACCCGCTCGAGTTCGGCACCATCTCCGTCTCCGACGGGATCTCCATGGGTCACGAAGGCATGCACTTCTCCTTGGTGTCGCGTGAGGTGATCGCCGACAGCGTCGAAACGGTGATGCAGGCCGAGCGCCTCGACGGTTCGGTCCTCCTCGCCGGGTGCGACAAATCGCTGCCCGGGATGCTGATGGCCGCCGCCCGGCTCGACCTGGCCAGCGTCTTCCTCTACGCCGGCTCCATCCTGCCCGGTATCGCGAAACTGTCCGACGGCAGCGAACGACAAGTCACCATCATCGACGCGTTCGAAGCGGTCGGCGCCTGCTCCCGCGGACTGATGAGTCGTGAGGATGTCGACACCATCGAGCGCGCCATCTGTCCCGGTGAAGGTGCCTGCGGCGGAATGTATACCGCCAACACCATGGCCAGTGCCGCGGAAGCACTGGGTATGTCCCTTCCCGGTAGCGCCGCTCCCCCGGCGACCGACCGCCGTCGGGACGGCTTCGCCCGGCGCAGCGGCGAAGCGGTGGTCGAACTGCTTCGCCGAGGCATCACCACCAGCGACATCCTCACCAAAGAGGCATTCGAGAACGCGATCGCCGTCGTCATGGCGTTCGGTGGATCCACCAACGCCGTCCTGCACCTTCTCGCCATCGCTCACGAAGCCGGGGTCGAACTCACCCTCGACGACTTCAGTCGGGTCGGAGCACGCGTCCCGCACCTGGCGGATGTCAAACCGTTCGGCTCGCACGTCATGACGGATGTCGACCACATCGGCGGTGTTCCCGTCGTCATGAAGGCACTCCTCGACGCCGGACTCCTCCACGGCGACTGCCTGACGGTCACCGGCAAGACCATGGCCGAGAACCTCGCGGACATCGCACCCCCGGACCCGGACGGCAAGGTGCTTCGCGCGATGAGTTCACCGATCCACCCGACCGGTGGCATCACCATCCTGAAGGGTTCACTCGCACCCGGGGGTGCCGTGGTGAAGTCGGCAGGTTTCGACTCAGACGTGTTCACCGGCACCGCCCGCGTCTTCGACCGCGAGCGGGCCGCCATGGACGCCCTCGAGGACGGCACCATCACCAGCGGTGACGTGGTGGTCATCCGCTACGAGGGACCCAAGGGCGGTCCCGGAATGCGGGAGATGCTGGCCATCACCGCCGCAATCAAGGGCGCCGGCCTCGGCAAGGACGTGCTGCTCCTCACCGACGGGCGCTTCTCCGGCGGCACCACCGGCCTGTGCGTCGGCCACGTCGCACCCGAGGCTGTCGACGCCGGGCCCATCGCCTTCGTGCGCGACGGCGATCAGATTCGGCTCGACGTGGGCACCGGGACGCTGGACCTGCTCGTCGACGAAGAGGAACTCACCGCCCGGAAGAACGGGTGGGAGCCACTCCCGCCGCGCTATACCCGTGGCGTTCTGGCCAAGTACACCAAGCTGGTCGGCTCCGCTTCCGGCGGCGCTGTCTGCGGGTAGGCGCTCCGCGCCCGTGCGCCTTTTTGGTTGCTCCCACTACCAGAAAGGCGCACGAGCGCCGAAGGCGCCTAAATGGGCCGGAAGCCTGCGCCCGGACCGCCGCTCGCATTCATGTCGCCGACGATCACCGACATGTTGGTTCCGATCTCCGGGCCGATGCATGGAGCAGCCAGATACGCGTTGACCATGGCAACGAGGGTGGTACCGACGACCATCGGTGCACCGGAATCGCCCTCCACCACACACGTCTGCGACCACGTCTCCTGCGTTTGCATCAGGTCGCCGTACACTATTCCGCAGGTGTTGCCGGTGGTTCGCCCTTCCTTGCATGCGACCTGCGGGAAGCTGGCCGGAGCACCGATCTGGGTGATGGTGACGTTGCCGACCCGATTGACCGGCACCACCTTCGCCCGATCGAACTGGATCACCGCGTAGTCGAGCGCCGGGTTCGACGCCACGAACCTGCCCACCACTCCGGTGTCCAACGCAGCTTCGGAGACCACGGTCGAACCGACATCACCACAATGGCCCGCCGTCAAACCGACCAGGCGACCGCCACTGTCATTCCCGATGGTGGTGAGCGTGCACACCAACTCGTCATTCATCACGATCCCCGACCCACCCCCGAGGACCGCCGGAGGCGCGGCCGTCGCGATACCACTGCCAAGAAAACCCAGAATTCCCACCGTGGCTGCAACAACCGCCGCGAATCGTTTCAACATTGTTCGAACCTTCCCGGAAAATGAGCCCCGACGGCCGCGTGTCTCCCCATAAGAATCCCACCCCGCCCATTGCGCGCGTGGGGGAATGCGACGGAGAATCGCGACCGCCAGCTCACTTACCGGCGCCGAGCGCCACAGCTCACTCCCCGGCGCCGAGCGCCACAGCTCACTCCCCGGCGCCGAGCGCCACAGCTCACTCCCCGGCGCCGAGCGCCTCCAGCGCCTTCCGGGCGTCCTCGAGTTGCCTGCTCAGCTCCTCGACCCTCGCCGCGGCGAGGTTGCGCGCCGCAACGATGATCGATTCGACGGCCTCGATCGCCGTCTCCTCGCCCAGTTCGCGCACGGCGCGCTCCACGGCCTCCGGCGAGACGGGGACGGCCTTACCCGGGCGTTTGGCCCCGTGCGCGACGGTGACACTCCAGTCGTTGTCCGCGCCGGCGTGGATGGTGACGCTCACGCCGGCGGGGGCTTTCTTCGTGGCCCGTTTCGCGGGCGTCGCGGGTTTCGGTGCGGGAGCGATGGGCTCGGGCGCCGACACGGTGCTCGGCGCCGGACCCTTGGCGGCGGGCGGACCGGGCTCGATCTCCTGGTGGACAGAGGGCTTGGCGGGTGCGGTCGCGGCTGCGGTCTTCGGTGCCGGAAGGCGTTTCATCATGAGCTCCTCCGCTTCGAACGGAAGCTCGTCGTCGACACCCTTGGGCCGAATCATCACCGTATTACCCTGCACCGAAAGAGCTCTCGCCGACGCGCCTGCTTCGAGACGAAGACTCGGCATCGCCTCGCGCAGATACACGGTGGCGCGTCTGCCCTCCGCGATCGCGGCAGCGAGGGTCTCGAGATTCTCCGCTGTCAGGTGATCCGGTGTGGCGGCTGCACCGGAACGTCTACGGGGCGGCATGGCGCTGTCCTTTCTGGGGTGATCTCGCGAACGGGCTCGTGAGCCCAGCAACTCTCGCACACACCACCGACGTTTCCGCACCGGGCGGGCCCGCACAATGGCAGATTGAGAGCAGATCGAAGGCAAGGCATGCGCACGCGAGAGGACAGCAGTGGTCGCGGACACCAATGACGACGAGACGGCGACGGTTCCGGAGGTCGAGCCGAGCCTGCTCCGCGACATCCAGGCCGACCTGGAGGAGTCGCTGCTCGGTGGCCCTCGGCGATACACCCGGCTGGAGATCGCCGAGTTCGCGGGAGTGTCGGTCGAACGGGCGGACCGACTGTGGGTGTCCATGGGTTACGCAGTGGACACCGACCCACACGGGGTGATGTTCACCCAGGGAGACATCGAAGCCCTGCGCACCATCGCGTCTCTCGTCGATCGAGGGATCATCTCGCCGGACCGCGAAGTGGCGGCTGCCCGTGCGCTCGGCCAATCGATGTCCAGGCTGGCCGAGTGGCAGGTGTCGCTGATCAGCACCCACATCATCGAACAGCTCGCCGGCTCCACCGATAGTGATCCGGAAGCGATCCGGCGGCAGGTGCGCGAACTGACCGCCGACATCCTGCCCGCGGTCGAGTCGCTGCAGGCTTACGTGTGGCGACGGCACATCGCGTCCACGACGGGCCGCAACGTCGGAAACCCGGGCGAGGAAGTGGCGAGCCGCACCCTGGTCGTCGGCTTCGCGGATATCGTCGGGTACACCTCGCTCACCCGCCAATTGGGCGCGCGGGATCTCGCCGACCTGCTGGAACGG
This sequence comes from Rhodococcus sp. NPDC019647, assembly GCF_044389235.1. Classification (NCBI taxonomy): domain Bacteria; kingdom Bacillati; phylum Actinomycetota; class Actinomycetes; order Mycobacteriales; family Nocardiaceae; genus Rhodococcus; species Rhodococcus sp. NPDC019647. Next base: position 196,260 of record NZ_JBIRXS010000006.1, on the reverse strand, counting down.
TTCGAGTCGGCTTCGGCGTCCGTGATCAGCGGACATCACGGCTGGGTGGTGAAAACTGTGGGCGACGAGGTGATGTTCGCGGTCGAGTCGCCGGCCGACGCCGCCGCCATCGCCTTCACTCTTCAGGAACAGGTACTCCCCGACGAGGGCGACCCGAATCTCCGGGTGGGCCTCGCGATGGGACCGGCTCTCGTACGATTCGGGGATCTCTACGGCTCCGTCGTCAACACCGCGGCGAGACTGACAAGTTCGGCACGTCCCGGCACGGTGCTGATCGACGACGAGCTCGCCGGCGCACTGGCCGACACCCCCGGCTGCTATCTCAAGCAGCTACGACCACGACGGGTCCGGGGCATACGACGGCTCGAGCAGTACGTGCTGCGACGCGACCGCGAGGGCTAGATCTCTGGTGTCAGCTTCCGAAGGGCAGGGTTCCCGGCGGAATGGAGTATCCACTGCTTCCTGCGGCTACCCCGCCCCACGCACCGAGGATCCAGTTGAGTGCTTCAGTGATCATCGAGAAAGCCCTTCCCACATCATCTTGTCGACACGACCGGCAATTGGGTGCCGGGCGCAGGTGCCACGGTAACGACGCGGTCCCGAACTGTCGACGTCACAGAGCCTGAGCTGGCGGAACCTCAGCGATCACCGGCGACGGCCGCAACGCGATCTGCGGGGCCCGCGCGGTCTCGATCTGCGCGGCCCGCGCGGTCTCGATCTGCGCGGCCCGCGCGGCCAGAAAGTCGTCGACGATCCGTTCACAGGCCTCCCGGCCCAGCGGGGTCAGCGTGGCGAGGCGGGTGAAGACGAGTGGGCCGACCAGTTGCGCGAGCGCGAGGTCGTAGTCGAACTCACCGAGCTGCTCGGCGGCCTCCGGTGTCCCGAAGATCCGGTCGAACGCCGCGCGGTACTGTTCCACGATCGTCTGCCTCAGCGTGCGCAGTTCCGGCTTCTCCGACTCCAGCGCGGCCGCACTGGAATAGTCCTCCAGCGCCGGGCCCATTCCCAGCCAGCACATCGCGGTGACGTGCATCGGCGCGCTCTCGATCAGGGTGGCCTGACTGACCATCAACTCGACCAGCTGGTCCCGGAGATCGCCCTCCTCGGACACGGTCGGCGCGGGTGGGATGAGTCGTCCGAATGCAGCGGCCACCAACTCTGTGCCGTTGCCGAAATGCCGGTACAGCGTGGCGCGCGCCACCTTCGCCAGTGCGGTCACGGCATCGATGGTGACGGCTTCCGTACCGCCCTTGGCGAGCAAGGTCGTCGCCGCGTCGAGAAGCCTCGCGCGGGAACGCTGCTTGCGGGGATCCTGCTCGGTCATCTGCGCCGCCGTTCTCGCCGTGGTCACCACTTGTGAACTGACAGTCTACCAACGATACTGACAGTCTCATTTCCTACCGGGAGGACCACCGTGCATCCTCGCAACGAGGCACCACAGGCACAGGCCGACCAACCGGACACGACTGGATGGACGTTCCGGCAGATATGGATGCTGACGGTTTCCTGCTGCGCGGTCGCGCTCGTCGTCGCAGCGATGGCGGCGCTGAACACGGCATTGCCGGACCTGGCACGCGACACCGGGGCCACCCAAAGTCAGCTCACCTGGATCGTCGACGGCTACACCCTGACGCTTGCGGCCCTGCTCCTGCCCGCAGGCGCGCTCGGGGATCGGTACGGCCGCCGTGAACTCCTCATGCTGGGCCTGCTCGTTTTCGGCGTCGCCACGGCGGTGCCGCTCATCAACGACGCGCCCGAGTGGATCATCGGATCGCGAGTGGCCGCGGGAGTGGGGGCAGCCTTCGTGATGCCCGCGACGCTGTCGTTGCTCACAGCGGGTTTTCCGCCGTCGCAGCGCGGGCGGGCGGTGGGCATCTGGTCCGGCGTGGCCGGTTCGGGTGCCATCGCCGGAATGCTGGTGTCGGGGGCGCTGCTCGAGAAGTGGTCGTGGATGGCGATTTTCGTCAGCTTGGCGGTGGTGTCCGGGCTCATCCTGCTCGTCAGCTTCACCATCTCCTCGTCCAGGGACGCGAGCCACGCTCCGCTGGACCTGCCCGGTACCGCTTTGATCGTGACCGCCGTCGGCATGTTCGTCTTCGGCACCATCGAGGCCCCGCATCGGGGCTGGCTGGATCCTGTCGTCCTGGTTCTGCTCATCGGCGGCCTCGTCGCCGCGGGCGCTTTCGCCTGGGTGGAACTCCGCCGAGAACATCCCCTTCTCGACGTGCGGTTGTTCGGCAATCGCGCCTTCGGGTCGGGGTCGCTGTCACTGCTCCTGCAGTTCCTCGCCTCCCTCGGGCTCTTCTACCTGGCGATCCAGTACCTGCAGTTGGTGTTGGAGTACTCGCCCCTGCAGTCGGCACTGGCGCTCGCTCCCATTGCGGTGCCGGTCGTCATGATGTCCGCCGTCATGCCGCTGGTCGTCCCGCACGTCGGGCTCCGGCCACTCCTGGCGGCCGGCACCGCCATCCTCGGCGCGGGAATCTTCCTGCTGGTTCGCCTGGATGCGGATTCGAGTTACCTGGAGGTGTCCTTCCCCCTCATCGTCGCCGCCTTGGGCATCGGACTGTGCACCGCACCTGCCACCGCCGCGATCGTCCAGAACACTCCCGACGCCAAGCAGGGCGTCGCCTCGGCCGTGAACGACGCCTCCCGCGAGATCGGGTCGGCCATCGGAGTGGCCCTGGCCGGCAGCATCCTCGCCACCGGCTACAGCCGGAACGTCCAGCCGGCGGTCGACGCACTTCCCGAACAAGCGAAGGAACCGGTCTCCGGCTCACTGGCTGCCGCGCTGCACGTCGCCGACATGGCGGGCCCACAGGGCGAGCAGCTGGCGACGTTCGCGCGCGACGCATTCCTGAAGGGAATGGACGAGGCCTCCGTCGTCTTGGCCGGAGTGTTGTTCGCCTCCGCGGTCCTACTCGGAGTGTGGGCGCCCGGTCGCCGACACCCGTCGGTTCGCGTCGATGCGGCCGAGCGGGACGCCGCCGAGAGGACGGCCGACATCGACTGAATGAACGTTGCCCTTGTGACCCCTGTCATTGTATCGTTCAGTATCAGTAACACGCTGTCACACTTAATTGACCGCACCGGCCACTGATCAAGGGGTAGTCATGACCGCATCGATTGTCGTCTCCGACCGCGAAGAGACCGCTCAGCGCCTGCTGGCGTCCTCGGCCCGCAAGTCCTACGACCCGATGGTGGAGGTCGACTGGGAAGCACCCATTCCCGACGACAAGTTCGGGCTCACGCCCGAGTGGAGCACCCTGTACGGCACCGCGCTGTGGGACGAGATGACCGACGCGCAGAAAATCGAGCTCACCAAGCACGAGGCGGCGAGCGTCTCGAGCGTCGGGTTGTGGTTCGAGATCCTGTTGATGCAGATGCTGCTCCGCGACGTGTACGGGCGCGACAAGCACTCCCGGCACGTCCAGTTCGCTCTCACCGAGGTGGCCGACGAGTGCCGCCACTCGGTGATGTTCGCCCGCGCCGGCGAACGCCTCGACATGCCGAGTTACGGCCCGCACCCCGTGATCCACAAGCTCGGACGTATCTGGGGTGGCTTCTTCAAGGGCGCCAATGCGTACGCCAGCGTGATGGCCGCCGAGGAGATTCTCGACATGATGCAGCGCGACTTCATGAAGGACGAGCGGGTCCAGCCCGTCACTCGGACGGTGAGCAAGATCCACGTCCTCGAGGAAGCCCGGCACATCCGCTTCGCACGCGAGGAAGTCGGACGACGCATCGAGGGCGCCAGCTGGGCACGACTGCAGCTGGAGCGCCTCAACACGGCCGTCGTCGTCTACTTCGTCATGAAGAGCATGATCCGCAAAGAGGTGTACTCGAATGCCGGCTTGGATCCGGAGCGTGCCATCGCCGAGGCCAAGCGGAACCAGCACTACAAGGACACCGTCCGCACGTCCGGTTCCAAGCTGATGCAGTTCCTCGACAGCGTCGGCCTCGTCGGCGGCCCGTCCAAGCGGCTGTACAAGAAGGTCCACCTGCTCTGAGTCAGCTGGGCACAGTGTCCAGATAGGACACACCGGTCGAGGTGATTTCGAGTACGCGTGCCGAAGGGATGTCGAAGAACATTCCCGCCACGCGAACTCGTCCCTCGGCCGCTGCTGCGCCGACCACCGGATGCCGCTGCAGGGTCTGTAGCTGTACCGCTACGTTGACCATTCCCAACCGGTCCACTTCGTCGAAGCCGAGCTCCTCAGCCGCACGTGCCACCGGATGACCACTGAGGAACGCCTTGCGGCTCGGCTGCGCGAACGTCAGCCACTGCTCGACGGGCCCCTGCTCGGTGAGGGAGTGATCGTCTCGCTGTCCTCCCTGCCCGAGTACGGCTTTCATGGCGCCGCACCCCGAGTGGCCGCACACGATGACGGAGCTGACGTTCAGTTCCTCCAATGCGAACGTCAGCCCGGCTTCGACCGACACGTCCTGTCGGCCCACCGGGACGAGATTGCCGACATTTCGCACCGTGAAGAGATCGCCCGGACCGCTGCTGGTGATCACGTTGGGCACGATGCGGGAATCGGAACAGGTGAGGAAAAGCGAATCGGGGCTCTGGCCGTCCTTCAGGTCGTCGAGGTGCGACTGTAGGTGCGCGGCGTTGCGCCGGTGGTATTCGGCTACTCCCGCCAGCAGTGGGCGCAGGGCGGCCGGCGTGGAGTCGTCTGCCCGAGAGTGCCGCGGCTGCCAGCTTTTCCAGGGGGCAAACCTCCGGGCGCTCGCCACTCCGACCCCGCGCTGTGGAGGCGCGTCACCGACGGAGTCCATGTCGACGGTGCCGAGAGCGTCGATCACCACAATTCCACCCGACCGCTCATGGTGCCGCTTCCACTCGTCGATCGCCTCGAACATGGCGTGGTCCAGAAAGTCGACAGCCAGTTCCACGGTGACGTGCGCACCGTCGGGCACCTTCGCGAGCAGCCCGGTCAATGCGGGCATGGACAGGAAGCTGCATGACCCCTCGACGGTCACGCGCCACCGGCCGGAGCCCTCGGATTCGGAACCACCGATGGGCTCGGCACGCATCCTCGGGTGGATGACCCGCCACAGCAGCAGGATCACGGCGAGAGCCAGGCCGAGGAGCACTCCCTCGAGCAGGTTGAGGAAGACGACACCCGCCACGGTGACCCCGTACACCCAGAGGTCGCCGGTGCGCCCGGCCGTGCGCAGGTCAGCGAGCTTGACGAGCTGGATACCGATCACGATGAGCAGTCCGGCGAGCGCGGCCATCGGGATCTGCTGGACCAGCGCGGTCAGCAGCGCGGCGAAGACGAGAATCCACACTCCGTGCAGTACCGCGGACGCCCGGGTTCGCGCACCCGCCGCGACGTTGGTGGAACTCCGCACGATCACACCGGTGACCGGCAGTCCGCCGATCAGCCCCGAGACCATGTTGGCCGATCCCTGGCCGACGAGTTCCCGGTTGAATTCGGTTCTTTCGCCGCCGTGCATCTTGTCCACCGCGACTGCGGAGAGCAGGCTCTCGACGCTGGCGATCAGCGCCACCGTGAGCACACCTGTTGCCACCGCCAGCCACGGGCCTTGGGGCATCGCAGGTAGCGACAGCGCGTCGAACAACGAGCCGTCCAACGTGATTCGATCGACGTCGAGCGGAAGAACCAGTGAGGCAAGGGTGGCCACCGCTACCGCGACGAGCGGTCCGGGGAGCATGCCGAACTTGCGTGGCACCCTCTTCCACAGCAACAGGATGGCGATCACGGCCGATCCGATGAGAACCTCGCCGTATCGTGCGGATGCGAGCTGAGACGGAAGCTGCGTGATATTGGCCCACGTCGAGCTGTGTGATCCACCTCCGAGTAGAACGTGAATCTGCTGAAACGCGATGGTGATTCCGATCCCGGCCAGCATTGCATGGACCACGACGGGGGCGATCGCCAAGGCAGCTCGCGCAATTCGACTGAGCCCGAAGATGATCTGCAGGAATCCGGCCGCGACGGTGATGGCACAGGTGGCGCGCCAACCGAAGGTGCCCACCAATTCTGCTACTACGACGGTCAATCCGGCCGCCGGACCGCTGACCTGAAGGGGTGATCCGCCGATCGACCCGGCCACCACGCCGCCGACGATCGCGGCAATGAGGCCAGCCATGACCGGGGCATCGGATGCGATGGCGATTCCGAGCGACAGCGGCAGGGCTACGAGGAAGACGACGAGCGAGGCCGGCACGTCGTACCGGGCGTTGCGTCGCAACCTCTCACCGAGGGTCGGTCCGGGGACGGCAGCGGATGGGGGCGCTTTCTCATTCTCGAGGATCGACATGTCGACACCTTACGGTGACGACCGGGCGAAACGCCCGAATCGGATGCCGTCCTGTGGCATGTGTCACCGACACTGAAGGTTTCGCGCGAACACAACGAAAACAACTGGACAACAGGCATATACATCGGGACCCTGTCGTCCTGCCCTCCGGCCGAGGCCGGACGTTCACTCCGCCCACAACGTCTCACGGCACCTCGTGCACCATATGCTTCGCCTACCGCGCGGGGTATCGTGGGAGAGGAAAGCAGCCCCGAGGGAGCACCATCATGAAGCTCGCACTGTCGACGACTTTGCACACCTCGTTCGATGACGCCGTCGAGCGCACCCGCCAGGCTCTGGCCGAGCAGGGTTTCGGAGTGCTCACCGAGATCGATATGAAAGCCACCCTGAAGGCGAAGCTCGGTGAGGATATGGAGGACTATCTGATCCTCGGAGCCTGTAATCCGCCGCTCGCGCACCGCGCGGTCGACGTGAACCGGCAGATCGGCTTGCTCCTGCCCTGCAACGTGGTGGTGCGCGCCGATACGTCCGACGAGAACACGATCATCATCGACGCGATGAATCCGGCACTGATGGTGTCCGTGGCCGAGGAGCAGGGCCTCTGTGAGGTCGCAGACGAGGCCACCACCAAGCTGCAGGCAGCCATCGACGCCCTCACCGCGCAGAACGCCTGACCACGCCGCCGCCGAAGTCAGCGCACCTTCGGCGTCTTCCTCGTGCTCACAGCGATCCGATTCCAGGCATTGATCGTGAGAATCAGGGAGATGAGCTGAGCCAGCTCGGACTCGTCGAAATGCTCCTCCGCCTGCTCATACACCGAGTCGGGGACGAATCCGTCGGTCAACACCGTGATCGACTCGGCCAAGACGAACGCCGCCCGCTCCTTCTCGGTGTACAGGCCGTGCGCCTCCTCCCAGGCGTTGAGGAGAAACAGCTTCTGTTCACTCACCCCGATCTTCCTGGCGTCGGCAGTGTGCATGTCGATGCACCACGCGCAGTGGTCGATCTGGGAACACCGGGTGAGTACCAGCTCGACCAGCTCGGGGTCGAGTCCCTGACGAGCCGCGGCGTCGAGGGCGATCACTGCCTTGTATACGGCGGGCGCCTTCTTCGCGATGTCGACCCGCGTCTTACGTTCCGTTGTGGTCATACGACAAGACTATGCGGCCAGTAGCCCAGATTCGTGGTTCAATCCGGTCATGGAAAGCTGGGCCAATTCGGGCGTGGGACGGGATCTCCACCTCGACATGGCGTCCTCCTCCGGCACTCCGTCGACCACGCCGCGCGCCGACCTGGTCGCGGCGCTGCGCACGGCCATCCGTTCGGGCCGACTCCTACCCGGCACCGTCCTGCCACCGTCGCGCACCCTGGCGGCCGACCTCGGTCTCGCACGCAACACGGTGGCAGGCGCGTACGCCGAGCTCGTCGCCGAAGGCTGGCTCACCGCACGCCAGGGTTCGGGCACCCGGGTGGCGGACCGCGCCCGGGAGCCGCAGCAAACCCCCCGCATGCGTCGGGGCGTCCCACCTCCACCACCGATGAGTCTGATGCCCGGCTCCCCCGATGTCGCAGAGTTCCCGCGAACCGCCTGGACAACCGCGGCACGACGCGCCCTGACAGCGGCACCCCATGACGCGTTCGGCCCCGGCGACCCACGGGGACGGATCGAATTACGCCGCGCCGTAGCCGAATACGTCACCCGCACGCGAGGCGTCCGCGCCGACCCGGAGTCGGTGGTGGTGAGCGCGAGTTCCGGACACGGATTGTGGCTGCTCGCCCGTGCTCTCGGCGGCCCGATCGGAGTGGAGAGTTATGGGTTACATCTGCACCGCGCACTCCTCGGTGATGCCGGGGTGGCCACCGTTCCGTTGGAACTCGACGATCGGGGCGCGCACCCCCCCGATGTGACAGGCCACTCTCTCACCGCGGCACTCGTCACGCCGGCGCACCAGTTCCCGACCGGTGGCCCGCTTCACCCCAGTCGGAGAACCGCTTTCGTGGACTGGGCGAGCAGTACCGGCGCGGTAGTGATCGAAGACGATTACGACGGCGAATTCCGCTACGACCGACAGCCCGTCGGTGCGCTCCAAGGTCTGGCGCCCGAACACGTGGTGTATCTCGGCACCGTGAGCAAAAGCCTGTCTCCCGCGGTGCGCGTGGGCTGGATGGTGCTCCCCGATCGGCTGATCGACGATGTGCTCGCGGTCAAGGGCGACTACGAAAGATGGGTCAGCGCTACGGAACAGCTCACCCTCGCCGAATTCATCGGCTGTGGCGGGCTCGATCGGCACGTCCGTCGGATGCGCACCCTGTACCGCCGACGCCGCGACACCCTGGTTGCCACCCTCGCCGCCCGCGCACCGCACGTGCACGTCGCCGGCATCGCGGCCGGATTGCACGTCGTACTCGAACTTCCAGCAGGAACGGAGGAGGCCACGAGGGCACGCGCCGAGGCGCTGGGTCTGGCCGTCATCGGTCTGCGCACGTTCCGCCATCCGGATGCCGAAGACGATCGGCCGGACGGTCTCGTCGTCGGCTACAGCACACCGTCGTCCGCGCGCTTCACCGCCACACTCGACGCGCTGTGCCGTGCGCTGCCCACACGTTGAGCGCATTTCCTATAGGACTAGTCGGAATGCGTGTCTTCCGGTTACAGTCTGTTCCGTGACCGACTTCCGCGCGATCGATTCCGGCGAGCTGCTGACGCGGCGCCGCCATGTCGATTTCGCATTGGTGTGTACCTCAGGGTGTCCGAGTCTCTGATCGGACTCATCCCGGCGTGACGTTTTCCCTCCGCCGGGCCAATCCCGTACACCCTCCGTTCGAAGGATCGCCATGTCTGCCACAGATACCGCGTCACTGTCACACCTGTCGTCCGTCATCGCCGCCACCTCCGACGCCGTTTCCCAGAATCCCGCCAACGCCCAGGTCGTCTTCCGCGCGTCCGCCCAGGCGCACGACGCTGTGGCCAGCACTGTCACTCTCGGCAAGTACCGCGTCGAGGTGGACGAACCGCCCGCGCTCGGTGGTGACAACGCCGCCGCCAACCCTGTCGAGTACTACCTCGCGTCGCTGCTGTCCTGCCAGGTGGTGACCTACCGCTTCTGGGCCGACAAGCTCGGAATCCGAGTGGACGACATCTCCGCCCGGGCCGAGGGAGATCTCGACGTGCGCGGGTTCTTCGGCTTCGACGAGTCGGTCCGTGCCGGGTTCGGCGAAGTGCGCGTCGTCGTGACACTGACCGGCCCCGACTCGCAGGAGCGCTACCGCGAGCTGCAGGAAGCGGTGGATGCACACTGCCCCGTCCTCGACCTCACCCGCAATTCGACCCCGGTCCACACCGTGGTCGAAACACTTACCAGCGAGAACTGATTCACCACATCCACCTCACCGAATTCGGAGTACATCACTCGTGACCGAGAGCATCGACCCCAGCATCAACTGGTCGTTCGAGACGAAGCAGATCCACGCCGGGCAGACATCCGACGCCACCACGAAGGCGCGGGCACTGCCGATCTACCAGACCACCTCGTACACCTTCGACAACACCGATCATGCTGCCGCACTGTTCGGTCTGGCCGAGCCGGGCAACATCTACACCCGCATCATGAACCCCACCCAGGACGCCGTCGAGCAGCGCATCGCTGCACTCGAAGGGGGCGTCGCGGCCCTGTTGCTGTCCTCCGGACAGGCGGCGGAGACCTTCGCGATCCTCAACCTCGCCGAGGCCGGCGACCACATCGTCTCCAGCCCATACCTCTACGGCGGCACCTACAACCTCTTCCACTACACGTTGCCCAAGCTGGGCATCGAGGTGTCGTTCGTCGAGGATCCCGACGAGCTCGAGCAGTGGGCGTCGGCCGTCCGACCGAACACCAGGGCGTTCTACGGCGAGACCATCGCCAACCCCAAGAATCACATCCTCGATCTGCCCGGGATCTCGAAGATCGCGCACGACAACGGCCTTCCGCTGATCGTCGACAACACGGTGGCCACACCGTACCTGCTCCAGCCGTTGAAGCACGGAGCCGACATCGTGGTGCATTCGGCCACCAAGTACCTCGGCGGGCACGGCACGGCGATCGCCGGTGTGATCGTCGACGGCGGCACCTTCGACTGGACCCAGGGCAGGCACCCGAACTTCACCACCCCCGACCCGAGCTACCACGGGGTCGTCTTCGCCGATCTGGGTGCTCCCGCATTTGCACTGAAGGCGCGCGTGCAGTTGCTGCGCGACCTCGGTTCCGCGGTGGCCCCGTTCAACGCGTTCCTCATCGCTCAGGGCATCGAAACGCTGAGCCTGCGTCTCGAACGGCATGTGGCCAACGCCCAGAAGGTCGCCGAATACCTCGAAGCCCGCAGCGAGGTGACGACGGTGGCCTACGCCGGTCTCGCGTCTTCACCCTGGCACGAGCGCGCACAGCAGCTGACCCCCAAGGGAGCCGGCGCCATCGTGACGTTCGAACTCGCCGGGGGCGTCGACGCCGGTAAGAAATTCGTCAATGCGCTGACCCTGCACAGCCATGTCGCCAACATCGGTGACGTGCGCTCCCTGGTGATCCATCCCGCGTCCACCACCCATTCGCAGTTGACTCCGGAGGAACAGCTCGCCGCCGGGGTCACACCCGGGCTGGTCCGCCTGGCCGTGGGCATCGAAGGGATCGACGACATCCTCGCCGACCTCGACGCCGGGTTTGCCGCAGCGAGCGTCTGATTCGGAAGACGAGAGGGTGCGGGGTGCTCGGCCCGCACCCTCTCGCGTCGGATCATCCGCGCTCGTACGGACGCTCACTCGTGCCGAGGTACGCCCGACACGACGCGGGAAAGTGCGTGTAAGTCTTCTGTCAGCAGGCGGAACAGCCAGTACGCCGCGACGAACGCGAAGACACTTCCGACGCACAGCACACGTAGCGCGACCACCACGTGCGGTAGGTCTTCCGGGGGAATGAACGTTGCACCCGCGACACCGAGCAACGGCACCGCGGCGGCCGCGGCCAAGAAGAACATGCTGCGCCGACCCAGCCGGTGCAGCATGCGGGCGTCGGCAGTACTGATCTCCCCGTGCGGCAGGAAGACCGGGTACAGGCAGCGGACGGCATAGAAGTTGACGAAGAAGAACGGATAGACGACGGCGATGGCGCCGCAGACCAGTTGCGCCGCCGTGAAGTGGACGACCGTGTTCCACGGCACCTCACTTCCACTGATCTGCAGCGTGGCCGGGACGATGATGCCGGTCACCGCCCACAGTCCGAGACACAGTAGGGCGCATCGCTGTCCGAGCAGCAGGGTGTCTTTGCGGGCGCGGGCGAGGTGGCCGCCGTCGTACGCCTTTCCCTTCCGTAGCCCACCGGCCACCGTGGTCAGATACAGCGTCATCGAGACGGTGCCCACCACCCCGATCACAAAGGCCGTGGCGTAGTCGATTCGCGTGATGCGCTCGAAACTGTTCTGCGCGGTGGGCGGTAGCTTGCTGATGATCAGCGTGGTGTTGTGTTGATAGCTGTACAGAATTGCCAGGAGATTCGGTACGGCGATGGCGAGGAACATGATCGGGTGCGTCCACCGTCGCATCCGCAACCGCCAACTTCCCGGTGGCGGATCGACGAGATCGCGGGCGTGGGCATCGAGACACACGTCGAACTGTTGCGACATTTCGGCGCCGGTGGAGAACCGATCCGCCGGCTCGGGCTCGAGCGACTTCAGCAGCACTCGCCGCAGCGCGCTCGGGCAGTCGGCCGGCAGGTCCGTGATCGCGGGTTCGTGACGGCCGCGGCGTCGTTCGAGCATCGCGTCGAGGGTGGTGCGATCTCCGGGCGGGTGCGTTGCCGGTTCCGCGTCGGTGTCACCGGACGGTGTGTCGTCGAAAGGTTTTCTTCCGGTGAGCAGTTCCCACAGCACGACGGCAAGCGAGTACAAATCGCTTCGGGTGTCGAGGTCTGCCGCGGTCCCCGGCCGATCCGGGTGGATCGCCTCGAGCTGCTCCGGCGACATGTACGCGAGTGAACCACCGAAGTACGCGACCGGGCTGGTCCCGGGAAGGGTCTCGCTGAAGCTGATGTTGAAATCGGCCAGCTTGGGGACGCCCTCTGCCGTCAGCAGCACGTTGGCGGGTTTGATGTCGCGGTGTAGAACACCGTGTGTGCCGGCGTAGTCGAGGGCCTCGGCCAATCGGCGGCCCAGCCACGCCACGGTCTCCGGCCACGACAGGGCTGCGACTTCCTCACGTACCCGGGATTCACTGGGCCGTATCTCGCCCTTGCTGACCAACTCCCGATCGACTGCCTCCAGCAGCAGAAGTCCGGTACGCATGCCGGGCGCCGTCTCGCGCACTCGCGCGACCACCCCGAGCAGCGTGCCACCCGGCACATACTGCATGTACAGCAATCGCAGCATTCGATCGGCGAGGAGGCGCTGATCGAAGACCCGGACGATGTAGTCGTGATCGAACTGGGCGAGGGTTTGCGGCTCGGTTCCGTGGTCTTCGGAAATCTTCACCGCGACCAGTCGTTGCATCGACCGCTGACGGGCGAGGAAGACCCGGGCAAACGCTCCTCGCCCCAGGACCGTCATCAAGTCGAAGTCGTCGACCCGCTGCCCGACGTCGAGATCGCCGAGTTCCCTACTCCTCGGGGGCGGCGCCGCGGAGGTGTGTTCGAGGTGGTGAATCGAGGTGCTGTGGTACTCGCCGGTGCTCAGCAATTTTTCGAGTTCGTCGGCCTGCGCCGGGAACGTCCGCGTGTATTCTGAGGCGTCGACCGGCTGACCGCTCCGCCGGCGTAGATGGAATTCCTCGTAGATCAAGTCTGGCGGTAACGGCCACCTGCCGAGCTCGGGAAGCTCGTCGCGGTACTCGGCCAGCCGCTTCGGGTGGTCGCCGCGGAGCCACCGCTTTTCCAGGTCGACCTTGATCAACTCGATCAGCGACACCCTGCGCAGCGCCGGATCGGCGGGCAGGTAATCGGTGAGGTCCGGAGCGGAGCCGGACGACTCCCACGCTGCCGCGAATCGCCCGACGATGTCTCCCACCGCCGTCGACTGTGGCGGCGGGCCGCTGGACACCGTCGCTTCCGGTGTCGGTCGGACCAAGCGCGTCACAAGCTTCTCGGACGCTAGCGGTCGTTCCGTGAACCTCGCCCGGGGCACATGCAGACCATCGTAGCCCGACGATCCCCCGCGCTACTGCAGTTCGGATACGGGGGTGGTGAGGTCGATGTGGACGCCGATGCCCTGCAAATTTCCCTGCAGCACCTGCCAGATCGAGACCTCGAGGAACTGCGCCACCGCGTCACTGCCCAGTGTCGACTGCGGATTGCTCAGCCATCGGTTGACGCTCGCGTCGACCAGTCCCACCAATCCGAAGGCCAGCGGCTCCGCAAGATCTGCGTTGTCTGCCACCTTCTCCAGCACGGCCGCCAGCAGGCCGGCGAGCTGGAGTGCGATGGCAGTCTTCGTCCCGGTCACGACACGCGAACCGGTAGTGCGCCTGCTCGGCGACCCGGTGCCGAGGAATTGGTGCAGACGGGGGAATTCGACGATCCACGCCAGGTACGTCTCCACGGCCCGCGCGATGGCTTCACCTACCGTCCCCTCCGGGGTCAGCGTCGGCGCGAGGTCTGCCATCAGACGTTCGATGATGCGTCCGCGGAGCTGCTCGTCGAGGTCGCCCCGGTCGGTGAAGATGCGGTAGACCACCGATCGTGGGACGTCGGCGCGTTGCGCGATCTGCTGCACCCCGACGTCGGGGCCGTCCTCGTTGATGGCCTCCATCGCGGCATCGAGAATCCGGCTTCGGCGTTCCGCCTTGTGATCCTCCCAGCGGGTGGCGCGACCGTCCCCGGTGGGCGAGGTGGCGGTGTCGACTTTGTCCGGCATCCGCCATACGTTACTCACCACGTAGTTGACTGGACAGCACGTCTCACATACTTTTGGTGGACAGCGTGTCACACACACATTTCTCAGGAGCCGCAATGGGTAACAGGGTGTTCGTGGTCGGAGTCGGGATGACAAAGTTCGAGAAGCCCGGCGCACGCGAATGGGACTATCCGGACATGGCGCGGGAGGCCGGCGGCAAGGCGCTGGCCGATGCCGGAATCGACTATTCGCTCGTCGAGCAGGCGTACGTGGGGTATGTGTACGGCGAGTCGACGTCGGGGCAGCGCGCCGTCTACGAACTCGGCCTCACCGGCATCCCGATCATCAACGTCAACAACAACTGTTCGACGGGGTCGACCGCCCTGTTCCTCGCCACGTCGGCGGTCCGGAGCGGCCAGGTCGACTGCGCACTGGCACTCGGCTTCGAGAAGATGCAGGCCGGTTCGCTCGGGTCCACGTACGACGATCGCGAACAGCCGATGATGCGCCACCTCCTCGCGCTCGCGGAACTGCAGGAGTTCGCGATGCCGCCCGCGCCGTACATGTTCGGTGCAGCCGGTAAGGAGCACATGGAGCGATACGGCACCACCGCGGAACAGTTCGCCAGAATCGGCGTCAAGAACCACCGCCACTCACAGAACAACCCCTACGCCCAGTTCCAGGACGAGTACACACTCGACCAGATCCTCGATTCCAAGCAGATCTACGGTCCCCTCACCAAGTTGCAGTGCTCCCCGACGTCCGACGGCTCCGGCGCCGTGATCGTGGCCAGTGAGGACTTCGTCGAGAAGCACGACCTCGCCGGTCAGGCAGTCGAGATCGTCGGGCAATCGATGGTGACCGATCTCCCCAGCACGTTCGAGGACGGGAGTGTGATCAGCCTGGTCGGTGCAGACATGACCCGCACGGCCGCCGCTCGCGTCTACGAACAGGCCGGGATCGGTCCCGAAGACCTCGACGTCATCGAACTGCACGACTGCTTCTCCACCAACGAATTGCTCACCTACGAGGCGCTCGGTCTCTGCGCCGAGGGCGAGGGCGGCAAACTCGTCGACAACGACGACACCACGTATGGCGGACGCTGGGTGGTCAACCCGTCCGGCGGTCTGATTTCCAAGGGACACCCGCTGGGGGCCACCGGACTCGCCCAATGCAGCGAACTCACCTGGCAGCTCAGGGGAACCGCAGACGCACGGCAGGTCGACGGCGCGAGCGTCGCCCTCCAGCACAACATCGGCCTCGGGGGCGCAGTAGTCGTCACCGCGTACCGCGCTCTCTGAATCTTTCCTACCCACCTCGAACACACCTAGGAGTAACTCATGGCTTCCGTTTCCGTCTCTGCTGCGCTTCCCGCCTCCCCCGACAAGGTGTGGGACGAGCTGTCCAACCTGTCCCGCTGGGAAGAGTGGCTCACGATCCACCAGTCGTGGAAGAGCGAGGTCCCCGCCGAGGTGGCTCTCGGATCGAAGTTCACCGAGGTGGTCTCCGTGATGGGCATGGCCAACAAGATCGAGTGGACCGTCACCGAGGTGCAGGTGCCCGAAATGGTCAAAATCTCCGGCACCGGCATGGCGGGTGTCACCGTCGAATTCACGCTGAAGGTCGAGCCGGACGGCGCCGGATCCAAGGCGATCATCGACGCAAGCTTCACCGGCACGATGATCGTCGGCCCCATCGGGAAGGCCGTCGCCAAGAACGCCAAGGCGGATCTGGAGGCGTCCCTGGCCGGGTTCGCCGACATGGTGGGCTGATCCATATGACCACCTCCACAGTCGAATTCGACACGAGTGGTCTCGGCGAGTGGACGGATCCGGAGCGGTTCGAGGTTACTGCCGAGCGCATCGCCGAGTACGCCGCGGCCACCAACGATCCCATCGAACGCCACCTCGCCGGAGAGGTCGCGCCACCGGTGTTCGCCGTGGTGCCGGCGTTCACCTCGATGGCGCCGGCCGCATTATCCGTCGCCCCGGTCGAACTGCTCATGAAGCTCGTGCACGGGGAACAGGATTTCTCCTTCCACCGTCCGATCCGCCCCGGCGACAACCTGGTGGTCCGCGCGAAGCCGATCGGATTCGAGGGGCGGACGAACGGTTCCACCGTCGTCGTGTACGTCGAAACCCGCACAGAGCACGGCGAACTCGTCAACGAGCAGTGGATGACCGCATTCTTCCGGAAGGTCGACGCGGGAGCAGGGCTCGGCGCGCAGGCACCTGCACACCGGTTCGACGAATCCCTTCGCGGGCAGGCGCCGGTAGCGTCGATCACCCAGCACATCGAGGACGACCAAACGTTCCGGTACTCGCCTGCCTCCGGTGATCCGATGCCGATCCACCTGGACGACGAGATCGCGCGGATGTCCGGGCTCCCCGGAATCATCAACCACGGTCTGTGCACCATGGCGTTCACCTCGTGGGCGGCGCTCACCGAACTTGCCGACGGCCGGGTCGAACGCCTCCGCAGGCTCGCGGTGCGGTTCGCCAAGCCAGTCCTGCCCGGCCAGGACATCACCACGCAGTTCCGGCGGGTCGCCGATTCCACGGGCGGGACAACGTCGTACGCCTACGAGACGACCGTCGGCGACGAACTCGTCATCAAGGACGGCCTCGCCGTCATCGCGGACACCGAGTCTTAGGAGTACGTACGCATGGGAACACTCGACGGACGGGTAGCCATCGTCACCGGCGCCGGGCGCGGGATCGGGCGGGAGCACGCACTGCTTTTCGCCCGGGAGGGGGCCGCCGTGGTCGTCAACGACCTCGGTGGCGCGAACGACGGCACCGGCGAGGACGCGGGCCCGGCTCAGCAGGTGGTCGACGAGATCGTCTCCGGCGGCGGTAAAGCCGTGGCGAACACCGACAACGTGGCGTCCTGGGACGGCGCCGAAGCGCTCGTCAATCAGGCGGTCGGGGAGTTCGGTCGGCTCGACGTCCTGGTGAACAACGCGGGCATCCTGCGCGACGCCTTCATCGCGGGAATGTCCGAAAGCCAATGGGACGCCGTCATAGCCGTGCACCTCAAGGGACATGCCGCGACGCTGCATCATGCAGCGGCGTACTGGAAAGCGCAGACCAAGGCGGGCGAGACGGTGAACGCTTCCGTGATCAACACCGCGTCCGCGTCCGGCACGTTCATGCCCAACGCCGGGCAGGGCAACTACGGCGCCGCGAAGGCGGGTATCGCCGCGCTGACGCTCGTCGCAGCCGACGAGCTCGAACGGTACGGCGTCCGGGTCAACGCGATCGCGCCGATCGCCCGCACCCGGCTGACGCTGGCCACTCCCGGTATGGGCGCATTATTCGCCGAAGAGGTGCCGGAAGGTGAGTTCGACGCATTCAGTCCGGCCAACATCTCCCCGCTCGTCGCCCGGCTCGCGGATGCGGACTGCAAGATCACGGGCAAAGTGTTCGCGGTGCAGGGCGGAGCCATCTCCGAACTGGCCGGCTGGCACGACGTGAAGACCATCGAGAGCGACGGCCCGTGGACCGTCGCCGACCTCGCCGACCGGCTCGGCTGAAGGGTTTCGGACATGGCCAAGAATACGTATGAACTGGGCCTCGGGCTCACCGAGGAACATCGTGCCCTCGCCGATTCCGTTCGGGCCTTCGCCGAACGCGCCATCACGTCCGAGCAGGTGCGTGCCGCGGTCGAGTCGAAAGGTGAGGACAAGTTCCCGCCGTTCTGGGACGCACTCGTCGGCCAGGACCTGCTGGGCCTACACATCCCCGAGGACAAGGGCGGCCACGGCGCCGGGCTGCTCACCCTGGCCGTCGCGCTGGAGGCGCTCAGCCGCACGGTGGCCCCCGGCCCATTCGTTCCGACCGCACTGTCCGCCGCCCTCGTCGCAGCCGCGGATTCCAAGGTCGGAATCGAGCTGATTCCTGCCCTTCTCGATGGATCACGCACCGCCGCGGTCGCCTTGGGCACCGCGCTCCACGCGCAGGCGCACGATGGCGGTTACCGGATCGTCGGAAGCGCAGACGCCGTTCTCGGCGGCGAGCACGCCGACATCCTGCTCCTGCCGATCACCGTCGGCAACGACGTGCGCTGGGCCGTCGTCGAGTCGGCAGACGTCACCGTCACCGCGCAGGACAGCATCGACGTACTGCGGGGCTCGGCAAGAATCACGGCAGACGGCGTCCACGTCGGCGCCGATCGGATTCTCGACGGACTGAGTGAACGACGCGTCCGATCGATTGCCGCGGTCGTGCTGGGCGCCGAAGCGATCGGCGTGATGTCGTGGTGTGTCTCCACTGCGGCCGAATACGCGAAGACCCGAGTGCAATTCGGGCGTCCCATCGGACAGTTCCAGGGTGTCAAGCACAAGTGCGCCCACATGGGGATCGCCCTGGAGAAGGCCCGCGCCGTGTTGTGGGATGCCGCGTCCGCCCTCGACAACGGCGACGACACCGCTGATTTCGCCGCGGACATCGCCGCCGTCATCGTTCCCGATGCCGCGGTGCAGTGCGCGCAGGACTGTATCCAGGTCCACGGTGGCATCGGATTCACCTGGGAATATGACGCGCACCTGTATTACCGGCGGGCGCTGGCCATCCGGGGGCTCCTCGGTACCCGCGAGGAGCGGGCTACCCGCGTCGCCGAACAGTCGCTCGCCGGCACCGCCCGCTCTTCCGAACTGGAACTGCCGGACGAGGCCGAGGCGATTCGGACGCAGGTACGGGCGGAACTCGCCCCGCTCGTCGACCTCGACGAGGACGACCAGTTGATTGCCCTCGGCGACGGCGGCTGGGTGCAGCCGCACCTGCCGAAGCCGTACGGCCGCAGCGCGTCTCCGCTCGAGCAGATCGTGATCGCCCAGGAGATCAAGGCGGCCGGAATTCCGATGCCGCAGCTGCTGATGGGCGGCTGGGCGGTGCAGGCCGTCGTCGCCCACGGCACCGAGTCGCAGAAGCAGGATCTCGCTGTCCCCACCCTGCGCGGAGATGTGGTGTGGTGTCAGCTGTTCAGCGAACCGGGGGCCGGCTCCGACCTCGCGTCGCTGACCACGAAGGCGGAGAAGGTCGACGGCGGCTGGAAGGTGACCGGCCAGAAGATCTGGACCACCGTGGCACAGTTCTCCGACTGGGCCATGCTGATCGCCCGCACCGACCCGTCGAAGCCGAAACACGAGGGCATCACCTACTTCGTCCTGGACATGTCGACACCGGGGGTTACCGTCCGGCCGCTGCGCGAGATGACCGGGTCGGCGCTGTTCAACGAGGTGTTCCTCGACGACGTGTTCATCCCGGACGAACACGTGGTCGGGAACGTGAACGACGGCTGGAACGTGGCCCGTACGACCCTCGCGGGCGAGCGGGTGGCACTCAGCCAGAAGATGGAGGCCTACGCCACCGACAAGGACCTGCTCGAATTCGCCCGCGGGCGCAACCTCGGACCGTTGGCGCGGTACCGCGTCGGCGAACTGGTCGCCGAAAGCCAGGCCATCGATCTGATCGGCTCCCGGATTGTGCTGAAGCAGTTGTCGGGGGCGGACGTGAGCACCACGTCGAGTGTCGGCAAGTTACTCGGCATGGGCCTCGGGCAGGCGATCGCCGAGTTCGTCGTCGCTGAACTGGGACCGGCCGGTGCCGTGAGCATTCCGGGTGAGCCGAGCGACAAGGCGATGGAGCAGTTGATCGCCGGCCGGGCCACCACCATCTACGGTGGCACGACCGAGGTGCAGCTCAACGTGATCGGGGAACGCATGCTCGGACTGCCCCGCGACGCGCAGGGGGTGTCGTGACCGGCGGGCCGCTGAGTGGGCTGACCGTCGTCGAGATCGCGAGCCTCGCGCCCGCCCCGTTCGGCTGCATGATCCTCGCCGACCTGGGCGCGGACGTGATCCGCGTCGAACGGGCCGGTGACGGCGGCAGCGGGCTGATGGCACCCTCGGGTGTACTCGACCGCGGGCGACGATCGATCGCCGTGAACCTGCGCACTGCGGAGGGGCTGGAAGCCGTTCTGGCACTTGTCGAGTCAGCCGACATCCTCGTCGAGGGTTTCCGTCCCGGCGTCGCGGAACGGCTGGGCATCGGCCCCGACGACTGTCTGTCCCGCAACCCCGGCCTGATCTACGGGCGCATGACCGGCTGGGGTCAGGACGGCCCCCTCGCGGCGCGGGCCGGGCACGACATCAACTACATCGCGCTCGCGGGCGCGCTCGAACCCATCGGGCGCGCCGGCGAGCGGCCGGTGCCGCCGCTGAACCTGTTGGGCGACTTCGGCGGTGGCGGCCTGATGTTGACGATGGGGATCCTGGCCGCGCTGCACGAGCGTTCCCGGTCGGGCCGCGGACAGGTGGTGGACGCGTCGGTGGTCGACGGGGCGGCGCTGCTGACGGCGTTCGTCCACGGCATGAACGCCGCCGGGCTGTGGCAGGAGGGCCGCGGGCGGAACGTCCTCGACGGGGCCGCCGCGTTCTACGACACCTACGAGTGTGCCGACGGTCTGCACGTGGCGGTCGGGTGCGTCGAACCGCACTTCTACGGTGAACTCCTCGACGTGCTGGGGTTGAGCGGCGAGGATCTGCCGTTGCAGTACGACCTCGATGCGGCGCCGGAACTGAAGAAGCGCCTCGCCGAGGTGTTCGCGACCCGTCCGCGGGACGAATGGGCGGCACTGTTCGCCGATTCCGACGCGTGCGTGTCGCCCGTCCTCTCGCCGTGGGAAGCGCACGAGCACCCCCACAACAAGGAACGGGAGACGTTCGTCGAGGTGGGTGGCATCCGCCAGCCCGCACCGGCACCGCGCTTCAGCCGCACCCCGGCGCCCGTTCCCCGGCCGGCCCCGCGGCCCGGGCAGGACACCGATGCGATCCTCGCGCAGGCCGGCTACGACGCGGCGGGCATCGAGCGCCTGCGCTCGGCGGGTGCCGTCGAGTAGGTGACGGGGACCTATCCGCGATCGGTGTCCGGTGGGAACCCACCGGTCGCGATGGGTCCCCACTCGTCGATGGTGATCCGGATGAGACTTTTGTTCTGCTTCCGCATGGCGTCGCGGTAATCGTTCCAGTCGGGATGCTCGCCGGAGATTCCGCGGAAGTACTCGACCAGAGGCTCGAGTGCATCGGGCATGTCCAGTACCTCGGCCGTGCCGTCGATCTGCACGTAGGCACCGTTGAACTCGTCGGAGAGCACGCACACGCTCACGGCGGGGTCGTGCCGCACGTTCGCGGCCTTGGCGCGCTGCGGGTAGGTGGAGACGACGATCCGTCCCTCCGCGTCGAGTCCCGACGTGACCGGGGAGATCTGCAGGCCCCCGGACCTCTTGCGGGTGATCAGCACGCTCCGGTGCCGGGGACGGACGAAGTCGAGCAACTCCTCACGCGACACGTGCTGTGCGGTAGCGACGGCCATGGTGCACCTTCTCTTGTCGACGGGTCGTTGCCCTCACCCTAGGCGGACCCGGTGACGGGAACTATCAGTCGACGCTCTTGATCGTCTTCATCGTGATCAGCGAGGTGACCCGCGACACCGCCGGGAGTCCCCCGAGTTTCGTCACCATGAACCGCTCGTAGGTGGCAAGGTCGCGTACGGCGACGCGGATGAAGTAGTCGGGGATTCCGAAGAGGCGCCGACATTCGATCACCTCGTCGAACGCAGCCACGCGCGATTCGAACTGCTCGATGGTGGCCTGGTCGTTCACCCCGATTTCGGCCGTGACGATCACCTGGAAGCCACGATCGAGCGCTTCTTGACTGACGACCGCGCGGTAGCCGGTGATGATTCCGTCCGCCTCGAGCTTCTTCACGCGCCGCAGACACGGCGATGGAGTCAGGCCGACGAGATCGGCCAGCTCGGTGTTGGTCAGACTGGAGTCCCGGCGCAGATGCGCCAGAATTGCGTGGTCGATGGCGTCCATTGATCAATTATTGCGCACAAGCCACTGTAGAAGCATTTGTTCGCAATCGCTCACCTCGATGATCGCTATACCTTTGCGTAGTGACCGAATCAGCACCCCACTCGACGGCCGTCGTCGCCGGCGCCGAGGTTCTACCTTCCTCGGAAGTACGCGGCGCTCTCCGAGCCTCACTCCCCGTCGGGGTCGGACTGTTTCCCCTCGGTATCGCCCTCGGGGTCCTCGTCGTACAGCAGGGGCTGAGCCCGTGGTGGGCACTGGTCTTCACGTCACTGATCTATGCCGGTTCTCTCGAATTCGTCGCAGTGGGACTGGTGACCGCGATGACGCCACTGCCCTACATCGCGTTGACGGCACTGCTCGTGAACTTTCGGCACGTCTTCTACGCGCTCAGCTTTCCGCTCGACACGATCAAGGGCCGGGCGGCACGCCTCTACAGCATGTTCGCGCTCACCGACGAGGCCTACGCCATGGCGGTCACCAGCGACCGCAAGACGGTGTCCGGGCGGATGATCGTGTACACACAGCTGTACCTCCACGCCTACTGGATCGGCGGCGCCGGGCTCGGTGCGATTGCCGCGCAATGGATCCCGGACAATATCGTCGGCATGGACTTCGCGCTGACCGCATTGTTCGTCGTACTGTCCATCGAGGCAGTCCGAGCGCAGCGTGGCCTCGCAGTTCCCCTGATGGGCGTCACCTGCGCTGTGGTCGCGCGACTGATCGACGTCGACCACATGCTGCCGCTGGCAATGGGGGCATTCGTGAGTCTGCTCGTCCTTCGATACGTCCTCACTCGGCAGAAGGGTGCCGCAGATGCCTGAGTCGGGTTACCTACTCGCCGCCGTGGCCATCATGGCGATTGTCACCTTCGCCCTCCGCGCCGTCCCGTTCGCGGTTCTCCACCCGCTGCGTTCCTCGGCGCTGGTCGGCTATCTCGGCGTGTTCATGCCGGCCGGAATCATGTCGATCCTGGTGGTCTACTCGCTGAAGAACGTGTCGATCACCGTCCCGGCGCACGGCTTACCCGAACTGCTCGCCGTGGCAACAACGGCTGTGGTGCACCTGTGGCGGAAGAATGCGGTGCTCTCGATCGTGGTCGGGACCGGACTGTACGTGATCCTGATGAACTGGGTGTTCGGCTGAGTAGAGGGCGTATCCGCCGGCACCTCCTGCCTTCGCCCGATACATCGCCGAGTCTGCGCGGCGAACCAACTCTTCCCGCGTGCAATCCGGGTCCGAGAGGGCGATTCCGACGCTGCCACTGATCGGCAATTGGAGGTGTGCAACCTGGTTCAGCATCGCGAGGCTGTCGGTGATGCCCTTGGCGACGGCAATTGCCTCGTCGGCATCCGCCAGGTGCTCGCACACGACGACGAATTCGTCACCCCCGATCCGCGCGACAGTGTCGTCCGGACGCACTGCCGAGCGCAGATGCTCGGCGAGGACGACGAGTACGTCGTCACCACCGGCATGACCGAGACTGTCGTTCTGGATTTTGAAATCGTCGAGGTCGATGAGCAGCAGAGCCATGACCGTACTCTCGCGACGTGCCGCGTCGAGCGCCGAATCGATGCGTCTGCGGGCCAGCGTCAGGTTCGGCAATCCCGTCAGGGGGTCGTGCAAACTCTGGTGCAGCAGTTGCGCTTCCGCCTCGATCCGGCGGATAGCCGCCGACAGCACACCCGTCACCGAGCGGAGAAAGGACAAATCCCGGTCGGTGTAGTCGCGGGGGCGGTGACTGTGCGCGGTGAGAACTCCCCACACGGGGTCGGCACCGATCGGTACACACACCCCGCTCTGTAGTGCACGCCTGGTCATCGCTGTGGTGGAGAAGCGGGTCTCCTGGGTTCTGTCTCGGCACACCACCACCGATTCGGCCGCGGCGGCATATCCCGGCTGTGAGCCCGTACCGGGCGCAAAGCTGGCCGGTCCCGGTGCCGGACCTCGGTACGCGAGAACGGTCAGTTCTTCCCCTCCACCTGAGATCCGGGCAATGGAGGTACAGCGCACACCCATCAGCGCCGTAGCTGCCCTGGTCGCCGCGTCGAGAAGTTCGTCGAGGTCACCGTCGACGGCGAGCTGGCTCAGCTCGGCGATCGCCTGTTGCTCGCGGGCCCGGTACGCGGCCGCCCCGAGCGCGCTGTGCAGCCGGCGTTCTTCGATCTGCGCACTGCGGCGATCGTGCGCAATCGAGGCAATCACCGCCGGACCGGAGTTGTCCGATTCCACCACGAACGTCGAGATCAGCATGGGGATCGGCTCCCCGGTCACGAAGTGGCGGAGCTCGGTGAGCCCGGACCACTCCCCCCGTTCCACGAGTGCCGACTCCACTTCGGGCGCCTGCACCAGACCGACATCGGTGAAGAACTCCGCCGTCGTCCTCGAGTAGGCATCGGCGGCGGTGGTGAAGCCCATGAGGCGGACGCCCGCCGGATTGAGGAAGACGATCCGGCCGGAGACGAATTCCGACAGGACTACCAGCGTCGGGGCCTGCTCGAGGACTGCGAGAAGCATCTGTGAGTTCTGCAGTCGCGATTCCATTGCGGCTCCTCCCTAGCCAGTGGTGCCGTCCACGATATGTCGGATGTAGGCGCGCGTGACGACCGAGCCTGCCTCCGCATCGATCGAGACCACCGATCGACGAACCCGCCCACCCCAACGGCGGTATGTTGCGACGGTGGCAGCCGAGTCACCACTCCTCCTGCGTCACCGGCTCCAGTGGGTCGCGGCGGCGATTCTCCTCGCCCTCGTCTACGCCGCGTCCCTCACCGTCTACGGGTTGAGCAGCAACGCGATCGAGGACGACGCGCCGTTCGCCATCGACGACGACGTGATCATGGTGCTCGTCACCGCGAAGTCGCTGCAGCCGACGGTCGACCGGATGCAGGCAGAGGTGACGATCGCCGCCGGTCAGGATTACCTCCATGCCAACGGCGACACCCTCAACCGAGATATCACTCTCCTACTCGTCCCCAGCACCAGCCACGAGCAGATCGTTTTCCGCGAAGGCACCGCGCCCACCACGTTCGACACCGAGTTCATCGCGAACGGCAACGCCGCCATGTGGCCCTTCGACCGGTTCGAGGTGAATCCGATGGTGGTCGAGGCCTACGAGGGCCTCGGCGCCCAACGCGAATTGGTACCCACGGGTGTTCTCCTGGACGGGCGGGTCGACGGATGGAAGGCGAAGGCCGAACCGGTTGCGGTCGACACCGACATCTCCCGGAACGGCATCGGCGTCGACGTGCGGTTGGCGCGCACAGGCGGAAACCTCATCTACGCCGGAATTCTCCTCCTGATGATGACGACCCTCGCCGTTCTCGCCGCCTTCGTCGCATTGCAGACGTTCCGGCGCAAGCGGGCAGTCGACACCGACATGCTCGGTTGGATGGCCGCGATGCTGTTCGCCGTCGTACCCCTGCGCGGGATCCTGCCGGGCAGCCCGCCGATCGGGTCGTGGGTCGACATTGCGCTCACCGTCTGGGTGGTGTCCACGCTGGTCGCGTCACTCGCCCTGTTCGTCTTTTGCTGGTGGCGCGACAGCGAGCCCGCGAAAGGAACGTGACCGCGCTACGAGCAGCAGTTCGGATCCAGCACGAAGCGCAGCGCCTCGAGCGCGTCGCGTTGTGGACGGTAATAGACGTTCATTCCGCGCCGGGTGGGGACCACCATGCCCGCCTTCTTCAGTTGCCCCAGGTGATGACTGACGGTCGATTCGGATACACCGACACCGTCGGCGAGGTCGCACGTACAGACCTCACCCTCGCTGGCGGACAACAGGATCGACATCAGCTTGATGCGCACCGGATCGGCAAGAGCCTTGAGCCGCACCGCAACCTCGAGCGCCCCATCGTCCGAGATGGGCCCCGACGCGACGGGGGCGCAGCAGAGTGGTGACGTCGCATCGATCAGGGGCAAGGCCTTGGGCATGAACCCATTGTGCCCACCTTCTTGACATACGTCAAAAAGGTGGCGCATAGTGAGGAAGTAATTCGATATACATCGAAAAGGTGGAGGATCTCATGTCCCGCGTACAGCTCGCCCTCAACGTCGACGACCTCGGTCAGGCCGTCTCGTTCTACTCCAAGCTCTTCGGCACAGCGCCCGCGAAACTGAAGGAGGGTTACGCCAATTTCGCCATCGCCGAGCCCCCGCTCAAGCTCGTGTTGTTCGAAAACCCCGGTGCGGGCGGCACCATCAATCACCTTGGCGTCGAGGTGGAATCGAGTGAGGCCGTGCACTCGGAAATCGCCAGGCTGACCGAGGAAGGGTTGTTCACCGAGGAAGTGCTCGGGACCACCTGTTGCTTCGCCAGCCAGGACAAGGTGTGGGTCACCGGGCCCGCCGGCGAAAAATGGGAGGTGTATACGGTGCTCGCAGACAGCGACACGTTCCGCAATGCGACCACCTCCGAGCAGGATGCCCCGACCGCGTGCTGTGGGTCGTAATCCCTCACACTCAGGGGTCTCCGATCCGCCGGCGCGAGCTCACCACTCCGCGCCGGCGGATCAGTCGAGCGCGAACAGTGCCGCAGCGTTGTCGTGACACACCGAGCGAAGCCAGTCCTCACCGAGATCGAACCGGGTCAGACCCTCGAGTGCGTCCAGGTACGCATACGGGATGTTGGGATAGTCGCTTCCGAACAGGATGCGTTCCTGCAGATCGGACAGCCGGTGTACAGCGTCACGCGGAAACGGGGTCGCCTCCTCGGTGTAATCGGTGAACGCCATCGTGGTGTCGAGGTACACACCGGAATAGCGTCCCGCGAGCTCGAGGAACTCCCGATACTCGGGCAGGCCCATGTGGGCGATGATCAGGCGCAGTCGGGGGTACCGCGCCAGCAATTCGCCGATCGGCTCGGGGCCGGTGTACTTGCCTGGCGCGGGACCGGATCCGCAATGGATGACCACCGGCACACCCGCGTCCTGCAACGCTCCCCACACCGGGTCGAGCAACGGGTCGCCCGGTGAGTAATCGCCGACCTGAATGTGGGATTTGAACACCCGGGTGCCCGACTCGATTGCCTCGGACACGTACGCGGCCGCGGATTCTTCCGGATAGAACGTCGCCGTCCGGAGGCAGTCGGGCGTGTGGTGGGCAAAGTCGGCTGCCCACTGATTCAGCCACGCGGCCATCTCCGGCTTGTGCGGATAGATCATGGACGTGAACCGCCGAACACCGAACGCGCGAAGTTGCTCGACGCGCACGTCTTCCTCGTGCCGGTAGCGGATCGGCCACGCTCGCCCGGTGAGGGGACCCACCGCGTCGAAGTACCGCCAGACCTTCTCCATCACGTTGGCGGGCATGAAGTGGGTGTGGACGTCGACGATGCCGGGCAACCCCAGCGCCCGCCAGAACTCCCGTACGCGCAGATCCTCGGTCACGACTTCTCCTCGATACAGACTTTTCCCGGTACCGGGTGAACCGACAGGATCAGAACAGGGTGAACGCTTTTTCGGCCGCCGCAGGGGCCGCGACCACGGGTGTAGTGGGAGCCGGAGGTGGCGCAGCTGCCGGCTCACCGGATGCGACGGCCCGTGCCGCCTCACCGGCGAGTACGTCTGCCATCTCGTTGTAGTGGTTGCCGACGTGACCGCGTACCCAACGGAACCGCACGGGTCCGGAACGCTCGATGATGGCCTGGTCGATGGCCTGGACCAACGGAAGATTCTTCACCGGGGCACCGGCCGCAGTCTTCCAGCCCTTCCGCTTCCAACCGGGCAGCCATTCCGATGCGCACTTGATGGCGTACTGGGAATCCGACTCGATCAGGAGCGGATCGGGTCCGGGATGCGCGGTGATCGCCTCGAGCAGCGCCCGCAGCTCGGCGATCTGGTTGGTTCCCGAGGGTTCACCACCGGATCGGCTGGGACCTTCGTGATTGACCCATGCCCAGCCGATCGCCCCACCGGGGTTACGCAGACAGGATCCGTCGGTACTCACGATGATCATGGCTGGGACTTTACGTGCGCGCCCCGACAACCGCCGGTAGCGGTGGCCGACATGTCGCCGAAGGACGGATACGCTGCTTGCGATGACGGCTTCGCTGGAGGTGGTCGAGACCACCGTGACCGCGCGGCGTCCACTGGACGTCGCGATGACGTTGCACCCCCTTCAGCGCGGTAAGGGCGACCCCTGTCACCGGCGTGCGGTCGACGGCTCCATCTGGCGGACGTCGGTGCAACCGTCCGGTCCGGTCACCTATCGCCTCACGCAAAGCGACCGGCACACCGTCCACTGTCAGGCCTGGGGCGAGGGTGCCCGAGAGTTGGCGGATGGGCTGAACCGTCTCGTCGGCGAGCAGGACGAGTGCGAAGACTTCGCGCCGGAGCACCCGATCCTCGCCGAGGCCCACCGACGCTTCCCGCACCTGCGTCTGGGGCGCACCGACCGGGTGCTGGAAGCCCTGGTCCCGGCCATCCTCGAGCAGCGGGTCCATGGCATCGCCGCGTTCGCGTCGTGGCGGCGTCTGGTGTGGAAATTCGGCACACCCGCCCCCGGCCCGGCGCCCGACGGAATGCGGGTGCCTCCCACCGCGCCCGTGTGGCGGCGAGTCCCGTCGTGGGAGTTCCACCGCGCGAACGTGGACCCCGGCCGTGCCCGCACCATCGTGCGTTGCGCCCAGGTCGCGGACCGTCTGGAGAAGATCGTCGACCTGTCCCCGGAGGAAGCGACCCGCCGCTTGATGTCCATCCCAGGGGTCGGAATTTGGACCGCGGCCGAGGTGTCGCAACGTGCGCTCGGCGATGCGGACGCTCTGTCCGTCGGCGACTACCACCTGGCGTCGATGGTCGGGTGGTCGTTACTCGGCAAGCCCCTCGACGACGCCGAGATGGTGGCGTACCTGGAACCGGTTCGCCCGCATCGTTATCGCGCCGTGCGGTTGCTGCTGGTCAGTGGCAACGCAATCAAACCCAAGTTCGGACCGCGAACCCCCGTCGTGGACCACAGCTGGCACTGAGAGTTCGGTGGTGGCAGAACACCGCTGTCGCCTGACCCATGAACACCTGTTCAAGTGTTCACACGAGAAACTAGACTGCAGAGACGGGACAGCTGCCGGCTGAGGAGGGTGACATGGAGTCCGTAGCCATGCACATGAGTGACGGGCTGATCAATGCCCCGACGTCCGTCCTGTTCCTCGCTATCGCGGCGGCGGGACTCGCGGTCGCCGCGTGGCGGGCCCGCTCCGAACTCGACGATCGCACCGCCCCCATGGCCGGTCTCGTAGCCGCCTTCATCTTCGCGGTGCAGATGGTGAATTTCCCCGTCCTTCCCGGTGTGAGCGGACATCTCCTCGGTGGTGCACTGGCGGCCATTCTCGTGGGGCCCTACACGGGTGCGCTGTGCATCGCGATCGTCCTGATCGTGCAGGCCCTGCTCTTCGCGGACGGTGGGCTGACAGCCTTGGGTGCGAACATCACGAACATGGCGATCGTCGGGGTGACGGTAGGCTACGTCGTCGCGCTTGTTCTGCGCCGACTCGCGCGCCCCGAGGATCTTCGTCTCCGCGTGCTCGGCGCTCTCGCATTCACCGCTGCGCTGTGCGGAACCGTCGCGGCGTCGATGGGCTTCGTCCTCGAGTACGCCATCGGCGGTCAGCCCGCTGCCGGCGGCGCCACTGCGCTCGGCTCGGTGGCGGCCTACGTTGTCGGCGCCCACATCTTGATCGGAATCGGCGAAGGAATTATCACCGCCCTCACAGTCACGGCGGTGGCCAGGGCCCGACCCGACCTCGTGTATCTGCTCCGGACCGCGCCGCGCGACGTGGCGGTGGGCGCATGAGCGTGTCGACGCGGTCCCCTCGCCGCTTCCTTCTCGGGTTCGCTCTCGCGGTCCTGCTCATTGCCGGGGTCCTGTCCACTCTGGCGAGCTCGAGTCCGGACGGCCTCGACGCTGCCACGACACGCGGATGCGACACCGTCGAGACCGACACCGGCGCGGCACTGGTCGGGGACTGCATTGCGAAGAACGCCGAGGACCACCACTTGTCGGCGTCCCCGCTCGCCGACTACACGGTGAGCGGACGATCCGGCTTCACCGGCGTGGCCGGAATCATCGGTGCGGCCGCGACCTTCGTCGTCGCGGCCGCCGCATTCCGGCTCCTCGCCCGCGGACGGCGTCACCGAGCCGGACCCTGATCATGAGTTCCGGTCACGCGCAGCCGCTCTATCTCGACGGCACATCCGCAGTTCACCGACTCCCCGTCGAGGTGAAGATCGTGTGCGCGGTGGTGACGGTGTTCGCGGTGGTGGCCACGCCCCGCGAGGCGTTCTGGGCCTTCGCCGCGTACCTCGCAGTCCTGGTGGTGGTGTGGCACATCGCCGGAATCGCTCTGACCTGGCTCGCCCCGCGCATGTTGATCGAACTGCCCTTCGTTACATTGGCCCTGTTGCTGCCGTTCGCGGAGGGCGGCGAGCAGACGACGGTCCTCGGATTGTCGCTGTCGGTGGCCGGACTGCACGCCGCGTGGGGGATCCTGGTGAAAGGCACTCTCGGCGTGCTGGTGTCACTCACGCTCGCCGCCACCACCCCCGCCCGCGATCTGCCGGTGGGACTTGCCCATCTGCACGTGCCCGCCATGTTCACCACGATCGTGGTCCTCATGCTGCGGTACCTCGACCTACTCACCTCGGAGGTCGCCCGGATGCGCACCGCACGCTTGTCCCGGGGTGACGATCCGCGAACACTTCGCCAGATCGGCGCCACCGCGCAGGGTGTGGGCGGATTGTTCGTCCGTTCCTACGAGCGGGGCGAGCGCGTCCACCTGGCCATGCTGTCGCGCGGGTTCACGGGCGCGGTTCCCACAGTCGGTGCTCCTCCGGCGTCCGCCGCGGCGTGGTCGGCCGGCCTCGTCCCTGCCGTCTGCGCGGTGGGTATCTGCCTCGCGGCCTGGACCCTCCGATGACGGCCGCCGTGCACCTCGACGGTGTGTCGTACTCCTACCCGGACGGCAGGAAGGCACTCGACCGAATCGACCTCACTGTGAGCCCGGGCGAACGGGTAGCGGTTCTCGGCCCGAACGGTGCCGGCAAAACCACTCTGATGCTGCACCTCAACGGGATTCTGACCGCCTCGGACGGTCGGGTCACCATCGGCGGCGTACCGGTGTCGCGCAACACCGACCGGAACACGCTGCGCGAGGTGCGGCGGCGGGTCGGCATCGTCTTCCAGGACCCCGACGATCAGCTCTTCATGCCCTCCGTCGCGCAGGACGTCGCCTTCGGCCCGGCAAATTTCGGTGTCACCGGTGCGGCACTCGGCGACCGGGTCCGCACCGCGCTGGCCGCTGTCGACATGACGTCGCATGCCGAGCGCAATCCCGTCCATCTGTCGGTGGGGCAACGGCGCCGGGTCGCCCTGGCCACCGTCCTCGCGTGCGCTCCGGACGTACTGGTGCTGGACGAGCCGTCGAGCAATCTCGATCCGGTTGCCCGGCGTGAACTGGCCGAAGTCCTGCTCGCGGTGGACACCACCCAACTGCTGGTAACCCATGACCTTCCGTACGCTGCGCAGTTGTGCACCCGCGCGGTGATTCTCGACGAAGGCCAGGTGG
The DNA here is from genome assembly GCF_044389235.1 of Rhodococcus sp. NPDC019647. Taxonomy (NCBI): domain Bacteria; kingdom Bacillati; phylum Actinomycetota; class Actinomycetes; order Mycobacteriales; family Nocardiaceae; genus Rhodococcus; species Rhodococcus sp. NPDC019647. The sequence goes on along the minus strand of NZ_JBIRXS010000006.1, from coordinate 164,681 downwards.
TGGCGGACGGACCGATCCTCGACCTGCTCGCCGAGACAGAACTGCTCGCCCGCCACCGCCTCGAGTTGCCGTGGGGTTTCCAGCTTCCCGGACGCTCGACCGACTCCGGCGCGAATGTGCACTGGGAGCAACCGAAACGGGGACATCGGCTACCGCGGTAGGTCACCATGAGGGGACCACCCACACCGGAGGTCAGCGATGCCCACACCCGGAGCCGACGCAGTGGCGCAACGTGTCTTCGACGCCTCCCTCGGCGCAATCGACATTCTTTCCATCCATCTGGGAGATCGACTCGGTTGGTATCGAAGTCTCGCAGATCAGGGCCCCGCAACAGCGGACGAACTGGCCGAACGCACCTCGACCCACCCGCGGTACGCACAGGAGTGGCTCGAACAACAGGCGGTGACAGGACTGCTCACCGCAGACGGCGGCAGTCCTCGAAGATACACGTTGGAGCCCGGTGCGGCCGAAGTGTTCACCGATGAGAAAAGCCTGGCCTACCTGGCGCCGCTGGCCCGGATTTTCGTTGCCGCCACCACACAGATGCCCGCGCTGATCGAGGCGTATCGCACGGGAGGCGGTGTGGGATGGGCACAGTACGGTGTCGATGCGAGGGAATCGCAGGCAGATATGAATCGGCCGTGGTACGAGCAGGTTCTGCCGGGAGCGCTCGCGTCGGTACCCGAGGTCGACGCACTTCTGCGCACCCCCGGTGCCGCCATCGCCGATGTCGGATGTGGAGGCGCGTGGTCCACGATTGCCCTGGCGCGCGCCTATCCCGATGCCCGGCTGGATGGTTACGACATCGACAGCGCCACTGTCGAACTCGCGAAACACAACGTCCGCGAGCAAGGGGATGTTGCCGACCGGATCACGATCACCGAGTCGGATGCAGCGGGCATTCCGGAGGGCGCCTACACCGCTGCATTCGCCTTCGAGTGCATTCACGACATGCCTGCACCTGTCGAGGTATTGACGGCGGTACGCAAGGCTCTGGCACCCGGTGGGGTCATGATCGTCATGGACGAGGCGGTGGACGACGAGTTCTCGGCGCCGGGAAGCGACATCGAGCGGTTGATGTACGGATTCAGCCTGACCGTGTGCCTGCCGGACGGAATGAGTTCCAGTCCGAGTGCCGCCACCGGAACGGTCATGCGTCCGAGCACCTTGCGAAAGTACGCCGAGGCTGCCGGTTTCGGCTCGATGGACATCCTTCCCATCGAAGACTTCGGGTTCTGGCGTTTCTACCGGCTGACCGTGTGACACCTCGTGCCGGTGAGGCGTATGTAACGAATTTTGCGTAAACGCCGAAAAGTGGGATACCCGAAGGGGGAAGATGTTCAGCAAGCGACTAGGCATGGGAAGCACCATGACACTGCAGGATTGCACAGGGTTGGACACGTTCCTCATAGCCACGACGCGCGTGCCCTGCCCCCTTCGCCCCTCCAGGCCGAGAGATGAATTGGGGAGGGCTATGGAGTAGGCGACTCACCGGGGAGCATCACCGCGCACCCACATATGCATGTAGCCGTTCGGTACTTCCAGCGAATATGGTCCACTCACAACAATGTTCGGTACTCAGGTGGAGTCCGTGTTCGACCTACGACATGGTGGGAATTCTCATGAAACTTCTCAGAACTCTGGCATTGTCTATCTTCGTCGTCGCTGCGATGGCAGTCGGCGCCGGCACGGCCTACGCCGACCCCGGCACGCAGGGAATCGACTGGAGCCAGCCCTTGATGACCCCGACCGCCGAAGGCAGTAGCCAGGTGGCTGAACAGTTCTTTCCGGAAAATGACGCCAAACAGGCCGCCTTCGACAACATGACCAGCGAGATCAACACCGGTTGGAACAACGCGGGCCTGCAAGGCATGGCCATCGGTTCCAATGTGGGCATGGCAATCGGGTGCGTCTCGATCTTCCCCAACTTCATCGCCGGATGCATCATCGGCGCCGTCGTCGGCACGATTGCAGGAGCCGTGATCGGTGTCGGTGTGGGAAATCCGAACGCGCAGCCCGCGGTGGAGCAGTTCTTCGCCACACCCTGAGCGAAGAGCGAACCGCAGCCCGGCCCTACACAGGCCGGGCTGCGGTGTTTCATCTCACCTTTAGTTAGTGGACGATTGGTTAGTGCACGAACTATCGGGTACCCTGAGCTGGTGACCACGAACGTTGCCGAAGACCCCCTCGCACTCGACAGGCAGGTGTGCTTCGCGCTGGCGGTGGCCAATCGCGCAGTCCTGGGCGTCTATCGGCCGATCCTCGAACCATTGGGGCTCACCCATCCGCAGTACCTGGTGATGCTGGCCCTCTGGGGTACCTCCCCCATGTCGGTCAAGGAGATCGGCAGCGCACTGCAACTCGATTCCCCCACGCTGTCGCCGCTGCTGAAGCGACTCGAATCGTCCGGGCTTCTCACCCGTACCCGCAGCGCGGACGACGAACGCCAGCTCGTCGTGGAATTGACCGACGCGGGGAGGGCGTTGCGCGCACAAGCCGAAAAAGTGCCACCCGCCGTAGTCGAAGCACTCGGAGTGGAACTCTCCGAACTGATGGAACTGCACAGCGTGCTGACCCGCATCAACGCCGCGGCCGTCAAGGCAGGCGCGCTCGGAGGAGTGGACAAGTGACCAATCGAAGCCACGGTGCCCGGAGCCGGCCGACGCTCTTTCAATGGCTCGGCTACGCGTTCGGACGCAGATTGCCCGACTCGATGCAGGACTGGGTTCGGAACGATCTGATCGGTGACTGGGCTGTGCCGCGACACCTCGTCCGCAGCATGGTGCCGTTCATTCCGGTGTTCGCGGCCTTCTTCCTCTTCCCCGGGCCGGTGTGGTTACGCGGTTCCATGGTGCTGCTCGGGGTGTTCCTCGCACTCTTCTACAGCGTCGCCTACATGGCGCAGAACCGATCACGCCGCCTCGAAAAGCACGGACTTCCGCCCGACTTGGAAAACCCGAAAGCCAGACGCCGGCACGACGCCGAACGGGCCGCGTACTACCGAGCCCACCCCCGTGCGTGAGAGCTGAGACCGTTCGAGGTGTTCCTGCCGCCTTCGCGGCCCTGGGCGACCCCACCAGTCGCGCATACGACGACAAAACGGGACGAGAAGAAAGAAACACAACGCCGCCCTGACCTGCCTCGTCCGACGCCCGTGCGACGTCCTGTACGCCACGCTCGAGAACAAGGAACTCTACCGGGATCCAACCCCCTCAGCAGCTTGACGAAAACCAAAGGGGGACATCCCCAGCGCTCACTCGGCGAGAACTGGTACGACCGTCTGACAATTCCTCCCGCTCCGGGTGGCTCACCGAACTCGACAACGCGCGCCTGAGTTTCGTGGGTGGCTTCCCCGCCGGCTGCGTGGTCGCGGGAGTGCTGACGGCTCTCGCGGCAGTACTCACCCTGATTTACCTGCCCATCGCACCACACCGGATGCCGGCGATCCCGACGAAAAGAACAGGGCGAAGGCGCCGGAGAACCCTGCAGTAGTCCACAGGTAACCCGAACTCCCCACTTACCGCGGCAGGCTCCCGTTGCACGGACAGCGCGAACTGCTCACCCGTGGTTACTCCAGGTCGAACGCGGCCCGGATCGCCTCGGACAGGGCCGCTTCCTGCGACGGAAAGAAAAATCCAAGACCGTGCCCCAACGCCGACACCGGAATGGTGACGATGTTGTCACAACTGACCACCGAATCCTTCTCCAATCCGTTGGCCGGCCCCACCGGCACCTCGGTCGACAGTCCACGCATGGTGCCGGTGATCGGCGCCACCGTCACCCTACTCAAGTGCGGGCGCACCAAATCCCGGGTCAACACCAGCACCGGCCGCGTCTTGTCCAGCTTCGCGGCGTGAATCGGCCTCATCAGTCGAGATCGCTGAACAGACCCGCGGCATGCCGGGCGAGGTCGTCGAGGCCATCCGGATCATCCTCGCCGCGCGCCCGGGACAGAATCTCGGCATCCCGGGCGGCGATCTGCCGACGCCGCTCCCGCTCGAGCGCCCGCAACACCAGAGCCGCCCGGCTGGGCGCCCGATGTTCGCGCACTTCGCCGTCGACGAAGGCCACGATCTCGTCCGGTAACCGCACCGCAATCTGCGTACTCATACCTAAATGCTACCACTGTGGTACCACATTGGTAGCGCGAGCAGGCGGCTCAGCGGCAACATCGTCCTGACCTCTCCTCCCAGGGTGCGGAGGGCGGATACGGGCACTACACCGCAGCGACGCACGGTGTAGTGGGCATCATGCCTCAAGCCTCCGCCCCGCCGGGCCGAGCATCGGAGGCGTCACAACCTCAGCCTACGACGCCGGCCTTCCGCATCGCTGTAATGTCCGCAGCCGAGCACCCCAGCTCACCGAGGACTTGATCGGTGTGCTCACCGAGAGCCGGAATGTCACCCATCCGCATCTCCACGTCGGCGAATGTCATCGGTGGCAGCACCGCGCTGATCTGGCCCACCTCGCTGCCGACCTGACGCCAGCGGTCACGTTCCTTCAACTGCGGATGGTCGATCAATCCGCTCATATCGTTCAGCTCCGCTGCCGGAATTCCGGCATCCGCGAGTGCCTGGTCGAGGGCCGCGCGGGTGAACTTCTTCGTCTCCTCGGCGACGAGGGCATCAACCTCTTCGCGATGATGGACCCGCAGCATGTTGGTTGCATAGCGGGGATGATCGGCGAGTTCGGGTCGCGCGAAGACCTCGGTGACCAACTGCCGCCACCCCCGATCGTTCTGAACCCCGATCAGAATGTTGCCGTCGAGGGTGGGGTACGCGTCGTACGGAACGATGGCGGCGTGTCCGAGGCCGACACGAGGGATCTGCCGGTCGGCGTACATCTTCATGTACATCGGATGGCCCAGCCACTCCGCGGTCGCGTCGAACATCGACACGTCGATCTGCGCGCCCACCCCGGTTCGTTCACGTCGGAACAGCGCACTCAGGATGGACGTCAGCGCATACATTCCCGCCGCAATGTCGGACACCGGCACTCCGGTCTTCGTGGCCGTCTCGGGTGTTCCGGTCACCGAGATCATGCCGGTCTCGGCCTGCACCAGCATGTCGTACGCCTTGCGTTCACGCCTCGGTCCCGCTGTCCCGTAGCCCGACATGTTCGCCACTATCAGCGCGGTGTGTTCCGCGCGCAACGCCTCGGTCCCGAAACCGAGTCTGCTCGCTGCATCGGGCGCCAGGTTCTGCACGAACACGTCGGCACTCGCGATCAACCTCAGGACAGCATCCCGCCCCACCTCGGATTTGAGGTCGACACAGAACGACTCCTTCCCTCGGTTCAACCAGACGAAGTGGGAGGCCTCGCCGAAGACGGCGTCGTCGTAGTTGCGTGCGAAGTCGCCTTCCCCGACGCGCTCCACCTTGATCACCCGCGCGCCCATATCCGCCAGATGACGGGTGGCGAGGGGGGCGGCCACAGCTTGCTCGAGAGCGACGACGGTGATTCCGTCGAGCGGGAGTGTTCCGGGGTCGTTCTCCATGTGGGACTTCACCGTTCCGATTTCGATTCCGGGTGATCGTGATAGTGCGTGGCGCCGATCGCGTGCAGCAATTGGTGCACGGTGTCGTCCGAGAGCCGATAACGCATCGAGCGGCCGTCGCGCGTGGCCGAGACCCAGCCCTGGTGGCGCAGCAGTCGCAGTGCGTGCGAGACGGCGGTACCGCTCATCTCGAGCGCTGCCGCGAGGTCGCCAACACAGATCCCCGGCGCGTGGTGCAGGCACAGCAGCAACCGGAGGCGGTTGCCGTCCGACAACAATTCGAAGCGGTTGGCCCACCCCTCGATGTCGGGGCTGTGCAGCGCCGCCGCAGCGCGCTGAACGTCCTCGGGGTTCAGCGCAGGAGTGGTAGCCACTCGGCCAGTCTACAAACGGCCTGACCGCGCCCATGTGCGCATACATAGGCGATCGCTAAGTGTCCGTGTGGTCCAGGGCGTGCCGAAATGACCTTCTCCGCTTCTTGCGAGAGGCGACCAGACGAAAGCCGGGCCAATTGTCCAGCCTGGCCCGTCCTAGTCGCGCGGCGCTGGACCATTGGTATGAATAATCCGATGTCATTGGCATTCGATGCCCACGAAAAGTTACCGTTCGTGACCAGTGACGTGAGTCACTTCCCACTACTTCCGTGATCGGCGCAGCCCCGCCCGGCGCGGTGCAGGAGGCGAACGTGAAAATCCAAGATGCTGTGCCCGGCGCGGAGGCGACGGTTCCAGCCCGCCGAGGGGCCGACCGCGCGAAGATCTTGTCCGTGCCCTGGCCGTGGTACCTCGCTCTGGTCGCAGTCGGCTTGGGTGCTGTCTACACCGGCACGCTCCCGGAGAACATCTTCGGCGGCCTGGCCATCGCCATGATCATCGGCTGCGGCTTGTTCTGGATCGGAGACCGCACCCCGGCATTGTCTGCGATCGGTGGTGGACCGCTGTTGTGTGTGTTCGTCCCCGCCCTCGCCGTGTACTTCGGGCTGGTTCCGGACAGCTTCTCGGACATCGTCAAGAACTGGTTCACCGGATACGGATTCGTCGAGATCCTGGTGGCGTCGATCATCGCGGGCAGCATCCTCGGGATGGACCGCCGGTTCCTGATCAAGGCGGGTGGCCGATTCTGTGCGGTGATCGTGGTGGCGTTCGCGCTGGTGGTCACGCTCATCGGGACGATCGCCGCAGTCACCGGTTTCGGATTCAAGACTGCGATCCTCGACGTCACGATCCCGATCATGGCCGGCGGCATCTCCGGCGGTGCGATTCCGCTGTCGCAGATGTACGCCGACACCATCGGCGGTGACGCGCAGCAGTACATGTCCAGCATCGTGCCGCCGATCATCTGCGCGAACCTGCTGTGCATCGTGCTGGCCTCGGTGTACGCCAACCTGACGCGTCGGCGCACCAAGCTGTTCGTCGGCTTCAACGGCCACGGCGAGATGCTGCGGGTCAAGGCCACCCCGGAGCAGGCTGCGGCGCTGACCGACGACAAGCGCCCGCTGACGATCAGCGGACTCGGTACCGGTCTGTTGATGACCGCCGCGATCTACCTCGTCGGCGCCATGCTGCAGGCCGCGGTTCCGCCGGTGCACCTCTACGCCTGGGTCATCCTTCTCACCGCCGCGATCAAGCTGTCGGGTGTGCTTCCGCAGGAGGTCGAGGAGTCGACGACCGAGTGGTACCAGTTCGTGGTCAAGCTGTGGGTGCCGGCGGCGCTGGTCGGTATCGGGGTTTCCCTGATCGACATCGAGCAGATCGCCGAACTCGCCTCTCGCCCTGCCTATCTCGCGTTCACCGTTGCGACTGTGCTGATCACCGCGCTGACCGCCGGTTTCGTGGGGTGGCTGCTGAAGTTGTACTTCGTCGAGTCCTCGATCACGGCCGGACTGTGCATGACCGACCTCGGTGGGTCCGGCGACATCGCCACCCTCGGCACCACCCGGCGCATGCATCTGTTGCCGTTCGCGCAGATCACTTCTCGGCTCGGCGGCGGGCTGGTGCTGCTGTCGGCCTCGGGATTCCTGGCCTACTTCTACGGCTGATTTTTCAGCGGTCGACGCACAATTTCGGCGCGACCGCATTCGATGAGGAGAAAGAAACACATGGGTAAAACACTGGCCGAGAAGGTGTGGGACGCACACGTAGTTCGCCGACAGGAGGGCGAACCGGACCTGCTCTACATCGACATGCACCTGCTGCACGAGGTGAACACCCCGCAGGCCTTCGACGGTCTCCGGGCGAGCGGTCGTACGGTGCGGCGCCCGGACCTGACGCTGGGCACCGAGGACCACAACACCCCGACCGTGGCGGTGGACAAGGAGATCGTCGATCCGGCGGCGCGGGAGCAGGTGTCGTTGATGCGGAAGAACTGCGCCGAATTCGGAATCGAGTTGTTCCGCCTCGGTGAGGAGCATCAGGGCATCGTGCACGTCATCGGACCCGAACTCGGCCTGTCCCATCCGGGTTCGACGATCGTGTGCTGTGATTCGCACACCGCCACCCAGGGTGCGTTCGGTGCCCTGGCGTTCGGGATCGGCACCAGTCAGGTCGAGCACGTGCTGGCCACCCAAACTTTGCCGATGGGACGGTTGAAGAACATGGCCGTGACCGTGAACGGGTCCCTACCCGTGGGGGTGTCGGCGAAGGATCTGATCCTGGCGATCATCGCCCGGGTCGGCACTGCGGGCGGGCAGGGGCACATCATCGAGTATCGCGGTCAGGCCATCGAAGAGCTGTCGATGGAGGGCCGGATGACGATGTGCAACATGTCCGTCGAGGCCGGTTCGCGGGCGGGGATGATCGCCCCGGACGAGAAGACCTTCGAGTATCTGCGTGGCCGCCCGGCCGCCCCGACCGGGGATGCGTGGGATGCTGAAGTAGCGTACTGGCGCACGCTTTTCAGCGACGACGACGCCGTCTTCGACAAGGAAGTCGTCATCGACGCCTCCACCCTGACCCCGTTCGTGTCGTGGGGCACCACGCCCGCGCAGGCTGGCCCACTCGGTGATCCGGTACCGCATCCGGACCAATTCCCGGACCCGGTGGAGCGCGCCGCCGTCGAGCGCGCCCAGGCCTACATGGACATCACCCCCGGACGCCCCGTCCGCGGGTTGCCGGTCGACGTCGTATTCATCGGATCGTGCACCAACAGCCGCATCGAGGACCTACGGGAAGTCGCCCGCGTCCTCGACGGGAGGAAAGTCGCCCCCGGCGTCGAGTTGATGATCGTGCCCGGGTCGATGAAGGTGCGTCAGCAAGCGATCGACGAAGGCCTGAACGAGGTGTTCGAGGCCGCCGGCGCGGGACTGCGGTTCGCCGGGTGTTCGATGTGCGCGGCGTTGAACGAGGACCGGCTCACGCCCGGTCAACGGGCGGCGTCGACGAACAACCGCAACTTCGAGGGCCGCCAGGGCAAGGGCTCGCGCACCCACATCGTCTCACCGGCTGTTGCTGCCGCGACCGCGGTCGCCGGCCACCTGGCCGCACCGGCCGACCTGAACTGACTCTCACCAACGATCGTCTGCGAATCGAGGACCACCGTGCAATCGTTCACCGTGCACACCGGCGTGGCCGCACCACTGCGGCGCACCGATGTCGACACCGACCAGATCATCCCCGTCCGCTTCCTCACCCACAGCTCCCGAACAGGATTCTCCGACAAACTCTTTCACGACTGGCGCGAAGAACGCGACTTCGTCCTCAACGACCCCGCCTACGCCGGATCGACCATCCTGATCGCCGGCCGGGACTTCGGCACCGGCTCCTCCCGCGAATACGCGGTATGGGCGTTGCAGAACTACGGATTCCGGGCGGTGATCGCACCCCGCTTCGGGGACATCTTCCGCGGCAACGCACTCACCAACGGCCTGCTCACGGTGACGTTGCCGACCGAAACCATCGAACGACTCTGGGCGGGTCTCGAGGCCGATCCCGGTAGCGAGGTCACCATCGACCTGGTCGAACGGCAGGTCCGCGCAGGCACGATCACCGCCTCCTTCGAACTCGACGACAACACCCGCTGGCGATTGCTCGAAGGACTCGACCACATCGACCTGACCCTTACCCACGCCGCCACCATCACCGGCTTCGAACATCAGCGGCGCCCCGCGCTGCCGGCGACCACACTGTTGCGCTGACCCACCGTTGAACGGGCCGAGCCGCTCAGGGTGTCTCGGCCCGCTTCTTTTCCAGCAGCGGCACGATCCGCGGGGCAATGCGGCGGCTGAGCACCAGTTCCGACTGGGTCCGCAGCACCCCATCGATGGCGATCATCTCCTGCAGCACCCGCTCGAAGTCCTCGTGATCCTTCGCCACCACGCGGCACAGCAAATCTCCCTTGCCAGCAACGGAATTGACCTCGAGCACCTCGGGGATGGTGGCCAGATGCCGGCAGGTGGCATCCATCATCGACTGCGCGATGTCCAGATGAACGAACGCCAGGATGGAATATCCGAGCGCGGTCGGTTGCATCTGCGGGCGGTAGCTGGTGATCACCCCCTCTCGGGAGAACTTGTCGAGCCGCGACTGCACGGTGCCGCGCGCGACGTTCAAACGGCGGGCGTACTCGCGCACCCCGGCCTTGGGTTCCTCGACGATCAGCTTCAACAGATCGAGATCCAACTTGTCCAAGGGAGTGGTCAACTGCATCGCCCCATTGTGCCCGATACGACACTCAGGCCGAACCGAACCGGACCGATTGCCCAACACGCGATCCCAGTCAACTACCACTAGCCCATCAGGGGCGGGTTCTACACCGACCGCCCTACTTCGACGAACGGAGAACTCGATGTCCCAGCAATCCTCCCCGGTCTCGCCGACCACCGACTGGCAGGCACCGGCCACGGCCACCCACCGCGACCGTGCCGCGTTGTTGGCTACCCTGTCGCAGGTTTCCGATGCCTCCTGCGCGGTCTCCGACGCCCTCGACCAGCTGGGTGTCGGAGCGGCGATCGGTGCCGGCATCCTCGCACCGCTGCGCCGGGGGCAGCGGATCTGCGGGCCCGCCGTGACGTTGCGGTACCGGCGGCTGACCGGCGAGGTCGCCGACAACAGGGCGGACGGTCTCGGTGCCCGGCTCGGCGACCGGGACCTCTACAGCACCGCCCGGCCCGGTGATGTGGCGGTGTTCGACTGCCCCGCCCCCGCCGATACCGCTGTCGTGGGCGCCTTGTCGGCGCAGTGGGCGCTGCTGGCGGGGCTCGCAGGGTGCGTTGTCGGTGGCGCGGTGCGTGATTCGGTGTCCATCATCGACAGCGGCCTGCCGGTGTGGTCGATGGCCCGGGCTCCGCAGGCCGCCCGGTTCCGCTACGCCACCGAGTCGATCGGCGAACCTGTCCGGCTGGCCGGGCGTCTGGTCCACCCGGGCGACATCATCGTCGCCGATGATGACGGGGTCGCCGTCATCCCGGCCGACATGCTGTTCGACGTGGTGACGATCTGCGTGGAGACCGACCGCATCGAGCACGAACTGCTCGCCCAGTTGCGGTCGAGTGACTCGATCGCCGACCTGATGGGCAAGCTGCGGCAACGACCGGTCAGCGTGTTCGACCGCTGACCCTCGGCTGTCGACGCACTACTCGAACAGGTTCGGCAACCCGTCCGTGATCCGGTTCGGGAACTTCGGCTCGCGCTTCTCGAGAAACGCGTCGACACCTTCACGCACGTCGTCCGAGGTGCCGCGGACGTAGATGCCGATCGACTCGGCCCGGTGCGCTACCTCAGGGTCGGACGCACCGAGCATCCGCCACATCAGCTGTCGGGTGAGAGCTACCGACACCGGTGAGGTGCCGGAGACGAATTCGCGCGCGATGTCGAGTGCCCGATCGAGCACCTGATCGGCGGGGACGAGCTCCCTGACGAGTCCTCGTTCGAGCGCCTCGACTGCCGAGACCATCTTGCCGCCCACCGCCCACTCGACGGCCGTCGAGATGCCGACGGCCCGCGGAAGAAACCAGGTCGAGCAGGCCTCAGGGACCAGCCCGCGACGCGTGAACACGAACCCGAACTTCGCGGTTTCCGACGCGATGCGGATGTCGGCCGGCAGGGTCATGGTGACGCCGACACCCGCGGCCGGTCCGTTGATCGCGGCGATGACGGGCTTGAGGGAACGGTAGATTCTCAGCGAGACCTGCCCGCCCGTGTCGGCCGGGGCGCCTCCGGTCTCCGGGTCGTCACGCAGCACGAAGGTGTCGCCGCCGGCTGCGAGATCGGCTCCCGCACAGAAGGCCCTTCCCGTTCCGGTAATGACCACCGCACGGACCTCGTCGTCGGCGTCGGTCTCGTCGAAGATGTCGATGAGCCGATAGCACATCGCGTCGGTGAACGCATTGAGCTGATCGGGACGGTTCAATCGCACGACCGCGATCTCCCCGTGCCGCTCGAGTATTACTGCATCGTCGGTACCGGTCTCCGTCACGATGACTCCTTTCTGAGTGCCCCGCCGGTTTCGGCTCAGCGGACCTTGTCGAATCGTTCTGCCAAGTCCCGGTATTCGGACCGGATCGCCGTCTTCGAGAGTTTGCCACTGGGGAGCCGCGGCAGCGGCTCGTCCCGGATCACGACGTAGCGCGGAACCTTGTAGTCGGCCACGAGCCGGTCGCAGTGTTCGATGATTGCCGCTGCATCGACGCCATCCTTCACCGTGACGATCGCCGCCGGGGTTTCGCCGAAGCGCTCGTCAGCGGCTGCGATGACAGCGACTTCCTCGACACCGGGAATCTCGGAGATGACCCGCTCGATCTCGACCGGCGAGATATTGATGCCGCCGGTGATGATGAGGTCTTTGAGCCGGTCGACGAATTTGACACGCCCTTCGTCGTCGAGGGTGCCGAGGTCGCCGCTGTGCAGCCAGTTGTTCTGTAAGGCTGCCGCCGTCGACTCGGCGTCGTTCCAGTAGCCGGGGGTGACACCCGGACCGCGCAAGAGTATTTCGCCCTCTTCACCGGGAGCGGCATCGGTGCCGTCCGGACGGACCACCTTCACTTCGGTGAAGATCGAGCCGGATCCACACGTGTCGGGGTGGTCGAAGGCTTCGGCGACGAGGGTGGCGGTGGCGACACCGCCGGCCTCGGTCATGCCGTAGATCTGTCGCAGTGCGACGCCCTTGCCCGCCCAGCGCTGCAACAGTGCCGGAGCGACCGCGGCGCCGCCGACGATCGCGGTGCGCAGCGATGACAGGTCGGCGTCCGCGAACTCGGGTGAACGCGAGATCGCCTCGAAGATCAACGGCACACCGAAGATGGCCTGGACATCGTGTTCACCGAGAAGCCCGGCCGCGCGGCCCGGATCGAACTCCTTCTCGATGATCAGCTTTCCGCCGAGCACCGTTGTCATGACCAGCCCCCATACCAGGCCGGGGGTGAACACCAACGGCAACACCAGCAGCGACGTGGACCCGGGCCGGAAACCTTCCTCGGTGAGTGACGCTTCGAAGACGATATTGAGCAGCGTCCGGTTCGTGCAGATCACTCCCTTGGACATCCCGGTGGAGCCGCTCGTGAAGAGGAGGGCGGTCGGTTCGTCGGGCTCGAGATCGATACGGAAGTCGTCCTGTCCTCCCGCGCGTAGCGGCGCGAGCTCGTCGAACGAGAGCGTGTCGAAGGCGGAACCCAGTTCACGCGCCGCGTCGACCGTCGGCGCGAACTCGCTCGGCGTGACGACCAGGACGGCGCCGGCGTCGTCGACAACCTTGCGGAGCTCCGCCGGCTTGAACCGTGGGTTGAGCGGGATCAGTACACCGCCGGCCTTGAGGACGCCCAGTGCAATCACCGGCCACGTCAGCGAATTCGGGCCCAGCACGCCGACTCGTTGACCCGGTTGGATTTCGAGGTCCACGATCTTCCGGGCGATACGACTGGACCAGTCCTGCAGTTCGCGGTATGTGAGAGATTCACCCGCCACGACGAGCGCGTCCTGCTCTCCCTTGGTCTTCGCCCACCAATGCAATGCCGAGCCGACGGTGGCAGCCATTCGTCCTTACCTTTCGTGAGTCGCGCAGGTGCGATGTCGTTATACCGGGCCTACCGGGCACGTTGGGTGCCTGACACAGGGCGTGGGCCGAATCGCTCTTGCCGACAGATGTTTTCAGCGCGGCTCGGACCAGGAACACCTGGCTCGTGCGCCGTGCGACCCACGCTATATGGTCCAATTTGAGACGTCAATCAAGTCTTGTATTTTGCAAAACGGCGCGCTGTGACAGCCACGAGTCCCGCCGCGAACGCGGCCACTCCCCCGACCGCGAACACCACGACGTACGCCTGTTCTGTGGGCGTCGAGGTGCCCGGGATCACGATCGTCGCGAGCAACACCGCTACCAATGCACTGGCCAGTGAGCTTCCGAATGTCCGGGCGATCGCGTTGATGCCGTTCACCGCCCCCGTGTTCCCCGGAGGAACGCCGCCGATGAGCATCGACGGCAACGCACCGTAGGCGACTATGACGAAGACATTGATCACCGCAACCGCCGTGATCAATTGCCAGGTGTAGTCGTGAGCAAGGATCAGCATCACGAATCCGCACACCCCGACGGCGCATGCCGCGGTCAGCACCCGGTGGGCGGGGAACCGTCGGGTTACGAGCCCACTGACGGCCGCCGCAGTCGTACCGGCAATTTGTCCGGGCAGCAGGTACACGAGACTGGTCTCGAGCACCGACGCATCGAAGCCGTATCCCGCTTCCTCTCGGGAGATCTGCACGAACGTCGCGACGGCCAGGAACTGCACGAACATCGCGACACCCACCAGAAAAGCCGCGACATGCGCCGGAGCCACCAACCGTGCCGTCAGAAGCGCAGGAGCAACCAGCGGTGCAGTGGTCCGCCGTTCGTGCCGGTACCAGGCGGCAAGCACCAGCGCGCCGGTGACGGCGCAACCGAGTGTCCGCACCGACAGCCATCCCCACGTCCCACCTTGCGCCAGCGGCAACAGCAGTCCCGGCAGGCCGATCGCGAGCCCGACCACACCCCAGAAGTCGAAACCGTCGCGCGCTCCCGACCCCGGGGTATGCGGGATAACGCACCACCCGACGACCATTGCTATCACCGTGAGTATCAACAGCATCCAGAAGACACGTCGATAGTCGGCCCCTTCGGTGTACAGCACTCCGGCCGCGATCATTCCCGCACCGCCGCCGACACTCAACGCACCGGACATGACGCCGAGCGCCATCGGGACACGGTGCGGCCCCAGTGCGCCCCGCACTACCGCGACACCGACGGGGAACAACGCGTACGACACGCCCTGCAGAACTCGACCGGCGACGAGTGCCGGCAACCCCGCCCACGCGACACACAGCACCGAGCCGATCAGTACCGTGCCCAGCACGGCGAGCATCACCTTCCGCGGACCATGTCGATCGGCGAGGTGACCCAGCAGTGGTGTACATACCGCGGCTGCAAGGAGATTCGCTGTCACTGTCCAACCGACAGCATCCGTGCCCACGTCGAGCTGCACCGCGATGGCCGGCAGGAGCGGTACCACGGCGGTCTGCATCATCGACGTGATCATCACGATGAAGCAGAGCGCCGGGACCAGCACCGCCGATCCACGTGCCGTCTTTCGGGCGGCGAGATGGGCCGTATCGGGCGCCTGGGTCACGGCATCTCCTCGCTGCGGTGCCGGTCAGAGATCGAGCACGAGTTTGGCTGTGCAGCTTCGTGACACACAGATCATCATGCAGTCGTTCTCAGCCTGTTCGTCTTCGGTGAGGATCGAGTCCCGATGCTCGGGAACTCCCTCCAGAACGGGGGTTTCACACGTCCCGCACGTACCCTCACGGCATGAGAAGGGGGCGTCGACACCGGACCGGAGTACCGCGTCGAGCACGCTTTCGTTCGCGTCGACGGTGATGGTGCTGCCCGCGCGGTGCAGTTCGACCTCAAACGATCCGTCGACCGCATCGGCCGGCCGCTTCTTGGCAGCGAACCGCTCGACGTACAGCCTCAGGTTGGGATGCGCGAGGAATTCGTTCTCGATCGCCTGCAGGAGCGGCTCCGGTCCGCAGCAGTACACCGCGGTGCCGTCGGGGACGGCGTCGAGGGCAGCCGGAAGGTCGAGGATTCCGTACTCGTTTTGGGGCCGCAGCTCGATTCGTCCGGGGTACCGAGCGACCAGCTCGTCGGTGAAAGCCATGCTGGTGCGTGATCGGCCGCCGTACAGCAGGCGCCAGTCGGCACCAGCGGCTTCGGCGCAACGGAGCATCGGCAACAGGGGCGTAATGCCGATACCGCCGGCGACGAAGAGGTAGGACTGCGCAGGTTCGAGGGTGAAATTGTTGCGCGGGCCTGCGATCGCGACCAGGTCTCCGACTTGCAGCGAGTCGTGCATCCAGCGCGATCCACCGCGGCCGTCCTCTTCGCGGAGCACCGCGATCGCCAAGGAGGTGGTGTCGGATGCGTCGCCGCACAGGGAGTATTGCCGCACCGTCGACCTGTCGATAATGACGTCGATATGCGCTCCGGGCTCCCAGGTCGGGACAGCGCCGCCGTCGGGATGCGCGAGGCGAACTGCCATGACACCGTGAGCAAGCACGTCTTTGCCGATCACTCGCATTTTGCGTTGTTCGGTGTTGGTGCTTCCGGTCATCGGCGCTCTCGTTCCCATAGACTTCGCGTGCCCTATAATCTTAAGCAATTAGGTTTACAGGGCGCAAGCCCGGCCATTGGTACTCACGACGCGCACAGGAGATCGCCATGACCCCACACTCATCGACGGACCAGAGTGAGACGGTCCTCGACCTGTTCAAACTGGACGGGTCCGTCGCTGTCGTGACTGGTGCCGGCAGCGGCCTGGGCGCCGGATTCGCCCGCGCTCTCGCCGAGGCCGGCGCCGACGTAGTGATAGCCGCACGCCGGCGCGAGAACCTCGACGCCGTCGCGGTGACAGTAGAGGCCATCGGTCGCCGCTGCCTGGTCGTCCCCACCGACGTCACCGTCCCCGAGCAGTGCGACGCGCTCGCCCAGGCCGCTGTCGCCGAGTTCGGCCACCTGGACATCCTGATCAACAACGCCGGGGTCACCAGCTCCGCGCCTGCGACCCGCGAGCGCCCCGAGGACTTCCGCGCAGTCCTCGACGTGAACCTGATGGGCAGCTATTGGGTAGCGCAAGCGTGTGGACGCGTCATGGGCCCAGGCTCGACCATCGTCAATGTCGCGAGCATGCTCGGCCTCATCAAATCGGCACTCCCGCAGGCCGCGTACGCGGCCAGTAAAGCGGGAATGATCGGCCTGACCCGCGACCTGTCGCATCAGTGGTCGAAGCGAAAGGGCATCCGCGTCAATGCGATCGCGCCGGGATTCGTGGAGACCGACCTGATTTCCGAAATGTCGTCGGATACGCTCGAGGAGTTCCTGCGCGGCAGCTCTCTCGGCCGCACCGCGACGCAGCGCGAGATAGACGGAGCCGTGGTGTTCCTCGCCAGTCGCGCCTCCGGCTACATCACCGGCTCGACGCTCGCCGTCGACGGCGGCACCTCCGGACACTGATTCCGACGACGAAGGACCATGCAACCATGACGTACTCCACCACGGTGACCACCCTCCGCGGCGACGGCGTTTCCCTGGTCGCCGACCTGTGGGAACCCCGGTCGGAACCGAAAGGCACCGTCCTGCTGCTCCATGGCGGCGGGCAGACCAGGCACTCGTGGCAGCGCACCGGAATCCGGCTGGCCGAGCAGGGATGGCGCGCATATTGCATCGACGCACGTGGCCACGGTGACAGCCAGTGGTCGCCCGACGGCGACTACAGCCCCGATGCGCACGCCCGCGACATCAGCACAGTCGTCAGCGACCTCGGTGAACCCCCGGTGCTCGTCGGTGCGTCCATGGGCGGCATGGCCTCACTCGTGGCATCGGGCGACGAACAAGGTCTCGCCCGGGCGCTGGTCCTGGTAGATATCACCCCGAAGGCCGAACCTGAGGGTCTCGCCAAGATCACCGACTTCATGCAAGCTGGGTTGTCCGGCTTCGACAGCCTCGACGACGCGTTGGGAGCAGTGATCGAATACAACCCGCACCGCAGTCGAGCGCCGCGGGTGGAGGGTTTGCGCAAGAACCTGCGGGAACACGAGGGTCGTTGGTACTGGCATTGGGATCCGCGGATGCTGTCGGACAGGACGAATTCGGCGGCCGCGTCGGCCGAACGCGAGAGTCGTGCTCGCATCGCAGCGCGGGCCATCAGGATTCCGACGTTACTCATCCGTGGCGCCCAGTCCGATGTGGTCAGTCCGGAAGGAGCGCGCGAACTGCTGGAGCTGATTCCGGGGTCCCGCTATATCGACGTGGGCGGCGCGGGGCACATGGTGGGCGGCGACGACAACGACGTCCTGAGTCGAGGCTTGGTGGAGTTCCTCGACGAGGCGGTTCTCACCGCATGACCACCTGAGCGACTGGAACATATACCATTCTGACCATCTGCCGCGCCGACCAGGCCCGGCGTACTGCTCGAACCGAAAGCGAGACATGGCCCGACCGTCGAAACCTCTGATCAGTCGCGCAGCCGCCGTGGCAGCGTCCATCGAGATCATCGACTCCGAGGGACTCGATGCGTTCAGCCTGCCACGCCTGGCGAAACACATCGGAGTGCGTGCTCCCTCGCTCTACCATCACTTCTCCGACAAGTCGGAGATCCTCGCCGCGGTCGCACGACAGATCGCCGGCGCCGGAAACCTACCGCGACGCAAGCCCGGCCCGGACTGGCCCGAATTCTTCGTGACGCTGAGCATGAACCTTCGCCGGTCGATCCTCAAACACCGCAACGCCGCGCCGATCCTGCTGCAATATCTGCCCCGTGACCTGCTGATCGGCACCTACGAGGACACCGCCCGGTTCCTCGAGGAGTCCGGAGTGCCCGCGCACCTGCACGTCCAGATTCTCGACGGCATGGAGCGCCTGACGCTCGGTGCGGTGCTCACCGAGGCGATGCGCAAACCGAGCACCAAGTCCACGATCTTCCCCAACGTCGACCCGGAGTCGCAGCCTCTGCTGTCCAAGGCGCTCGCCGCAAACGAGATGACCTCCCGGCAGTTGTTCGAGGAAATGATTCGCAGCTTCCTGCACGGCGTGGTGCGCAACGAGAACATCGCGATTGCGGACGCCGCGCCCTCCGACAACGTCAAGGTTTCGGCCAACTGACCGAGTCCGCCCTTTCCCCGCGCGAACCGCCCTCGACGCACCGGTGCCCCACGGATCGAATCCGTGGGGCACCGCGTTTGCTGACCTACTGTGTTGTGCAGACCTACTGAGTTCTGCAGACCTACTGGGCAGGAGCAGGCAGGTGGACGGTCTTGATCTCGAAGAACTCTTCGAGACCTTCGATGCCGCCCTCACGCCCGACGCCCGACTGCTTGTAACCACCGAATGGCAGGGTGAAGTCCATCGTCGCGGTATTGACACTGATGGTGCCGGTACGGATGCGCCGCGCGACCTCGAAACCGTGGTCGAGATCCTCGGTATAGACGGCGCCCGAAAGGCCGTACACCGAGTTGTTGGCGATCGCGATTGCGTCTTTCTCGTCCTCGAAGGTGATCACCGAGATGACCGGACCGAAGACCTCTTCCTGCGCAATCCGTGAATCCGGCTGCACATCGTCGATCAGGGTGGCTGCGACGAAGAAGCCCGTGTCGAGGCCTTCGGGGCGGCCACCACCGAGCACCACCTTCGCGCCGTCTTCCTTCGCGATGTCGATGTAGCCGAGCACGCGGTCCTGCTGACGCTTGGAGGCGAGCGGGCCGAGGAAGTTGGTCGGCTCCCACGGGTTGCCCATCGGCAGCGATCCGTACGCGGCCTTCAGTGCCTCGACCACCTCGTCGTGACGCTTGCGTGAGACGAGCACGCGGGTCAGCGCGATGCAGGCCTGACCGGACTGCATGCAGCCACCCATGGGCAGGGTCTGCAGCACGTGATTGATGTCTGCGTCGTCGAGGATGATCGCCGCGGACTTGCCACCGAGCTCGAGCGACACGCGTGCAATGCGTTCGCCTGCCAGGGACATGATGCGCCGGCCCGCGGCAGTGCTGCCGGTGAACGTGACGTGGTCGACGTCCGGGTTGGTCACGAGGGACTCCGACACCTCGCGGTCGGCACACAGCACACTCACTACGCCCTCGGGGATGCGACCTTCCGCGACCAGCTCGGCAATGATGTCCGCGAAAATCGACGGCGAGATCGGTGCCTCGGGTGCGGTCTTGAGAACGACCGAGCAGCCCGCGGCGAGCGCCGGCGCGAGCTTGAACGCGATCGTGCCGATCGGCCCGTTCCAGGGGATGATTGCGGCGACCACGCCCGTCGGTTCCTTGACGATGCGTGAGATGCCGCCGTCGGCCCGGGATCGCTCTTCGCTGACCTCGAACTCGCGGGCTACCGCGGCAACGGCCCGGAACAGGCCGCCGGTCATCTGCTGGGTCGGGCGGCTGACGCTGACCGGTACCCCGACCTCGATCACACCGATCGGCGTCAGTTCGTCCACGCGCTGCTCGAGACGGTCGGCGATGGCATCGAGAACGTCGGCGCGCTCGGCCATGGTGCGCGACGCCCATTCACCCCTGTCGAACGACTCGCGCGCAGCGGCAACCGCCTTGGTGACGTCTTCGACGGTGGCGGTGCGAACGCGTGCAACGGTCTCTTCGGTGAACGAGTCGACGACATCGACCCATTCGTCACCGGTCGAATCGACCCAACGGCCGCCGATGAAGACTTGTTCGCGATCGGCGATCGACGGGATCGTCGTATCGGTTGCAGTTTCGGTGGTGGTCATCAGTGAAGCTCCTTCGCTTTCAACGGATGTTGTAGCCGGCATCGACGGGGAATGTGACACCGGTGACGTAGCGGGCCTCGTCGGAAGCGAGGTACACGATCGCGTTGCTGATGTCGACGGCCTCGATCAGCTCGACGGGCATCGGGTTCTTGTACGACTCGTCGGCGGCGACCTCCGGGTGGGAATTGACGAACTCGCCGTATTCGGCGTTCGCGACCATCGGAGTGTTCACACCTGTGGGATGCACGGTATTGACCCGGATGCTGTGGGGCGCCAGTTGTTTCGCATACAGCCGCATGAGGCCGACGACACCGTGCTTGGCCGCGCTGTACCCGGCTTGGCCCGGCAGGGTATTGAGGCCGATGCTTGTCAGGCCGGCGGCCGAACTGGTGATGATGATCGAGCCGCCCTCGCCCCGCTCGACGAGATTCGGCACGGTCACGTCGAGCACGTGCCACACACCGGTGAGCATGGTGTCGATCGCGTCGTGCCAGGCCTGCCGCTGCTCACCCGGTCCGATGACGGGCATGATGCCGGCGTTCGGCAGCACGATGTCGACCTTGCCGAACTGGGCGATACCCGCGTCGTACGCAGCTTGGACGTCTTCGACGTTCCGGACGTCACCAACGAACGCAACGATGGCGCCTCCGGCCTCCTTGACCAGGCGTTCCGTTTCTGCGAGATCATCAGAGGTCGCCATCGGGTAGAACACGGTCGGGATCTGGTCGCAGATGTCCATCGCGATGATGGACGCACCTTCCTCAGCGAGCCGGACGGCATGCGACCTGCCCTGACCGCGCGCCGCGCCGGTGATGAATGCGACCTTGCCATCGAGCCGTCCCATGGATAGTCCTCTCCGAGTGTAGGTTCCGCCTGGTGGTGCACACAGGCAACGTGCGGGGTGATCGGATGATCGAAATGAAGTCGGCACACCATCTGTGAGCCACAACACAGACCGTAGTTGCCTACAACCTTTAGGTCAACACCGAACAAGAATCGTTTTTCGTATCACCGGCAACCATTCAAAAGCTGGGCACTTCGGCCCACTCCCCGACCTGGTAGCACGAGTGCTCTTCCTCCTGCTCGAACGACAACAGTCGGCACATCCGCACCGCGCCTGCATCGTCCGGGTCGATACGAATCAGGGCGATCTGCGCTCCCGCGTCGCGCAGCGCCCCGAGCGCCACCACAAGCAGCGTGGTGCCCAAGCCCTCCCGCCTCGCGGCCTCGGTGAGCACGAGCGCCCGGACCGACGCGGCGTCGAGTTCGAGGTGCGTGGACACCGTCGAGTCGAACCAGACGAATCCGAGAGGTGCGCCCGAAGAATCTGTTGCAACGACCACGCTGCCGGCCCCGAGACGAATGTCGTCGGCGAGGCGCTCACGCTGCGCCGGCACCAGCGCGGCCGCATCCAGCACTTCCTCGATCGACTTCGACGCCGTCGGATCGTCGAGTGGGCGAGCTTCGGCGAGCGTGATGCCGTCGGGCACCGACACATCGTCGAGCGGGCTCGCGAACGGCCCCGACAGGTGACGGAACAGCGTCCACAACCTGCTGACCGGCGCAACGCCGAACCGGCGCGTGAGACGCTCGGACGCGGGGTGAGTGCCGTACGCCCAGCAGCGCAGGGCCACAGCGCCAGTGCCTGCCCAACCACCGTCCACGGTCGTGTCCAGACCGACCTCC
This sequence comes from Rhodococcus sp. NPDC019647, assembly GCF_044389235.1. Lineage (NCBI taxonomy): Bacteria > Bacillati > Actinomycetota > Actinomycetes > Mycobacteriales > Nocardiaceae > Rhodococcus > Rhodococcus sp. NPDC019647. Next base: position 142,755 of record NZ_JBIRXS010000006.1, on the reverse strand, counting down.
TCGACGAGCATCGTTGCGATACCTCGCGACCGATAGTCCGGGTGAACCACGAACTGCGCGGTACCCAGCCCCCCGTCGTCGACCTGCAGATGCAGATACGCCACCACCACGAGCGGAGCATCGTCGCGAGCACTCAGATCTCTGCGCGCCGTGATCGGCAGGTGGTAGACCCGCACACCGTCACGGCTCGTCGAGGTCACATCGCCGGGATTGATCGAGGAGAAGCCCGCCTCGTCGTCGTAGTCGGCGGCCGCCGCGACAAGTGCCAGCACCTCGTCCCGATCGCCGGAATCCAGTTCCGAACACCACTGATACGAGATCATTCGTTCGCTCCTCATCTGCCGGTTCGTTCCGATAAATCTAATGCCAATCGGTATTGGATCGCAATGGTCGAAACCTACCCGAGGACCCAACCCGGGGTTTACAGCTAAATCTACATAAGTTAGATTTAGGATCATCGATTCGCCATCGCACCACAGCCTGGAGGGCAGCCATGACAGAGGTCGGAATCCCCCGCGAGGAACGCATCCGTCGCGCGCTCGACCATCTGCGCAACGACACCACCGACGAGTTCGAGCACGTCACGTGGTTCGAACCCGTCGAGTTCACCGATCCGGACATCGCCAAGATCGAACGTGAGCGTGTATTCGGCCGGGTTCCGTCGATCATCATCCACGGCTCCGAGATCCCCCGCGCAGGAGATTTCGTCACCCTGCAGTTACCGCGAAACAACGTCATCATCGTCCGCCAGCGCGATGGCAGCGTCAAAACCCTCGTGAACCAGTGCCGTCATCGCGGGGCCATGGTCGAGAAGGAGGAAAAGGGTCGCTGCCGCCTGTTCTCCTGCCCGTACCACCGCTGGTCCTACGATACCGACGGCAGCCTTCGCACCATCACCCGCGACAACACGTTCGGGGACGCCGACCGCTCCGAACGCAACCTCGTCCAACTACCCACCGAAGAGCGGCACGGCTTCGTCTGGGTGGTCGACGACGCCGACGCAACCATCGATGTCGCCGACTGGCTCGGCCCTGAAATGGACTCGATCATGGGGTCCTACGGCATGGACAAGATGGTGACCACTCGGGTTCAACGCTTCGACGAGCCCATCAACTGGAAGTTGATGCAGGACGCGTTCCTCGACGGGTACCACATCCAGTACGCGCACCCCAACACCGCCGCGAAGCACATCCACACCAATGTCATGGCCTTCGAGGACTTCGGAAATCATTGCCGATTCCTCAATCTCCGCAAGACCATCGACCGATGGATCGAGGAGGACCCCGGCGATCGCAGTCTCGCCGAGCACATCACGGAAAGCCACCTGGTGGGGCCCAACAGTACGTTGCTCAAGCAACCCGACCATTTCCAGCTGCTCACCTTCCGCCCTCACCGCAGTGATCCGCAGCGCTGCCACATGGAGATTCGTCTGGTCGCGCCTACGCTCGAAGAGAGCGGCATGACGGAGGAACGCTGGAACCGGATCTGGGACAAGAACGTCGAGATCCTGGTAGCAGTGCTCCACAACGAGGACTTCCCGATCTTGCGAGATTCACAGGTTGCCATGGACAGCGCAAACGCCGGCAACATGCTCCTCGGCCGCAACGAAGTCGCCAACCAGGTCTTCCGCCGCGCAATTCAGAAACTCGTCAACGAGAGCTGATACCTGGCCTTCACACTCGCGGAACTACGGACGCCGGTTTCCGCTCACATCACGAAGGGGACCCGATCACGATCGGGTCCCCTTCCTCATCTCGACTCAGAGTTCCGAAGTGAACGGGAGCGTCAGACGCACCTGCGGTGAATCTCCTCAGTCGCCGGCCTTCGCCTGGGAGAGGTCGAGAACACCCTCCGAAAGCCGAACGGCGCGTCGAGCGTCCACGTGGTTCGTGAGCGATCGACGCGCCGTTCGGATGGCACGCGTTCCGACAGTACTATTCGAGTGTCAACGCCCGTTCGGGGCACACCGCGACGGCCTCCTCGGCCGCTGCGATGTGCTCGTCGAGCGCGAGTGCGTCCTGAAGGATCACCGGATACCCGGAATCGTCACAGTCGACGACCTCGGGGGAACGGCTGTAACACAAACCGTGTCCCGCGCACACCGACCGATCCACGACGAGGCGGCGCGTACCGTATTCCTTTTTCGTGTCGTGGGCAGTCATGATCGTTACTCTTCGCCGGTGACCATCGGCGGAGGGTTGTTCCCGTCTTCGGGGAACATCATGGCCACGCGAGACAACGTGCCGCCATCGGTCGTCGGCAATGTGACACCCGAGATGTACGCGGACTCGTCCGAGACCAGGAACAGTGCTGCTCGAGCATTGTCCTTCAGTGACGGCGGACGGTTGAGCTTGAGCGGAATCGGCGACACGCTCGGCTCCCACGGACCCGCCACTTCCTCATAGGACTGGCCGACGACCGGCGTACCCGCCGGGGCGAGGAAGTTCGGCGACATTCCGTGTGTCGGCGCGATCGCGTTGACGCGGATTCCATACTTGCCGAGATCCAGGCTCAGGGCCCGAACCATACCGTTCACACCGGCTTTCGTCGCGGAATACGCCGCGATGCTGTGGTACGCGACGAACGACGCCGCCGACGACGTCGCCAGGATGACACCACCGCCGTTGGCCCGCAGCGCCGGCACCGCAGCCTTCGCGGTGTAGAACACGCCAGACAGGTTGACGCCGATGACGTCCTGCCAATCCGCGTCCGTCAGATCCTGGAACTCGACCTGCTCGCCACCGGCGACGGACGGCACGCCACCACGCGAGATGATGCCCGCATTGGCCCACGCAATGTCGAGCTTGCCGAATGCGGCCACGGTGGCCGCCACCGCCTCGATCACCTGCTGCTCGACTCGCACATCGGCGGTGACCGCGATCGCCGAACCGCCTTGCTTTTCGACCAGCTCGACCGTGCCCTTGGCGCGCTCCGGATCGATATCGACCACGGCGACCTTCGCGCCCTCCGCGGCGAACAGCTGCGACGCCTCGCGTCCCAGGCCGGAACCGGCACCGGTGATCAGCGCGACCTTACCTTCGAGTTTCATGAAGTCTCCTGTGTTCGGGAATGTGTTCGGATGAATGGAAGCTGTCATCGGACAGCGGGACAACAGAGATGGGACCGGATAGCCGTGTGTCACAGATACAGCGGTGCTAGTACGCGATGAACAGAATTTCGTCGCGTGAGTACTCCATGCCCGGATGCGACTCGCTCAAATGCTCCTGGGTTTTCACCACCAGGTCGTCTTCGTCACTGCCGGTGATCGCGGCGCCACACGGACAGCTCAGTCTTGTCTTCATTCTCATGCCGGTCAGCCTTTCTGTGCCTCTCGTGCGGTCGGACGCTCACAGCACGTCGGCGACCGAGAAGTTCGATAGTCCCCCGAACATGTTCGACGTCACACAAGATTATCTAATGCACGTAGGTTGTACAAGCCCCCGCGTCGGCTTGATCACATCGGAAACAGTCGTGATCAGGCAGGCTCCGTGGCCTTCTCTACAGACACGTCCGTCTCGGACACGGTCTTATTCTTCCGCGGAACCAACGACACCAACACTGCGGCAGCCACTCCGGCGAACGCAAAGGCGTAGAAGGCCCAGTCGGCTCCGAGTGCAGAGCTCATGATCATTCCGGTGAGTATGGGACCGCAGACACCGCCGAGCCGGCCGAGACCCACTGCCAGCCCGAGCGCCGTGCCACGGGCGGCCGCCGGGTAGAAGACTCCGACGAATCCGTATACGCCCGTCGTCGACGAGGCACAGAAGCCGATCAGCAGAACCAGTCCGAACACGAGCGCCTGTGCCGGCTGCAGAGTCAGGGCGGACACTGCGAGCGCCCCGAAGACGAAGCTCACGGAAATGACGGGACGCGATCCCAGCCGATCCGCAAGACCGGTGATGACCACCATGCCGAACCCGCTGCCGATGTTGAATGCGAGCAGGAATGTCAATGCAGACCCGAGGTCATAGCCGGAGGACCTCAGCATCTGAGGAATCCAGGTGTTCATGCCGTATGAGACGAGAAGACCGAAGAAGGTGATGAGCGGGAACATGACCGTCGCGATCCTGTAGCCGGGGGCGAACAGGAGCCGCAGCCCCGAGGGGGAGCCGGTACTCCCACTTTTCGACCTCTCGAGTGCCATGCCGGATTCGGCGCCGGCATCGATGGAATAGCGCTGTGCCAGTTCGCGGGCCTCGTCGTGCCGACCCTTGCTTGCGAGGAAGGCAATCGACTCGGGCAGGTTTCGGTACGCGATGACAAACAATACGACACCCAGAAGGCCGCCCACTGCGAACATCGATTCCCAGCCGAAGGCAGGGATCATGAAAATGGCGGCAATCGCGACGACGCACCCGCCGATGGGAAAACCGGTTTGAATCACACCGTTGTAAAACTGTCGGCGGTCGACCTTGACGTATTCCTGGGTGAGCGCGATCAAGGTGGGGAGTGCTCCGCCGAAGCCGAGCCCTGCCAGCAACCTGAACAGGCCGAACATTTCCAAGTTCGGCGCAATGGCGCACAACCCGGTGAACAGGCTGAAGCTCACGATGCATGCAAGTACCACGGGTCGTCGCCCGATGCGATCTGTGATGTAGCCGGCCAGCATCGCTCCGGCCATCATTCCGAACAGGGACAGACTGCCGATCAACCCCGCCGATGCAGTGGTGATCCCCCACTGTTCCAGTTCGAGCAACGTCGGCAGGACCGCGCCGAACATGATGAGGTCGACACCGTCGAGGATGGTAATGGCCAAGCAAGTGAGGACCACGGATCGGGCACCCGAGACGGCCCTTTCCTTCCCCGGGACAGAAATCTGCGACATGTTGGGTTCCTTCGGGTCGTGTGTATCGGGGTTCGGTTTCGGTGACTGCACGGATGGCGCGGTATTCACACCATGGGTGCGAAGGAGCTCAACCCCACTTGCGCGGATCTGCGAACGCGCGCCCCATCCATTGGTGGAAGTGCTGGTTGGCAATCTCGTTGCGTCCGAAATAGAGGGGTCCGACATCTGTATTCGCCACGGACTTCTGCAGGCCCTCGTTGACCACGAGGTCCTCGTCGCGTAGCACGGCCATGAGGATTTTCCAGTTCTTGTCCCACCGCGCCTTCTGCTCGTCCGTGACCACCGGCTCCCGAGTGAGCAAACGCATCTGCATCCGAGTCCCGACGGCTGTGCCCGGGGCGGGGACGAAGTTGAGCACCTCCAGATGATCCGGTTGACGGAGCACCGACATATTGGGCATCAGAAAGTGAGCAACGGTGATATGCCGATCGATGGGGGCATCCTCGGGTGCCACATCGCGCACCGAGTCGATGCTCTTGCGAGCGGTTACCATTCGTCCGTGCCTTCCCATCGGCTCCCACGCCTGCGCGTTGTTGTAGAAGTACGGGGCAACGGTTCCGGCGTGGGTCGAGGTGATGTGGTAGCCGTCGAGGAAGGCGTCCATCAGCACCTTCCAGTTGATGTCCACATCGAAGTTCTGGGCGATATGGCAGTGGTACTTGTCCATTTCCATGGCGGCGAGGGACTCGTCGAACTCGCGGCCGAGCCACTCCGCGATGTCGATCTTGCGATCACCCGCGGCGGAGTCGATGACCCAGACGAAGCCGTGCCGTTCCTCGACCGGAACCTCCAGCAAACTCATGCAACTACGATCGACCGTCCCGAACGTGGGCTCGTCCGCGATCGACCGCAGCCTGCCATCGCTGCCATACGCCCACCCGTGGTAGCGGCACGAAAAGATGCGCTTCGAACCCTTCTCCTCGGGAACGAGCTGCGCTCCTCGATGCCGGCAGGTGTTCACGAAGCCACGCACTCTCCCGTCCGCCTGCCGAACGAGAACAACTTCGTTGTTCGGCAGCTGGACGGTCGCGAAGTCGTTGTTTCCGGGCAGTTCGGTACTGTGTGCCGCGATGATCGGCACATACCCGAACAGTTCTCTGCGCTCCCGCGCCGCCAGCTCCGGATCGGTGTAGACGCGCGGATCGACCTCGAGGATTTCCGGTGCCATATCGGTGGTGCCGTTGTCGAGGTGATCGAACATCGCCCGGGCAAAACCCGCTTTCGTCTCCTCGTCGTACGGCAGATCGGTGTAGACCATCGTGCTCACTCCTTCGGGGACCGCTGCGGGCCCACAAGACCGTCGCTAAAGCTGCAGACTCTTGATTTCGACAAACTCTTCGAGGCCGAATGCCCCGCCCTCACGCCCGTGGCCGGATTGCTTGAATCCGCCGAACGGTGCAGCGCCATTGAACTTTCCACCGTTGACCTCGATCTGCGTCGCACGCAGTCTGCGCGCCACCGCCTTCGCGCACTCGGGGTCGGCGGACCACACAGCGCCGGCAATACCGAAAATCGTTCCGTTCGCGATGTCGATCGCTTGCTCGGTCGTGTCGTACGCGATGATCGACAGCACCGGACCGAAGATCTCCTCCTGGGCGATCGTGCTGTCCGGGTCCACCTCGGAAAACACTGTGGGTTGGACGAAGAATCCGGTACGGGCAGGTGCGTCGACCGAGCCGGCGACGAGCTTCGCGCCCTCCTTGACGCCGGCACGAATGTAGCCGAGTACCCGCTCGCGCTGAGCTGCGGTCACCATGGGTCCAAGCTTCGTGTCGCCGCTCGTGGGATCGCCCGGGGCATATGCCGCCACTGCCTCTGCGGCGAGCTTCTCTGCCTCGGACAGGCGCGAGCGCGGTACGAGCATGCGAGTCTGCGCGTTGCAGGACTGCCCGCCGTTCATGTAGCAGGCACGCACGGTGTGCGGCACGGCCTTCGCGAACTCCTCGACATCGAGGTCATCGAGCAGCACCGCGGCGCTCTTGCCACCCAGCTCGACCGACACCCGCTTCACGGTCCCGGCGGCCAGTTCCAGCACTCGCTTACCGACCGAGTTCGATCCGGTGAAGCTGATCATGTCGATATCCGGGTGAACGGCGATGGCCTCACCCACAATCGGACCGTACCCGTACACCATATTGAAAACTCCGGCCGGGATCCCGACCGCTTCGACCACCTCTGCCAGAGCGTGGGCAGTGAACGGAGCTACCTCGCTGGCCTTGACGACCACCGTGCACCCGGCCACGAGCGCAGCGCCGATCTTGGCGGTGATCTGGTGCAACGGGTAGTTCCAGGGCGTGATACATCCGATCACGCCGACCGGCTCACGCACGATAAGGGAGTTGCGGAGCGGTTCTTCCCACGGGAAGTCCTTCGCCGCGGTCACTGCCTCCCGCAGATCGACGATGCCCAGTCCGACCTGGGCCCACCGAGCGACCCTGCGTGGCGTGCCGACCTCGGCGACGACGATGTCGGTGATGTCGTCCTGTCGCCGCTCCAGTTCGTCGGCCAGACGCGACACGAACTCGGCCCGCGTGTGCGGGGCGGTCTGCGACCATTTGCCGAAGGCCCGTCGTGCGGCAGCGACCGCCATATCGACATCTTCGGCGGCTCCGGCAGGGACGCTCCCGATGGGCTCTTCGGTGGTCGGGTTGACGACGTCGATTCGCTCCGTGCTCGTGGAGACAATCCACTTGCCATCCACATATAGTTCCAGGCTCACGATGGTTCTCTCCGTAGAATTGAGTTGATGTAATTTACCGGCGCCTTGAATCGCACGCACACCGAAAAGCACTACGGTGCAGCGACTCCACACTCATGATCCGAGCAGATCTCGCAGGCTTTCGTCGCTTACCGGCGTCGTGGCTAGACCCAGCACCCCGGCAAGAAATCCGCGGATGGTGACCACGAAAAGCTCGCGCGACGACCACTGGTTGGCCTCGAGCGCGCGGGCGAGGGTCGGGTGTCTACGCTCATCGACCTTCGGGAAGACCTCTGTGCTGCCGACCGGATCGCGCATGAGATCGCTCAGAGTGGTTGCGAGAGCGAGTTTCTCCAGACCGTCCAATATCACTACATGGAGTCGCGCCGGAACGCCCCCGTCCTCGAGGATTCGCGCACACCGTTCATACGTTCGGGTCAGGACATCCCGGGGAAGGAATTGCACCAACACGAGGGCGGCATTGGGATGACGGAGGATCGCGTCGCGGTAATTGAGGCTGAGTTCGACGAACCACTCCACCCAGTCCGTACCCGACGAATACTCGGGCACCGTCGCCCCGGTCATCAGTTCCTTCGCCACCTCGGTCATGAGCTCACGACGATCAGCGAAGTGGTGGTACAGCGAGGAGGTACTTACGTTCAGCTGTTTGGCCACGCGCGGCAGACTGAACGCATCCATGCCTTCGGTGTCTATGATCTCGATGCTTGCCGCGATGGTCGCACTCCGGCTGATCAGAGGCTTTGCCGGTCTCCCCATCATGTCCCACTTTCGATCGCTCCGAGACTCAGCTCCACGACCCCGCCGTATCGGCTCCGGTGGAAGACCAGTGGCTCCGTCACCGGATCGGACCCGAAATCGAGCAAGCCGCCAACGGCGATGAGGTGATCTCCACCGTCGTGCTCTGCAGTGAGCGCCACCTCGAACCACGCAGCCGCCCCCTCGAGAATCGGCGCGCCGCGCTCGGCCGGTCGCCACTGCACTCCGGCGAATTTGGGTCCGCCCGATTTCGCGAAGCGGTTGCTATGATCGCGTTGACCCGAGGAAAGAACGTTGATACAGAATGTCTCGGCAGTACGGATCGCCGGCCAACTCGTCGAACGCCGACTCGGGCACAGTAAGACCTGAGGTGGATCCAGCGACAACGCCGAAAACGACTGGCAGGTGAACCCAGCCGGTTCGTCGCCGACCATCGCCGTCACCACCGTCACGCCGGAACAGAAATGTCCCAGAACGTCGCGAAGCGCCCGCGTGTTCACTGCCGATTGTGTGCTGCTGTCCGATCGTGTCGACACGTGTGGTCCTCTCATACTCTCAGTGCGATGTGCACCCTGATCTCGCCTGCAGGACTGAGCCATCCGCGACGATCAGCGAACTCGATCATTGCTTCGAATCGCGCCAACCACGACGGGTCCAATGCCTGCTCCCCCGCAAGGGCGCGGATCGTGTCTGGTTTGACGAAGACCTGCTGTGCGCCGGATGGTCGGCCGAGGGGCGAGAGTCGGTCTGCCCAGATTCTGCACTTCGGGTCGGCCGGTTCGATATGGAGGGAGCCGAACTCGTCGGCGTCTTCGAGCCGGAACTGTGACTTACCGGAAGTCTCGTCAACCACGATCCGCATGGGTTCCTCCCCTGTTCATTGTGGTGTGGTGGAAGCTAGGGCTGCGGGCATCGAGGATAGGCAGCACTTCATCCAGCAGTAATTGCACACATGCATCGCGTGTGTTCCTCTCCGTGACAGCAGGAACGACAGTGACGCCGTCGGCAATGTCGGCCGCGCGGATGTCGAGGATCAGACTTGCCAGGCCGCTCGGCGTTCCGACGTAGACGACGGTGTCGCCTTCCGTCATGCCAGTTGCGGACGGGCGCCTCTGTCCTGTACCGGCTTCGAACCGCGCGGTGCGAGCGTCCGGCGCGATATGGACGATGACGTCGAGCAGTACGTCGACCCGGCCACCGGATGTGTCGCCCGCGGCCCGAATGTAGGCGCACTTCTTCTGCGCCTCTCGAAGGTTCGGGGCTGTAATTCGCACTGTGCGGGGGTCATCCGGGCGCCGCACCACGATGGTGCTGTCGACCGGCGCGTCTGGCGTCGACAGGTCCACGGCCACGGTGAGCTGTACCCCGTTCACGACCTGGTCCGTTCCGTACGGGGTGCGGTTCGTCGCCACACCAGTGCCGGTGACAGGGTGATGGTGCGGAACACCAGTGGATCCGAGGACAGGGTCATTCGGTCACCGTCGAAGCGCACATGCCGCTTCTGGTTCTCACCGAGCCAGTTCGGGTACAGCGATACCGCCATCTCGTGCCATACGGCGGAGTGGCCTTCGTCGACGTGGTAGGGGCCCGAATACGCAAGGTATCCCCCGGCAGCCTCGCTTCGTTCGCTGATCTCGCCACTGTGGACGTTGCGCGAGCGGTACAGGGTTCGCCCCGGGCGCATGATTTGTGCCGACATGAACCCGTCCGCCGAGTAGATGATCAATCCGCGGGCCTCGGGACCGAGAGGGTAGTCGACTTTCCCGCTGTCGGAGGTCGTCGAGTACTCGACCAGTTCCCAGGCCCCGACGATTCGTTCGGCGATCGAGACGCCTTCGGTGTCGGTGTCGGTGCTCATGTCATGCTTCCTTTCAGCTCACAGCACGTCGCGCGTGCAGAGAAGGACCGAGCTCGACAATGCGGCCATGGGCCCGCCGATGAAGAGCGAGACCTGTGCATCGGGAACCTGGTTGGTGGAGGTTCCACGCACCTGGCGCACGGCCTCGACTGCCAGACCCATTCCGTTGACGAACGAATCCGCGAGGTTTCCACCACTGGTATTCACCGGGAGCAGCCCGTGCGGGGCGGTCAGATTCTCGAAGGTCATGACCTTGCCGGCCTCGGCACCGGGTGGGCACAGACCGTGATCGATCAGTGCAGCCACACCCGAGCCGCTGAAGTTCTCGTATACCTGGACGACGTCGACCTGGTCGGGACCGAGGTCGGCGTCTGCCCACAATGTTTCGGCAACTCGGGCGGCTCCGGAGAATCCGGCCGAGGTGTAGTCGAGATCGTTCTCGCAGTCGACAGCGTATCCGCCGACCGCACCCTGACTGCCGGCCAGCACGTAGGCCGGACTGGGTGAAAGTTTCTCGGCGCGATCGGCGGCGACCAGGATGAGCGCCACAGCCCCGTCGTTCTCCCGTGAGCAGTCGTACAGCCGGTAGGGCTCGACGATCATCCGCGATGCTTCGTATTCGGCTTCGTCGAGCGGGCGGCCGTACGCGGCGGCGTACGGGTTGCGCTGCGCGTGGAAGTAGTCGGCGAGAACCAGGGATCTCATCGCAGATTCCGGAACACCGTCGTGTTCGAACATCCGTCGGGTGCGCAGCGCGCAGGCTTGCGCCGGCGATCCGACCCCGTGCGGGAGCATATGGCCGTCGAAGTGATGCTTGGCGTATCCGAGTCGGCCGGAATCCTGCTGTGCCATGGCGCGATACACGACGACGCACCGCGCTTGTCCTGCAGCGATGGCGACTGCCGCGTTGGTGATCGCCGCGGCAGCACCACCTCCGCCACCACCCCAGATCATGGTGGACCATCGGATCCGGGGTGACATGAGCGACGCACCCACGACCGTCCCGTCGTTGTCGCCGCCCCCGTACGAGACGAATCCGTCGATGTCGCGTGGTGACACACCGGCGTCAGCCGCAGCCTCGACGATGGCTCGCAAAGTCATCCGGAGTTCGCTGTCCGGCGATTCTCCTCGCTTGTAATGGAATTCACTGGCACCCACGACGGCTGCGGCACCACGGAGAAAGGTATCGGTCATCGCCCGGTTCCCCGTTCCGTCTCGGTGGTAGTGCTCGCCAGGCGCCAGCGAAGCACCGGCCATGGTGCATCGGCGGGCTGCTGGATGATCCCCGCAACCCCGTCACCGATGGCAATGTCACCGTCACCATTCTCGGCGAGCAGACCGAGTACTCGTCGTCCCCCGGCATGCGGTAGTTCGACCAGAACCGTGACGAACGGCAACTCGTCGGCCAGCTCCGGGATGAAGGGGTGCCACGTCCGCGACCACGAGAAGATTCGTCCGACCGGTTCCACTGCAATCCATTTCGGGTCGAACGTCTGACACCGGCCGCACATCCACCGCGGTCCCCAGATCCACAGCTCACACTCGCCGCACCTTTGCAGCCTCAGCTCACCCGCCCGCAGGCCCTCCCAGTACGGCATGTCGAGGCCGTCTGCGTACGGACCGGCCAGAGCCGTCGCCGGAAACTCGCGTGCTGTACCGGCACCGGGCGTCATCGGATCGCTCCACTCTCGTGAATCGGCATTTCGCTTCCTTCTGCTGCAGGCGGGCGTCGTGGGGAACCCGACGATCAGTGCTTGGTCAGGTATCCCGCATCGATCGGCAGGTCGATTCCGGTCACGTACTTCGCGGCGTCGGAAACGAGCCACAACACGGCGTCGGAGATGTCCTGCGGTTCGAGCATCATCACGTCCAGCAGATTCGTGCGGTCGTTGTGCTTCCACTTCCGCACCACGTGCGGCAGCACCTTCGACAGGCCGGCCGCCATAGGCGAATTGACTCCTGTCGGGTTCACCGTGTTGACACGGATGTTGTGGTCAGCGAGCTCGAATGCGAGGGTGTCCTTCAGCCCCTGCAGGCCATGCTTCGCGGCGCCGTAGTGCCCCCACGACGGGGAAGCACCCAGCCCGTCGACCGACGAGGTGATCACGATCGATCCGCCGCGGCCACCCTCGATCATCACGGGGACGACAGCCTTGCACGCCTTCCACGCGCCGGTGAGGTTGACGTCGAGCATCGTCTGCCACGCGTCGTCTTCGATCTCGATCGTCGACTCTGCGTGATCGTGGATGCCGGCGTTCGCCAGCAGGATGTCGATACGTCCGAACTGAGAGACGGCCAGATCCGCGACAGCCCTCATATCTGCACTGCTCCGGACATCCGCCTGCATGCCGGCAATCTCGCCACCGGCTTCCTTGACCAGCTGGATCGTCTCCTCGAGATCATCCCGTGTCGCGAGTGCGTACTGCACCTCGCCGATCGGTGCCGCGATGTCGCAGACCACGATCTTTGCCCCCGCAGCGGCAAGAGTGAGCGCATGTGAGCGGCCCTGTCCTCGTGCGCCGCCGGTGATGACTGCAACTTTTCCGTCGAGTCCGTCGAGAGAGGTCATCGATTCTCCTGATTCGAAGTGGGTAGTGATGTAGGAATTGCCGGACGTACTACCCTGCGCTCTTCGCGCGTTCGTAGTCTTGTGTCGCCTGGCTGATGCCGGTCGCGAAGCGCTCGCTGAAGCCTTCCTTGCGTGCCTGCGTCCAGTGGTAGGAGTTCAGCAGCGGTTCGCAGGTGCCCGTGAATCGGGGCATGACGTCGCGCATGAGGATGCGGTACATGCGCGAGGTTGCCTCGATGTCTGCCCAGTCGTGTGCTGTCGCGAGGAAGGTGCCGAATCCACCAGTGCGGTCGATGATCTTCTGGATGTAGTCGATGGCATCGTTCGCATCGCCGATGCAGCCGTATCCGGACTCGTTGACACGCCGGACCAGTTCCTCGTGCGCGACTTCTTCGCCCGGTTCGATCATCTTCATCGGGGTGACGACGTGGCGGTAGTCCATGAAGTCGCGCAGCCCGTACCGCGTATCTTCGACGGCCTGCTCGAAAGTGTCGGCGATATGGATGTTGCCGACGATCGCCCAATCGTTCCGATCGACGCTCTGCCCGTACACATTCGCCTCATGGGTGGTGATATCCCAGGTCTGGGCGAGCAACTCGACCGACTTGGCGCTCGTACCACCGATAGACAGCAGACCGAGCCCGTACTTGCCGGCCAGCTTCGGGCCGGACGGCGACATCGCGGCCGCCACAGTAATCGGTACCCCCGGATAAGAATAGGGGCCGAGTTGGACTCGCGCGTCCTCGAGAGAGAACCATTCCGTCTTCCGGTCGACGGGTCCCGACGTATTGAGCAATTCCAGGATGGCGTCGAGCGATTCTTCCATCCGCGGTCGCAACAGGTTGTAGTCCATGCCCATCATCTGCGAATCGGCCACGAGCGCGCCCGGCCCGACTCCGATACGTATGCGGCCACGGGTCATGTGGTCCAGAAAGGTGATGCGATCGGCCACCATCAACGGATGGTGGTAAGGAAGGGATATGACGCCACTGCACAGCTCGATGCGCGACGTACGCTGCGCGGCTGCCGAAATCATCAACTCGGGCGAGGGCCCGACCTCGTACCCACCACTGTGATGCTCCCCGAACCACACCTGATGGAATCCGAGCCGATCGAGGTCCTCGACATAGCGGAGGTCCTGTTCGATCGCCATCGTGGGGTTCCGCCGCGGATTGTGATACGGCGGAAGGAACACTCCGCAGCGCAGGGGTGCCTTCCTCGAGGCCGGCGCAATGTTCACGGCCGACCCGTTATTCCCAGTTTTCGGTTCCATGTCAGATCTCCTGTCGGTCGTGGCGTGATGCGCCGCAGAATGGTGATGATGGCGCGAGCCGTCCGGCTACGCGGCACGAAAGCAATCGGCTCGGACCACCACACTTGTTGTTACACAGACGATCTGCTCGCACTTACAAGCTCACAAGGTGCACAGAGGGCCGCGTTGGTACGCGACTCGCCAGCAGCACCATAGTGCCGTGCGTCACATCGCTCAATCTAAACCCTATCGGTTAAGCGGTCAAGCGGAACCTGCTACGCGGCAGCGATTCCCTACCAAATTGGATCTGGCGCCCATTCACCCTTGACCGGTGGGAAAGAGCTGATCTACCTTCAACTCAGGGCGATCGCCCCTCTCACGTCGGCCTTCGCGCTCGCCACAGCGCGAACTCGCCTGACGCCCGGAAGATCACCTCCCCGCCGAGGTGATCCCGGGACCACTCCCTCGCGAAGGATCGCCAATGACGACGACACAGCTCGATATCCCCGAACATCTGATCACCGACTTCGATGTGTACGACCCGTCCCTGGCCGTGCCCGCCGACGTGTTCCAGGAGCGCGTCGCCGCGCTGCGCAAGCAAGGGCCGGTCCTCTACTCCCCGCATCACGGGGGGCATTGGGTGGTCACGCGGTACAAAGAAGCGCTTCAAGTACTCCAGGATCCGGAGACGTTCTCGAGCTTTCCGAACAATCTGCTCAATGCCGCGCAGGGCAAGTTCCTTCCGCTCGAGCTCGATCCGCCCGAACACAGCTACTACCGGCAGGCATTGCAGCCGCTGTTCAGTCCCAAGCAGATGAAGGCGCTCGAGCCGGAGATCCGGAAAATCATCACCGAGTTGATCGACCAATTCGCCGACAAGGGCGAATGCGAGTTCATCTCGGAGTTCGCACACGAGCTGCCGACTCGGATCTTCCTTGCGCTCATGGGGTGGCCGCTGAGCGACGCACCACAATTCACGGAATGGACCGACATCACGCTTCAGGGGATCCCCGGGGCGAGCGAGGCGGAATCGGCCGAGGCGCGCGCGAAGGCGGCCGGCGAGATTTACGAGTACTTCGGGAAGGTCGTCGCACGAGTTCGATCGGGTGAAGACAGTTCCGAGAGCCTTACCGCGCAGATCATCAACACCCCGCTCGACGTCGACGGAACGCCTCGGCCACTCACCGACGAGGAACTGAGCCGGATGTTCTTCCTGCTGCTCGTCGCGGGACTGCACACCGTCCAGGGTGCTCTCGCCTGGGGGCTGATTCACCTGTCGCACAACCCCGAGCAGCGCGAGGCGATCATCGACGACCCGACGCTGATTCCGTCGGCAGTGGAGGAGATCCTGCGGATCGAGACCGCCACGAGCAGCGGGCGTCGGGCAACCCGGGATGCCGAGATCGGTGGTGTCTCCATCAAGGCCGGAGATCAACTGTTGGTCGTCATGACGTCCGCCAACCGCGACGACGACGAATTCGACAGCCCTGACGAGCTACAGATCGAACGGCACCCCAACCGGCACATCGGCTTCGGCGCCGGTCCGCATCGCTGCCTCGGCTCCCATCTCGCGCGGCTCGAGCTGCGACTTGCGATGGAGGAGATCCACAGGAGAATTCCCGACTACGCGCTGGTCCCGGACAACCCCGCGGTCTTCCATTCGTCCCAGGTCCGCGGATGCGAGAAGCTACCGATCACGTTCACGCCGTCGTCACAGCACTCGTGATTAAAGAAGTTGCGACAACGGGTCGCCCAGATACTCACGGCCCGCCCACACAATACGCTCGGCTGGATTCCAGCCGAGCGTATTGTGTCACCATTTTGAGAACTGGGCGGATCTGGGCACATTGCTGATGCAGATGAGTGCGGCGGCGGGGTGGGTGGATCCGCCGGGGAGCCGATGTGTTGGCGTGGGCCGCGAAACCGATGCCGGATCAGTCCTCGAAGGCCTTCAGAGTCTCGTGATCGATTGCCGCCGTTCCGTACCGATCACCCATAAGGGCACATACTTCGGCTGTCTGCATTTCCGGCGGACACAGCGCGAACATCAACCCGTGGAGGTGATGGCGCCGGTACGCGAACCACGCTTCATCAAAGGTCGGTGCCGACGCACCTGAGGCAGAGAGGGCAGCGAGATAATGCCTGAGGAGCTCCACTTCGTGACTACGCCTGTCGTCAACCTCCAGGACCCCACCGATGAAATACGCTACATCGTCGATCCACGGGGCGAGGGAGGTCGTCTGCCAGTCCAAGAAGCGCATGACCCCGTCGTCGAGTGAGTAAGTGTTCCCGACGTGGGGATCACCATGTGAGACTGAGAGGACAGCGGCATCATCAAGCTGCCATAGACGCTCAATACATCTCTCGACCCGCAGACGATCTCGCAGTGCCTCGTCAAAGGAGGCGGTCTGAGGTCTGGTCATGTAGTCGGCCCAGTGTTGCGATTCGAGAAATGAGCGCGCGACCGGGCGAAATAGCATCGATCCCACTGTCAACCAGCTAACACTGCCGACTCCTTTGCGGTTCCACGTCTGCCCATGCCAACCCGCCAGTAGCTCCAAGGAGGCAGCGACTCGGTCGACGTCGTGATGGTCCTGGGGACGACCAAACCGCGCACCAGCGGTCCGCAGATCATCGGTGATGACGATGCCTTGGTTTTGTGACTCGCTCTCGTCGGCGTACCAGCACTTCGGTACGGATCCGCCGAACGTCGGCGCGATGTCACGATAGAATTTCGACTCGATTCGGTAGCCCAGTCCCGCGATTGAACGCATTTCATCGTTGAACCCTCCCTTCACACAAAGTGATTCGGGGGGTCCGTCGTCGTCGCGCTTCGAATAGTCGACCTCGAGAAATACCTTGGTCGCTGTGCCCCAGATTACTGACTCGATCGCGACAGATTTGACCTTCGTCCCAGGAAAGTTCCGACCTAGCGCTTCAGTGAGCCAGCCCTCTGTAATACCTTCGAGAGTCGTTGGTAGCGTGCGCATGTGTGCCTCCTGATGGTTCCGCGACGGCGTCGAAGCGGTGATACCGCGAATAGTGAATCTCCTCCCGAGCCGACCGGCCGAGATGGCGCGCCACTGGTAGGTAGGCGCGAGCGATTGCCGCCCTTCCCGAACAGTGATACAAAGTATGATAGTTGTAACGCGGCCGGTGTGTCAATCGTCACAACTCGCACGAGCAAAGCTGCTCCCATGATCGGATCGCCCGCCGTCTCAGGCGCACTGACCCATATTGAGACACAGCGCGAAAAGTCACTCGACGTCCGCCCTATTCGGATTCATCGCCACTGCCGCACGCCGCCGCCGACATCGGAAGTTCGTCGCCGGCAAAGCATTCTACTGACCGAGTCGTCCCCGGGCAGTGTGGCAACGCAGTCCGAACAGTAGAAGGTGCCCGGAGAAATCCGGGGACCTTCTCTGCTGTGTCACACCGTGGAGGAGACCGGTGACAGCGCCGGATCGTCCGCGGGCGGTTGCAGCACACCGTCGTGCACGAGTGAATCGATCTCGACTGTGCTCAGACCGAGCACTTCCTCGCAGATTTCCCGTGTCTGCGCACCCGCCAGCGGTGCCTGTCGCAGCGGCCAGTTCGGCAACGCCGCGAAGTGCGCCAACTGCTTCGCCGTCGGAAGCGGCGCCGGAAGCAGCTCGTGTTCGAGCTCGGTGTAGGCACCGCGCGCGGTCAGGTGCGGATTGATCAACAGGTCCGGGAGCCGGATCATCGCGCCGGTCGGTATCCCGGCGGCCTGCAACGTGTCCATCGCTTCGGTCGGCGTCTGCAGCAGCAACCACTGTGCCAGCACCTCGTCGGCCTCGGCCCGGTGCGCAATTCTGAGCTCGGCGGTGGCGAACCGCGGATCGTCGACGAGGTCGGGGCGTCGGAGCACCCCGCACAGCGCGACCCAGTCGGCGTCGTCGCGGACGGTGACAACACACCACTCGTCGTCGCCCGCACAGGGATACACCCCGGAGGGCGCCGAGTACGGATCGGAATTGCCCGGTGCGCTGATCGAGCCCGGCGCGAGGTGTTCGGCGACGAGCTGGTTGCCGAGTTGGACGATCGCGGTGTCGGCCTGGGCGACTTCGATGGCGGCACCGCGTCCAGTCTGCAGCCGGTGGATCAACGTGGCGAGAATGGTGGTGGCGGTAACCTGTCCGGCGATATGGTCGGGGTAGACGGTCGAGCCGTCACACAATCCGTCGGAAGTATCGGAGTATCGCCAGAGCGCCGAGACGCCGCAGGCTGCCCGAACCAACGGACCGTAGCCCAGTCGCTTGTTCCACGGTCCGACACTGCCGAAGGCGCTGCTCTCCGACACGATGATGCGCGGATTGATCGCGGCGAGCTCGTCGTACGACAGACCCATCGAAGCAAGGGTGCCGGGCTTGAAATTGGCGAGCACGATGTCCGCTTCCGCAGCCAGGCGCTTGAAGATGCGGATGCCTTCGGGGCTGCGCAGGTTGAGCCCGAGGCTGCGGCGATTGCGATGGCCCCAGGCGACGGATGCCGCCAGCGCAGCGCCACGCTTGGATTGGCGCAACCCGTCGGGGAACTGAGAGTTCTCGATCTTGATGACGTCGGCACCGTTGTCCGCGAACTGGCGCCCGAGCTCGGCACCGAACACCACGACACCCATATCGAGGACCCGAAGTCCCTCGAACGGTCGTGCACCCGGCTCGCGCTGTGGTGCGGGAATCGGAACGGGGGTGTCGGCCCCGGCCGAGCGGAGAACCAGATCGTTGTGTTCCCCGAGCTGTGGTGCACGGGAGCGCAAGCCGGCGCGTTCGCCGTTGATCTTCGCGTATCCGGACGGGACCCGAGCAGTGACACCGGGAGCGATTTCGGCGTCGACGAATGTACCGGACGCAGCGAAGTGCTCGGTGGTCAATACCTCGGCCACGGTGTTGAGGCCGCCGATCGGAATTCCGCGCGCAGCACCTTCCGCGACGAGGTCGTCGCGGGTGTACGTGCTGAAAAGCTGCTCGATGAGCGGATTGAGCCGCTCGGATGCGGCGAACCTGGCGGGAATGGTGTCGTACTTCGGATCCGCGAATTCTTCCGGCCGACCCAACCATTCGTACATCGCTTGCCACTGACGCTTCGCGAGCAGGCAGATTCGCACCTGCCCGTCGCCGCACCGATACACTGGGTAGAAGTTGGCCGCATCAGGTCGGCCCCGCGGGAAGTCCTCGGATCGACCCGCGGCGGCGGAGCCCTGCACACCGAAACCGGGGTCGAAACCGTGCACGATGACCTCGAACGCGGAGATGTCGACGAGCTGCCCGTGGCCGGTATGCAACCGGTCGTAATAGGCGAGCAGTGCGGACCACGCCGTATGCACACCCACCGATTCGTCGATCAGCCCGTTCGGCGGCAGCAGCGGGGCCTCCCCCGGCTCACCGGAGCGCGATAGCACACCGCTCAGTGCATAGAGGACCTGCTCGGTCGCCGCCCAGTCGCGATACGGACCGTTCTGACCGAAACCGGTGATCGACACGGCCACGAGCGCGGGATTGACGCGGCACAGGTCCGCAGCCCCCACCCCACGCCGGGCCAGAAAGCCCGGCGGGAACGACTCCAGGAGAATGTCCGAGCGCTGTGCCAGCAAGCGCAGCCGTTCCCGGTCGTCGTCCGTGTCGAGGTCGAGCACGATGCCGCGCTTGTTGGCGTTGCGCAGCGCGAACGGGATGCTCACACCGTCCCGTATCGGCTGGGCCGTGCGCGAGGCCGATCCTCCCGGAAGTTCGACGCGGACGATCTCGGCGCCGAGGTCGGCGAGAAACCGCCCCGCCGTGTCGCCGAATCCGTCCGTCAGCTCCAAAACCCGGACACCCTGCAGAGGTAGTGCCATCATGTGCTCCAAAGTGTGTGCTCGTCGCGGAATCCGTTGTGGTCAGCGAGTTCCGAAGTACACCGACTTCGAGGTGAAGTACGGTGCCAGTCCCTCCGGGCCGAGCTCGCGGCCCAGCCCGGACGACTTGACGCCACCGAACGGCGCGTCGAGGTCGAGGGCGTAGTAGTTCACTCCCACCGTGCCGCTGTGGATTCGAGCCGCCAGATCGAGACCGTGCTGCTCGTCCGTGGTCCAGACCGTGCCACCGAGGCCGTATTCGGAGTCGTTGGCGATGGCGACGGCCTCGTCTTCACCGTCGTACGCGCTGATGGTCAGCACCGGGCCGAAGATCTCTTCCTGCGCGATGCGGGCGGAATTGTCGACGCCGGCAAATACGGTCGGCTCGACGAACCACCCCTGCGGCTGCGCGGCGGGTGTGCCGCCGCCGGTGGTGATGCGATAGCCGGCGGCACGGCCGGCCTCGATGTAACCGAGCACGCGGTCACGCTGCGCGGCCGAGACGAGCGGACCGATCTCGGTGGCCTTGTCGAGCGGATCGCCGACGGTCAGTGCCCGCACGGTCTCGGTGACGGCGTCGACGACCTCGTCATACCGCGAGCGGGGGGCGAGGATCCGGGTGCTCGCGTGGCAGGTCTGACCGTTGTTCACCAGCGACACTTCGAGCATATTCTTGACGAACACGTCGAGATCGGCGCGCTCGGTGACGATCGCCGCGGACTTGCCGCCGAGCTCGAGAGTGACCGGACGCAACAACCGGCCGCACACTTCACCGATGGCGCGACCGGCCGCGGTGGAACCGGTGAACGCCACCTTGTCGACTCCCGGATGGGAAACCAGATAGGCGCCGGCGTCGCGGCCGGCCGGCACAACGTTGACCACGCCGTCGGGGAGACCGGCCTCGACCGCAGCCTCGGCGAACACGAACGCGTCGAGCGCCGTCTCGGGGGCGGGCTTGAGCACCACCGTGCACCCCGCCGCCAATGCGGGAGCCAGCTTCATCGCCGCAAGCGGTTGCGGGTAGTTCCACGGCGTGATGGCCGCGACCACACCCACCGGCTCGCGACGCACGACGGTGCGGCCACCGAAGGCGCTCGGCCGCACATCCTCGTTGGCCGCATCGCGAATCAGAGCTGCGTAGTACGCAATCATGGCTGCGGGGCCGAAACCGTTGACACCGCCCGAAAGGGCGATCGGCATACCGTTCTCCCGGCTCACCAGCCGGGAGGTGTCCCGCCCGCGTGACTTGAGGGCGGCAGCGAACTTGTCGAGCAGATCGGCCCGCTCGACGTTGGTCAGCGCACTCCACTGACCACTCAGTGCGGTGCGCGCGGCCGCGACGGCCGCATCGATGTCGGCTTCGGACGCCATCGCGGAGGTCCCCAGTACCTTCTCGGTGGCTGCCTCGATGACATCGACGGTGCCTCCGGACTTCGGTGCCACCCATCGGCCACCGATGAACAGCTCATTCCTGTCCGTGGCGTTGTCACCGCGTGTCGTGTCACGGTCGTTCATGTCATGCCTTTCGGAAAGGGGCGGTCACAGGGTCTCTTCGTGGCCGAACAGCACCGAACTCACCAGCGGTGCCATCGGGCCGCCGATGAACAGCGACGTCTTCGCGCCGTCCACCGGGTTGGTCGAGGTGCCGCGAATCTGCCTGACCGCCTCGACCGCCAGGTTCAGGCCGTTGATGAACGAATCGGCGAGGTTGCCACCGCTGGTGTTGACGGGCAGCTTGCCGTTCGGCGCGGTGAGGTTCTCGACGGTCATGAATGTGCCGGCAGCCTCGCCCGGCGGGCACAGACCGTGATCGATCAGCGCCGCCACGGCGGGGCCACTGAAGTTTTCGTACACCTGGACCACGTCCACGTCGTCCGGCCCGAGACCGGCTGCGGACCAGAGTCTTTCAGCGACTCCGGGCTTGCCGTTGTTGGCCGGGCCGAATCCGGCGCTCATGTACTGCTCACCGAGATCGTTGTCGATCAGTTCCGAGTATCCGCCCGGTGCACCTTGCGCGCCCGCGAGGAGATACGCCGGGTCGGGACGCAGGGTCTTGGCTCGCTCGGCCGAGACGAGCACCAGCGCGACCGCGCCATCGCTTTCCCGGGAGCAGTCGAACAGGTGGAAGGGCTCGGCGATCAACCGTGAGTTTTCGTAGGCCTCCTCGTCGAGGGGTCGTCCGTAGCCCTGCGCGGTGGGGTTCTTCTGCGCGTGCTGATACGACGCGAGGACGAGAGAACGCATGGCCGTGCGCGGCACTCCGCCGTGCTCGAGCATCCGTTGGGTGCGCATCGCGCAAATCTGTGCGGGCGAGCCGATGCCGTGGGCGAGAAAGTGACTGCCGTAGTGATACTTCGCGTATCCGAGCCGGCCCGTATCCGCCTGCGACATCGCGCGAAACACGACGACACAGTCTGCCTGGCCGGTGGCGATCGCGGTGGCCGCATTCGTGATGGCAGCTGCGACGCTGCCGCCGCCACCGCCCCACATCATGTTGGACCAACGCAGTTCGTCGATCAGCAATGCGCCGCCGATGATGGCACCGTCGTTGGCGCCACCCGCGTAGGAGACGAAACCGTCGATCTCGCGGGGGCTGATACCCGCGTCGGCACACGCTCGAAGAATGACCTCGAGGGTCATGCGCTTCTCGCTGTGCGGGGCTTCGCCGCGCTTGTAATGCTGTTCGGCGACGCCGACGACTGCCGCCGCGCCGCGCATGATGTTGGCGCTCATCCTTTTTCTCCTTCTGCGGTCGCGGCGCGACGCCAGCGCAGCAACGGCCAGGGGGCGCCCTCGGAGTGTTCGAAGACTCCGACGACCCGGTCGCCGATCTCGGGATTCGTGTCGATGTCGTCGGCGAGTATGCCCAGCACCCGTCGGCCGTCGGCGTGTGGCAGTTCCACCAGCACCGTCACGTACGGCAGCCGGTCGGCGTATTCGTCCATGTAGGGGTACCAGCTGCGGTTCCAGCTGTAGACGGTGCCGGACGGTTCGACGGTTTCCCATCCGAGGTCGAAGCTGTGGCAGTGACCGCAGATGGCCTGCGGACCCCAGATCCAGGTGCTGCATTCGTTGCAGCGCTGAAGGCGCAGCTCATCGACGCGCAGGCCGTCCCAGTACGGTCGATCGAGTCCGTCGGGTGTGGGGCCCCACGGTTCCGCGACGGGCTCTGTTGCGGTCATGCGTGTGCCTCCGTTCCGGTGGGGAAGTTCTCGAGCGCCGCGGCGAGCCAACGTCCGTCGTGCCGTTCCCAGATCGAGCGCAGCCCGATCGACCGGTCACCCATGTCATAGACGGTTTCACCGACCATTCGGTCGCCCTCGGCGCGCACATCCTTGATCTCGAAGCCTTGCGCGGCCTCCCGGGGGGTGTCGACTCCGTCGAAGACCTGCGGAATGTTCTCTCGCACCATGTCGGCGAGAGCGGCCTTCATGTTTCCGGCGACAACGTGGCCGACATGCTGTTCGTACAGTGCGCGAAAGTCTTCGACAGACATCTGGAAACTCCTCGATTTCGTGACACGTGTATGCCGTGTCCGTCAGTGCATTAACCTTATGGCATTAGATAAAAGGGCGTCAAGATCATGCGAAGCGGAAGTGCCCCTCTTCGGAGATCGAAACCTGCTGACCGGCAATATCGACCTCGGCGAGGGTGACGAGATCCTCGGCGTCCGTGCTGACCGCAAGGGTCCGCTCCCCCGTCGCGGTGCGGGCCGCGAGGAAACCGCGCTCCGGGGAGCCGTCGCGGCCGTACACCACAGTCCACGATTCCGCCGACGCCCTGCCTGTGTAGGACAACAGCGCTCTCGTCGTGCGCTGCGCATCGACCTCGGCCTGCACGTCCAGACGCTTGAACCCGCCGACGGGAGGTTCGGTCCGGTACACGCCCATGGCGTGCTTGGTGAGGTAACCACTGTTGGCGGTCACCAAACCGTACGATCCCGGAGATTCGCGCAACCGCGTCGCCATCGTCGCAATCGAGTGGCTGACATAGTTGTTCCACGGCCCACCGCCGAACGTCAGGCCACCGGTCACCGTCAGCGGCCGGCCGGGATCATCGAGCGCGAGCCCCAACTCCTTCGCTGCGACCTGCACCGCCGACGGGAAGCACGAGTACACGTCGACGTAGGCAACCTCGTCCAGTCCGATACCGGCGAGATCGAGGGCCCGCGCCCCGGCGATGCGTATTGCCGGGGAGCCGTCGAGCGCCTCGCGTTCGGCGATCGCGTACGTATCGTGTGATTCGGTGCCGGACTGCGGAAACACCCACTTCTCCTGCGGGATACCAAGTCGGGTCGCGGTCTCGACCGAGCACATCAGCAGCACCGCGCTCTGATCAACCATGTTGTTCGAATTGAGCAGCTTGGTATAGGGCGTGGAGATCATCCGGTTGTCGGGCGACGGCGTCGAGATCTCCGCAGCGGTGTATTCACGCTGCACCCACGCGTTCGGATTCGTCGCCGCGATCTTGCTGAACCGCGACCACAACCCGCCGACGACCTCCCGATGCTCCTCGAGTGAACGTCCCGCCGATACCCGCAGCGCCTGTTCGAACAGCGGATAGACATACGAGGGCCGATCCAGACCGATGCGGCGTTCACTCTCTGCCGCCATCGGCACGTCCGTGACCAGGATGTCAGCGGCGGGTACCGACTCGTCCTGCACCGTCCAGTCGGGGCGCAGCTTCTGTGCCCGCAACTTGGTGCGGGTCCGCCACGATTCGGCGCCGCCGATGAGCACGACATCGGATCGCCCGGCGGCGATGTCCTCGGCAGCCCCGTTGACGAGCACCTGCGGCGTGCTTCCGCCGTTACCGGAGTAACCGGTGTGTCGCACGGTCGCGCCGATCCGCGCACCCACGAGCGCGCCCGGATCCCGGTAACGCCAGGACAGCAGCCCGACCACCCGGACCGAATCGACGAGTTCGAGCAGGCGCGTCGATCCCGCGTCGGCAGCTGCTGCCCGCGCCGCGCGCACCATCAGATCGACGGGCTCCACGCCGCCCTGGCGTTCGCTGGTCTGGCCGGTACCGACCAGGACCGGGGTTCTCGGGTCCAGGGTCGTTCTCGACTGCAGGGTCACGACTGCACCGCCGCGAGGATGCGCTCACGGTTCTCCGGCTTGGGCCACCCACCGAGAATGAGAGTGGTCAGACACGTGTTCTTCCACTTGTTTTCGATCTCTTCGATGATCTTGTCCGCGGGACCGATCAACGCGACATCTTCGACCATCGCGGTGGGAACGGCCTGGGCCGCAAGGTCGGGCCGACCGCTCAGGTACAGCTCCTGGATTTCGGCGCAGACCTCGCCCCAACCCATGCGCGCGAACACGTCGTTGTGGAAATTGGCGCCCTTGGCGCCCATGCCGCCGGCATACAACGCGACCGTCGGCTTGAGCCGGGAGGCGGCCTTTTCCACGTCGTCGTTCTCGACGAGCCAGCACACGTTCGCGATCTCGAAGTCCTCGGCGGTGCGGCGTGCTCCGTCCCGTGCGAAGCCTTCGGCCAGTGCCTTGCGGTAGAACTCGTCGCTCTTGGGCGAGAACCACAGCGGCGTCCAGCCATCAGCGATTTCGGCGGCCAACGCCACGTTCTTCGGGCCCTCGGCGCCCATGTAGACCGGGATATCGCCCCGCAGGGGATGAACGATCGACTTCAGTGGCTTACCCAAGCCGGAACCGCCCTCGACGGGAAGCTGGTAATGCCGCCCGGAGTAGGTCACCGGCTTCTCGCGCGCCCACACCTGCCGCATGATCTCGATGTACTCGCGGGTGCGTTCGAGGGGCCGCGGGTAGGGCTGCCCGTACCAGCCCTCGACGACCTGCGGTCCGGATGCACCGATCCCGATGATCACGCGGCCACCGCTGAGATGATCGAGAGTCAGCGCGGCCATTGCCAGCGCCGTCGGAGTGCGCGCCGACATCTGGCACACCGAAGTACCGAGCTTGATCGTCGAGGTCTGCGCTCCCCACCACGCGAGCGGTGTCAGTGCGTCGGAGCCGTAGGTCTCGGCGGTCCAGAAACTGTCGACGCCGAGGGCCTCGGCCTCGGCGAGCATTCTTTCGACATTGCGGGGCGGGCCCGATCCCCAATATCCTGCGGCGATTCCCACTCTCATACTTTTACTCACTGTTTCTCTGTGTGCCGTCGAATCGGTCGGAATGTGGTCAGTGGTTCTGGAACTCGGGCGGGCGCTTTTCGAGGAACGAAACGACGGCCTCCCTGTGATCGCGCGTCAACGAGCTGAGGATCTGGGTGCGGTTCTCGAGGTCGATGGCGGCGCGCATGCTGGGAACCTCCAGGTTCGACCACATGACTTCCTTGGTCATCCAGACCCCGAACGGACTGTTCTGCGCGATGGCCTCGGCGGTGTCCAGTGCCACCTCGAGCACCGTGTCTGCGGGTTCGACGGACGAGGCGAGACCGATGCGTTCGGCCTCGGCGGCGTCGATGGACCGGCCGGTGAGCATGATCTGCGCCGCCCGGGAGAAGCCGATCATGCGGGGCAGGAGCCAGCTCATTCCGATGTCGCAATTCGACAGGCCGCGGCGGATGAACGCGGCGTGCAGTACCGCCGTCTCGGACATGATGCGAATGTCCGCCATGAGGGCGAGCGACATGCCGCCGCCGGCTGCCGCGCCGTTGACGGCCGCGATGATCGGCGCGCGGGTGCTGCGGAATGCGTCGACGAGGCCGGCGATGTGCTTCTGCACCCGCAGTCCGAGTTGGGCCCGGCCCTCACCCTCGGTTGCGCCCGGCGGTGTGCCGTATCCGCGAAGGTCGAGACCTGCACAGAAGGCACGGCCTTCACCGGTGAGCACGATCGCGCGGGTGAGCGAATCATCGCGCACCTCGGCGAGCACCTCGTGCAACTCCTCGATGAGGTCGACGTTCATGGCATTGAGCTCGTCCGGGCGATTGAGCCGGATCAGCAGAATGCCCGGCCGCGGCCGCTCGATCAGAATCAGTTTCGCGTCGGACATAGTGCTCTCCCAGGGACGAGGTACTCGACAGACGCAGACTAATGGTTTTAGATTAAAAGCTCAAGGAACCGAGCCCGGAACACAACCGAAGGAGTCCACGATGACGAACCTCGACGGCAAGGTCGCCGTGGTGACAGGAGCCGCGAGCGGAATCGGCGCAGCCACCGCCCGCACGTTCGCCGAACGCGGAGCCCGCGTCGTCGTGGCCGATATCGACGACCCGCGGGGCCAGGCCGTCGCCGCCGGTCTCGGCGACCGTGGCGCCTACCTGCACACCGATGTACGCAACGAGGCCGACGTCGAGGCCGCGGTCGCACTGGCCGTCGATCGGTTCGGCCGGCTCGACTGCATGGTCAACAACGCCGGCCGGGTGGGCGCGTGGACCTTCCTCGAGGACACATCGCTCGACGAGTGGGAGAACGGGTTCGCGATGCTCGCTCGCAGTGCGTTCCTCGGGACCAAGCATGCCGCGCGCGTGATGCGCGATCAGGGGTCGGGCAGCATCGTCAATGTGTCGAGCGTGGCAGGCGTCCGTACCGGTTTCGGACCGCACCCGTACAGCGCCGCGAAAGCCGCAGTGCTGCAACTGACCCGGACCGCCGCCGTGGAGCTGGCCGAATACCGGATCCGAGTCAACGCACTGATCCCCGGAGGTGTCGCCACCCGCATAGTGGGCCACGGCGCCGGCCTCGAGGACGACGCGCTCGACCGCAGCGTCGATGCCGTGCGGCTCAGCCTGACCAACTTCCAGCCCATTCCCCGCGCCGGTGAGCCGGAAGACCTCGCGCACGCCGCCGCCTACCTCGCCTCCGACGACTCCACGTTCGTCACCGGACAGTCCCTCGGGGTCGACGGTGGGTTGACACTGGGCAAGAAGTGGCCGTCCAACTACCGGGAAGAGGCGAAGGCTGCGTCGGCGTTGCTCCGATAGACAATTCTAAAGAGAGTAGGTTAATGTGGTCTGCGTCACTACATGATTCGGGCACTTCGCCCAGCACTCACAACGCGAGGTTTCGCATGACCGAACGTACGACCACAGCTGCGGAAATCTCCGTGGATGCAGACTCCGGACCCTCCCGCGCGGACTCACGACGCGCAAGTCGCGCCGCCTTCGTCGGTACCCTGCTCGAATATTACGACTTCAGCCTCTACGCCTCGGCCGCGTCGGTGGTCTTCGCCTCCGTGTTCTTTACCGGCTCGAGCCCCCTATTGGGGACGCTGCAGGCGGTCGCTACCTTCGCGGTCGGATTCTTGGTCCGTCCGGTGGGCGGGGTGATCCTCGGCAGCCTCGGCGACCGCATCGGCCGAAAACGAATACTCGTCTTCACCCTCGTCCTGATGGGTGTCGCTACGCTGCTCGTCGGCCTGCTGCCGAGTTACGCCCAGATCGGCTGGCTCGCACCGGCTCTGCTGGTGTTCCTCAGAATCCTGCAGGGCATCGGCGCCAGCGGTGAGTACGGCGGCGCAGCTCTGGTCGCCGTCGAGTTCTCACCCGCGAAGAAGAAGGGATTGATGGGCTCCTTGCCCGGCATGGGTGCGGCGCTCGGCGGCGTGCTCGGCACGCTGTCTCTGCTGACGGTCTCATCCCTGATGTCGCAGGAAAGTTTCCTCGCCTGGGGCTGGCGTATTCCATTCCTGTGCAGCGTCGTCATCCTCGCCTACGGCCTGTGGTTGCGCCGCAGCCTGCCCGAAACCCCCGCATTCCGGGCGATCGAGGAGAGCAACACGGTCTCGAAAAATCCGCTCTTCGACGTGATCCGGCAGCAGCCGCGCGCACTTCTGACCGTGCTCGTGATGACCATCGGTCAGACCGGCATCGGCTACTTCTACATCGTGTTCATGGGCACCTTCGGCAAGAATCAGCTGGGTTTCGGCGGAACCGAAGTGCTCGTCGGCCTGATCGCCGCGCAGCTCGCGAATGCCATTCTGATCCCGATGTTCGGTTCCCTGTCGGACCGGGTCGGCCGAGCACCGGTGATCATGTTCGGATTCCTGTACAGCGCCGTGTTCGCCTGGGTCGGCATCTCTCTGTTGTCGGGCGTCGGAACACCCCCGCTGCTGTACTGGGTGGTCATGGCGGCAGGCAACGGCATCGGGGTCGCCGCCATCTTCGGCCCGATGGGTGCCTACGTCATCGAGCTGTTCCACACGCAGCACGCCTACAGCGGCCTCGGCCTCGGCCGTGAGGCCGGCAACGCTCTCGGCGCGGCGTTCGTTCCGGTCATCGCGGTCGCCTTGGCATTCGACGACACCACGGTGTGGCTCAGCCTCCTGATCTGCGTGGTCTCGCTGCTCGGATTCGGGGCAACCGTCCTGTCCCGTTCCCGCTCGTCGTCCGGGGTGAAGCGGGACGACGACAGAACGCCGGTCACTGCTTAGCGACATCACCACTCGAGGTACGGGCTCCGATCCACCGGATCGGAGCCCGTTTCGCATTCCGGGAGGGAATGGCCAGACAGCAAGAAACCGCCCACCGGACTGGCTCTGCCGGTGGGCGGTCTCAGCTGTATTGGACGGTCACACCCCGACGGGGCCACCTCGCCACACACCGATCTCCTCACCGGAGACGTCGGCGGCGTTGTCGCTCACCAGGAACGAGATGGTGGAGGCGATCGATTCGGGCGGAATGGAGGGCCAGTGCTTGGTCAGGGCTTCGACCCCCGCCTCGCCCCCCGACGCCACGATGTCGGTAGCGACGAAGCCCGGCATCACACAGTTGACCGTGATCCCGCGACGGGCAACCTCGAGTGCCATCGACTTGGCCATTCCCACCAGCCCGGCCTTGGCCGCGGAGTAGGCGCTCATCCCGGGGGACGGGCGCCTCCCTCCAGACGGGCTGTTGACGAAGATGACTCGGCCCCAACCGGCTTCGTACATCGCGGGTAGCGCGAAGTGGGTGCAGTAGAACGCACCATTGAGGTTGACTGCGATCACTTCGTCGAAATCTTCCGGGCTCTGCTTCCGGGCCGCCCCGGCCTTGTTCATGCCCGCGTTGTTGACCACCACGGTGGGGGCGCCCAATTGGACGGTGGTGTCGGCGATGAGCCGCTCGGCCTCGGCGGCCTGTGAAATGTCGGCTCGGATCGCCACAGCACGTCCACCGTCCGCGACTATCTTTGCGACCACTTCCTCGGCATCGCGCGCACTCCGCGAGTAATTCACCGCAACAGCGAATCCGTCGGCGGCAAGTCGGCTCGAGATGGCCGCGCCGATTCCGCGGCCACCACCGGTGACCACAGCGACCTTGGGGAAGTCCACGGCTCGATCACCGAACCTTGTCGTAGTTGTCGGGCACATCCGCGAAGGCGTCGCGCAGCTGGCGCTTGGCGATCTTCCCGCTGGGCATCCGGGGCAGGGGCTCGTCCATGAAGACGATGTACCGGGGCACCTTGTAGTCGGCGAGCCGCTCATTGCAGAATCCGACCACTTCGGATTCCTTCATCTCGGTGGTGGTCCGGACCAGCGCGGCCGGGGTCTCCCCGAACTTGGCGTCGGGAACGCTGATCACCGCGACCTCCTCGACCCCGGGCATCTGATTGATGACGGCTTCGATCTCGGCGGGTGAAATGTTCAGGCCACCGGAGATGATCATGTCCTTGAGGCGGTCGACGAACGTGAGGTAGCCGTTCTCGTCGAGCTTGCCGAGGTCACCGGTCTGGAGCCAGCCGTCGATCAGAGCCGATCGGGTCGCGTCCTCGTTGCGCCAGTATCCCGGCATCATGCCCGGGCCGCGCAACAGAATCTGCCCGGTTTCGTTGGGGGGAAGGTCATTTCCCTCGGCATCGACAACGCGAATCTTGGTGAAGATGCCACCCCAGCCGCACTTGTCGGGATGCTCGGCCGCCTCTTCGCGCGGCATCGCGGTCGCTGATCCGCCGATCTCGGTCTGACCGTAGATCTGTCGCAGTGACACACCTTGGGCTTGCCATTTGTGCAGCAGGTCGACGGGTACGCGTGCGCCACCGACGTGTGCTGTGACCATGTGGCTCAGATCCGCGTCGGTGAATCCGGGCGCTTTCGCGATTTGCTCGAAGAGGATCGGCGGGCCCGTCAGGGTGTTGGCCTTGTCCTCGGCCAGGATGCGCAGCGCCTTCGCCGGGTCGAAACCTGGCTGCAGGAACAGGGTTCCGCCGTGAAGGACGACGCGCGAAATACCCCAGATGATGCCGGCAGCGGTAAACAGGGGCAGCACCAGCACCGGGCGCAGGTTGTTCGGCTGAATCGGTTCCATCAAATGCCATTCGTGCATTTCGCCGGCGACGGTGGCGTGGGTGAAGATCACG
Source organism: Rhodococcus sp. NPDC019647 (assembly GCF_044389235.1). NCBI lineage: Bacteria > Bacillati > Actinomycetota > Actinomycetes > Mycobacteriales > Nocardiaceae > Rhodococcus > Rhodococcus sp. NPDC019647. The sequence continues at coordinate 111,635 of NZ_JBIRXS010000006.1, read as the reverse complement.
CCTTTCGGCTTGCCGGTGGTGCCGCTGGTGAACACGATGGCTGTCGGAGTGTCGAGATCGACGACGGGGGTCCGGTATTTCGCATGATCGCTGCCGCGCAGCGGACGCACATCCTTCTCGAACACTGCGATCGAGAACGTGTTGCGTGTCTGCTGGACTTCTTCGAGGCGCGGTCGCAGCGCCTCCTCGCAGTAGACGACGGTGGGTTCACAGTCTTCGACGAGGGCGGTGAGCTCGCCGGCGAGCATGCGCTGGTTGAAACCGACCGCGATGGCGCCGACCTTCATGGCACCGAGCGAGGCCACCGCCCACTCGAGGCTGTTGGCACCGAGGAAGCTCACCCGATCGCCGGGCACGACACCACGCGAGGCGAGATCGTGGGCGACGCCGTCGGCCCATGCGGCCAGCTCTGCGTAGGTGACGGCGTCGCCGTCGAAGTCGATCGCGGTCAGATCCGGCTTCGACCGGGACCAGTAGGTCAAAGCGTCTACAACAGTGCCGCTCATGTAAGCCTCCAAGAGTTGTCATCGATCGCGGGGGTGCTCGGCGGCGAGCACGGCGGACCGTGCTGTGTCTTCGGCCTCCCGGAGAGAGCCGTACGTCACATCCGCATGTTAAATCTAAAGGTCGTTGTTTACTGTGGCAAGTACTGGCTGGTCTCTGCCCCACGGGCCACCGCGAGCATCGCACCGACCTCCACCAGCTTCTGCCGGGCCCGGCCCCGGCGTCGCCCTTCGACACGTTCGTACCGGTCGATCCGCTTCCAGCCGTCGAAACCGAACGACTCCGGACACCGCGACTGCACGGCCTCCGCCAACTCGTCGCCTGGTCGGCTCGGCTGCGGAAGAAGCGCACGTTGATGGTCGGCTACGAGCGCGTCGACTGTCTCGGCGGCGCAGTATCGATTGGTGCCGATCACCCCGGTCGGACCCCGCTTGATCCACCCGGCGACATATACCCCCGGCACCGGATGCTCGTCCACCGGATCGACCACGCGGCCTGCAACGTTGGGGACCGTGCCGCGTTGGGAGTCGAACGGCAACCCCGGCACGGGAGCGCCGCGGTAGCCGACCGAACGCAGGACCAAAGAGGCCTCGAGATCCTCTTCGCTTCCGTCCATCCGGGTGGACGCGATCCGTAGACCTTCGACGTGACTGTCACCGAGAATCTCGACGGGCGTCCCGTGGAACCTCAGGGTGATCTTCCGCCGACCCGGTCGAGGAGAGCGGCGTGCGTAGTCGGCCAGTGTCCGCAACTTGATCGAGGCATCGTCGGAAGCGTCGAATCCGCCGTGAACGCTCACCTCGACCTCCTGCAACGCTCCCAGCGCGATGAGCTCGGGTGTCGTGAACGCTGCGTGCTCCGGCCCTCGTCGTCCGAGAACCACGATTTCTTCGATAGTGCTGTGCCGAATTGCATTCAGCGCATGCTCGGCGATATCACCCGGGACGAGCCGGTCGGGATCGCACGCCAGGATCCGCGCTACGTCCAACGCCACATTGCCGTTGCCGATCACCACGGCACGACGCCCCGACAGATCGAAGGTGCGACCAGCGGATTCCGGATGTCCGTTGTACCAGGCGACGAATTCGCGTGCAGCAAAACTCCCCGGCAGCTCTTCGCCCGGGATGCCGAGCTTGCGGTCGTCGGACGCACCGCTCGCGTAGATCACCGCGTGGTGATGATCGAGTAGCTCGTCGACACTGATATCCCGACCGATCTCCACGCCGAGGAAGGCACGGAAACCGTTGCGGCCGGCAGTGCGGGAGAAGACCCGCTCCACGGCCTTCGTGGTCTGGTGATCCGGAGCCACCCCGAACCGGACGAGCCCACCGGCCACCGGGAGCCGCTCGAACATGGAGACGTCGACGTCGACGTCTCGCCGAGTCAGCAACTCTTCGGCTGCATAGAAGGCGGAGGGACCGGACCCGACAATCGCCACCTTCAGCGGACCCGGCCGGGCTGCCGCGACGACAGGTTCGGCCGGCACTTCGCTCGGGCCGGACACGGTCGGGTTGCCCAGGAAGTACGCGGCATTGAGGTCCTTGTAGATCTCGGCCTCCGGGGTGAGGTCGCTGTCGGGAACGATCGCGTCGACCGGACACACGTCGGCGCAGGCCCCACAGTCGATGCAGGCGGCCGGATCGATGTAGAGCATCTCGGTGCGCTGGTACTGCGCTTCGTCGGGAGTCGGGTGAATGCAGTTCACCGGACACACCGCGACACACGTCGCGTCGTTGCAGCAGGCTTGGGTAACTACGTAGGTCATGGGCACTCCGGTTGATCGTATGGTTCCGAACTCTGCTCCGGTGGGAGGAAGCGGTCGCCGTAACGGCCTGCAAGCTCGCGGGCACGGGCGGCGAACCCGTTCTCGCCTCCCGGATAGGAACGCCGGAACGACAGAACCCCACCCGTGTGCGCCGGGAAACCGATGCCGAGAACAGATCCCGTGTCGGCGTCGGTCTCGGATCCGACGACACCTTCGCCGAGACAGCGCAGCGCTTCGAGGACCTCGACGAACAACAACCGGTCGCGCATATCGTTCAGGGGAATATGCCGTGCAGGCCCGAACACCTCACGAAGGACGGGCCACAACCCCAAGCGCTTACCATCCGAGTCGTACTCGTAGAATCCCTGACCGTCCGACCTGCCCTCACGACCGCATTCGTCGATCATCCGGTCGCGGACGCTGTCTGCTTCACTCCCCCGCCACGTCCCGCCGGCCGCCTCGACAGCGACACGGTTCTCGCGCTGCACCGCGCGGTTGAGCGTCAACGTGATCTCGTCGAGCAAGTGGAGCGGCGGCACCGGATATCCGGCGGCGGTCGCTGCGCGCTCGACAAGGCCCGGATCGATTCCCTCCCCGACCGCTACCAATGCCTCGTCGAGATAGCGCTCCATCACACGGCTGGTGAAGAACCCCCGACTATCGCCCACCACGATCGGTACCTTCCCGAGCATCCGCGCGTACGCCAATGATGCCGCGACGGTGGCCTGCGAGGTACGCGATCCGACGATCGTCTCCACCAACGACATCCGGTCGACAGGCGAGAAGAAGTGCATCCCGAGGAAGTACTGCGGACGTTGTAGCTTCGCGGAGAGAATGGCGATCGGCAGGGTCGACGTCGTCGACGCAATCACCGTAGGAGCCTCGGTGACTGCCTCCACCATCTGCAGCACCTGTTGTTTGACGGCGACGTTCTCTGCGACCGCCTCGATCACCAGCGCGGATGCCGACAGATCTCTGATGCACTCGGTGGGCGTGATGCGACCGAGCAAGGCCTGCGACATCGGCCTGTTCGAGGTCCCCGCTTTTCGCGCATGAGCTTCCCGCCGGTCGGCGTACGACTTGCCTCGGCGCGCATTCTCCAGAGTTCGCGCCCACAGCACGACGTCGGCTCCGGCCCACGCGCAGGTGTAGGCGATGGCCGCGCCCATCATCCCGGCGCCGACGACGCCGATCGTGGTGCCCGCCAGGCCCTCGGCCTTCTCACTCGCCACCGCAGACCCGATCCGTGCTCGTACGGTCCTGACCGACGTGTCAGTGTGCATCGGCAGGTACCTCCCGTTCGATAGCGACCGGCAACCCGATCGTCGCCGGCATCACGTCGCCGAGTGAAAGAGATCACATCGACCGCAGTGAGCAATAATCTAATCCCAGTAGATTCTCGGCGCAAGGCCCGATTCCTGCCGCAACCTCGGCGCCGGGGTTTACAGGTAAAACTACGTCAGTTAGATTTAGAGGCGTTGATCCGCAGCACACGTTCGCAAGCCGGTGACCACACCGTAGCCGGGCGCGCCCACGATACTGGAGGAGATGCAATGACCGAGGTCGGAGCACCCCGCGAGCAACGCATTCGCCGGACCCTGGATCACCTGCGCAACGACACGACGGACGAGTTCGACCACATCACCTGGTTTCAACCAGAGGAATTCACCGATCCGGCCATAGCCAAGCGAGAGCGTGACCTCATCTTCGGGCGGGTTCCCTCGATCGTCGCGCATGGTTCCGAGATTCCTCGCTCCGGCGACTTCTTCACCCTGCAGATGCCGCGGAACAACATCATCGTCGTCCGCCAGCGCGACGGTGGCGTCAAGACGTTCGTCAACCTGTGCCGGCATCGGGGCGCCCTCCTCGAGAAGGAGGAGAAGGGCCGCTGCCGCCTGTTCTCCTGCCCGTACCACCGGTGGTCGTACGACACGGACGGCACCCTGCGGACGATCACCCGTGACAACACCTTCGGGGAAACCGACACCACGAGCATGGGCCTCGTCGAATTGCCGACCGAGGAGCGCCACGGTTTCATCTGGGTCGTCGACGAGGCGAACGCCGAGATCGACGTGGCTGGCTGGCTCGGGAACGAGATGGATGCAATTCTGTCCGGGTACGACCTCGATTCGAAGATCGCCGTCCAGTCCGAGGGATTCGACGAGCCGGTCAACTGGAAGATCATGCAGGACGCCTTCCTCGACGGGTACCACATCCAGTACGCCCACCCCAACACTGCCGCCAAGCACATCCACACCAACGTGATGGCGTTCGAGGACTTCGGTAGGCACTGCCGCTTCATCGCCCCGCGCAAGTCGATCGATCGGTGGATCGAGGAAGACCCCGGCGACCGAAGCCTGGCCAAGGACATCACGGAAACCCATTTCCTGCTTCCCAACAGCACCCTGCTGCGGCAGCCGGATCACTTCCAGCTCCTCACCTTCCGGCCGCACCCCACCGATCCGCAGCGCTGCCGCATGGAGATGCGCCTGATCGTGCCTCCGGTGGCGGATACCGAGATGACCGAGGAGAAGTGGACTCGCCTGTGGAACAAGAACTGGGAGATTCTGCTCGCAGTTCTTCACGCCGAGGACTTCCCGCTCCTGCGGGACTCCCAGCACGGTATGAGGAGCGCCAACGCGGGACGGATGGTGCTGGGCCAGAACGAGGTTGCCAACCAGGTGTTCCGGCGTGAGACCCAGAAACTACTGGCAACGAACTGACAAACACACGATGTGCAGGTCGCCTGACGGGCGTCCCGCATCAGGAGGAAAACATGCAGAGCGATCTCTTCGACCGGGACCACGAGTTGTTCCGCGAATCCGTCCGTGGATTCGTCGACAAGCACGTGGTTCCCCAACTCGAGAAATGGGATGCGGATCGCCTGATCGATCGTGAGACCTGGCTGGCAGCGGGTCGTCAGGGCCTGCTCGGACTACCCGTCCCCGAGGCGTACGGCGGGCCCGGTGAACTCGACTACCGCTTCCGGTTCGTGATCCAGCAGGAGATCGCCCGAGTCGGCGCATCGGCCCTGCAGTCCGGGTTCTCCACGAACGACGACATCGTCCTGAACTACCTTCTCCGGCACGCCGACGAAGACCAGCGCCGACGGTGGTTGCCGGGATTCGTCACCGGTGAGACCATCGGTGCGATCGCCATGAGTGAGCCTGCCGCCGGCAGCGACCTGCGCGCCATCCAGACCACCGCCGTCGCCGACGGCGACACCTGGGTGATCAACGGGTCCAAGACCTTCATCACCAGCGGCATCCTCGCCGACATCGTGATCGTCTTCGCGAAGACAGATCCCTCTGCCGGCTCCCGCGGCTTCAGCCTCTTCGTCGTCGAGGACGGAACGCCGGGATTCAGCCGAGGCCGCAAACTGGACAAGCTGGGCCTGCACGCGCAGGACACGGCCGAGTTGTTCTTCGAGGACGTACGTATCCCGAAGGAGAATCTGCTCGGTGAGCTGGGCTCCGGCTTCGCCTATCTGATGCAGAGCCTTCCCCTCGAACGACTCGGCATCGGCATCGCCGCGCAGGTCTCGGCCGAGGCAGTTCTCGGCTGGACACTCGACTACGTCAAGGAACGCACCGCCTTCGGCAAGCGTATCGGCGATTTCCAGGGGATGGGCTTCACGCTCGCCGAACTTCAGACGGCCGTCGAGGTGTCGCGTGCGTATATCGACCGGTGCGTGCGTGAACACAACGCCGGCACCCTCACCGCCGTCGACGCCGCGAAGGCCAAGCTCTGGGCTACCGAACTGCAAGGCCGGGTGATCGATGCCGGCGTCCAATTCCACGGCGGCTACGGCTACATGATGGAATACCCCGTCGCGAAGGCGTACATCGACGCCCGAATCCAACGGATCTACGGCGGTACCAACGAGATCATGAAGGAAATCATCCATCGCGATCTGATGAAGGCCTGATCGAATCCGGGCAGAGGGAAAGGGTGCGGCTGACGATTCTCGGCCGCACCCTTTTCGCCCCGGTAAAGAGATTCCGGCACCGGCGGGCGATGACATCGGGACCTGCCGGCCCTGCCATCGCGCGCAAGTCTACGGTAGACTTCTATATAGAAGCGTGATCAGAAGTATCTGCCCGGGGACCGAGGAGGGGACATGGCGCGCAAGACCGCGGCCTCGAGCTACGAGGCAGATCCGCAACAGCAGCGCAGCGGCGTGAGCGACCACGAGTTCATCGCCCGGATGCGCGCCGAGCTGTACAAGAGGCCGAGCATGCGACTGGTCGCCGACAGGGTCACCCACATCATGCTGGCCGGACGGATCGATCGGGACGACCCGATCCTCGAGCTCATCGAATCGGACGACATCCTCGACGAGAAGACGGTGCTCAGCGACGCCGTCGAACGCATCCTGTCGTTCCCGCACCTCTCCGCCAAAGAAGTCGCCGACAAGTACGACAAGAACTGGGCCAACCCCAGCGATGCACTGCGCAAACTCAGCACCAAAGGCGAAGTCATCGGACTCAAGCGGGCCGGGAAGTTCCGGTACCCGGAGTTTCAGTTTTCCCTGCCAGAGGAGGCCAATCAGGTAGTACGGGAGGGCAACGTGGCTCTCGGCGCCCGGGACGATCCATGGGGGGTTGCATCGTGGTGGCTCTCACCCAACCCGTCGACCGAAGACCGCGAGTCCCCGGCCCAACTGCTCGGCGAGGGAGCCTACGACGCCGTGCGCGCGTTGCTGCGCGCCGAGATCGCCGACGACATTGCCTAACCGCCCACCACCGGCCTCGGTGACCGCGCACGTCGGGTCGCTCACCGCCGGAACCAAGCTCTGGCGCATCCACTCCGCTGACCCCGACCGAGACGTCCTGACCCTGAATCCGACCCCCGCCGGAGCGGGAGGCGGACGCTTCGACTCCTCCGACGGGTCGTACCACTACAGCTACTTCGGGGAAGACATCTCCACCTGCATCGCGGAGACCTACTGCCGGTCCCTGCCGCTGGAAGATCACGTTCCGAGGATCCTGCGCAAGGCCAAGCTGGCGGGTCGAGTCCTGTCCCAGGTCACCGTCACCGACGACGTCCCGGTCGCACTGGTGCACGGCTCACATCTGGCGGCGATCGGTCAGGACACCTGGCTGACGAAATGCGACCCCGTCGACTACCGGACCACCCGGCACTGGGCAGCATCCATCCTGCACGGAACCGCAGGGGTACTCGGTATCAAATACCGGGCACGCAACGACGAGGACAGGTTCTCCGTCGTCATGACCATCAAACCCAATGCCGGTGTGGAGCTGCATGAGCTGATGGCCGTGTCCCGGGACCCGATCAAGCTCGATGACCGTGCCGGGCTGGAACTGGTCAGATCCCATCTCGCACAATACAACGCAACACTCATCTAAGCGTCTCCGCCGATCTCCCACTGCCAGTCACCGACGTCGGGCGTCGGAGAACCCCATGCTCCGGATCACCTCGACGTTGATGCCGGTGAGCTGTGACTGGTTGCTGAGCGGGTCGTAACCGTCGGTGCCGGTGGGCGCGAGCCGGTTGACGTTCACACCGGGGTTGCGCCTCGCCACGTCCAGTCCTCGGGCCGTGCCCTGCCCCCAGCCGTGCGTCATCGCCACGACGCCCGGCCGGAGGGTGTCGTCGCAGAGCAGCACCGCCTCGACCTCGCCGTGACGGTTGCGCACGGTGACGTCGTCGCCCTCTACCAGGCCGCGGCACCGCGCGTCGTCCGGGCTCATCCACAGCGGATTGCTCTGGTGGACACCCTGTTTGAACACCGGAAGGTTGTGCAGCCAGCTGTTGACCATGTAGTGGGTGCGCCGGGTGATCAGCTTGAGTTGGTCGACGGGTTCCGCGGCCAGCTCCTCGAGAATGCGTTCGGCGGTCTCGTACGAGCGCTGGAACAGTGCGGGGCAGCAGTCGATCAGTCCGTCTTCGTGCTGGACCGCGATGCTGAACACGTGCGCGGGATCGGCCTCCGGCAGCACCGCGGTCTGGCAGGGCATCGTCGCGAGAAGGTCGATACTCAGACCCGAGTCTCGCATCATCGCGTCGACCGCGGCGAACGGATTCGGGTCCGGGTCGTCCAGCAGGGTCGGGACGCCCATCTCCTGTTGGATGCGGGACAGAATCCACCAGTCGTCGCGGCGCTCCCCCTTCGCCGGCACGACGGCGGGCGTGTACTGCACATAGGGCTCCATCGCGACGCCCATCGTGTTGAGGAAGTTGATGTCCTCCCGTTCCAGCCAGTCCGTCGCGGGCAGAACATAGTCCGCCATCTCACCGGTGACCGTGCGATACAGATCGACGGTCACGATCAAATCCAACTGCTCGAACGCCCGGCGCAGGCGGCCGTCCCCGCCGACCGACAGCAGCGGGTTGCCCGACACCACGATCAGTGCGCGGATCGGATCGTCGGGGTTCTCGATGAACTCCGGGAGGAGCGCGGCGGGCAGGTCACCGCTGACGGTGCGCATCTCACCGAAGGGACCGTCGTAGAACGGATTCTCCCGCTTGCGCTTCGAGCCCTGCACGACATCGGCGACACCCCGGGAGTAGATGTTGCCGCCGCGCCTGCCGAGGTTGCCGGAGAACAGGCTCACCATGGTGAGCATCCAGTAGGCCAGGGTGCCCTGCCGGCCCTGGTTCACGCCGGTCGCCATGTAGATGCTCGCGCTCGGCGCCGCGCAGAAGTCGTGGGCGACCTGCCGGATCGTGTCGGCGTCGATACCGGTGACCGCGGCGATCCGGTCGACGGGATACTGCCGGACGAAGTCGAGCAGTTCGTCGACGCGTCGCGCGTGACGTTCCACCTCGTCCCGGTCGTACCCGATCCGGAAGACGATCTCGTGCAGAATTCCTGCGAGGAAGTAGAAGTCGGTGTCCGGCTTGATCAGCAGTACCTCACCGGTCTCCGGTGACGACGACTCGATGCGGCGCGGATTGACGAACAGCACGGTTCCGCCGCGCTTGTTCACGGCGCGGATCTTGGCCATCGGATCCGAGATGTGGATCAGCGTCATGTGCGAGACCTGCGGGTTGCTGCCGAGGCACAGGAAGTAGTCCGTGTGCAGCAGGTCGGGGATCGGATGTGCCATCGACGCGCCGTAGATCGCCTCACTCGCCGCATGTTTGGCCGATGTGTCCTGCGTTCCCGCACTGAAGCGCATCCGGGTGTCGAAGCCGCGGGCGAGCGTGGCGGCGTTCGCGTAATAGGCGCCGTTGAACGCCGACGGGTTGCCCTGATAGACGGCGAGGGCGTTGCGGCCGTACTTCTGCCGTATTTCCTGGAGCCTGCCGGCGATCTCGCGCGCCGCGACATCCCAGTCGACGGGTTCGAAGTCGCCGCGTTCTTCGCTCCGCGGATTGGTCCTCTTCAGCGGCCGGTCGAGCCGGTCCGGATCGGAGTGGACCTGCAGGTAGTGCACGCCCTTGTGGCAGGAGAACCCTTGATGCACGGGATGATCCCGGTCCGGTTGCAACCGGACCACCTCGTCGTCCCGGACGTCGGCGAGCAGGCCGCATCCCGGTTCGCAGATGCGGCAGAATGTGTGCACCTGGGTCGTGTCCTTCGGGGTCATCGGACGGCCGCACCCGCGACGACAGCCGCCTGCCCGGCGTCGACGATCTTGATGCGGGGCCTGCCTGCCTCGCGGCCGCGCTCGCGCTCGAAGCGGTCGATCGCGCGCCAGTCCGCACCGCCGAGCGCGTCGGGTCGGCGTTCGCGCACCAGCGCCGCCAGGTTTGCGGAGGTCCCGGTCGGGGCGGGGAGGAGTCCCGCGCGGTGATCGGCGAGGAGGGCCTCGACGGTCTCCGCCGCGCAGTAGCGATTGGTGCCGATCACCCCGGTCGCGCCGCGCTTGATCCAGCCCGCCACGTAGTGGCCGGCCACGGCCTGCCCCGTGTCCGGGACGGTCACCCGGCCCGACACGTTGGCGACGGTTCCGGCGGCCTCGTCGAACGGGAGGCCGGCGATCGGCAGTCCGCGGTACCCGACCGCCCGCAGGACCAGACCACACTCGATCCGGTCCTCGGTGCCTGCGTCGGTGCCGGTCACGATCAGTCCCGCGGTACGCCCGTCACCCGTCACCTCCTTCGGGGTGGCGCCGAAGCGGAGCACGATGCGCTTGTTCCCCGGAGTCGGCTCCCGCCGGGAGTAGTCGGCCAGGATCCGCAGCTTGGTCGGCGCATCCGGACCTGCCGTAACCGGGCCGTCGACGAGGACGTCGATCCCCGGCAGGGAGCCGAGCGCGAGCAGTTCCGGAGTGGTGCAGGCCGCGTACTCGGGTCCCCGTCGGCCGAGCACCACCACCTCCTCGATGCGGCTGTCGGCCAGTGCGGTCAGGGCGTGATCGGCGATATCGGTGCGGCGCAGGGCCTCCACGTCGGAGACGAGGATGCGGGCGACGTCGAACGCGACGTTGCCGTTGCCGACCACGACGGCGCGGGATGCGGTGAGGTCGAAGACGCGGTCGGCGTGATCGGGGTGACCGTTGTACCAGGCGACGAACTCCCGGGCGGCATGGCTGCCCGGCAGGTCCTCGCCGGGGATGCCGAGGCGCCGGTCGCCCGCCGCGCCGGACGCGTGGATCACCGCATGGTGATGGGCGAGCACTTCGTCGATCGACACGTCCCGCCCGACCTCGACGCCGAGATGGAACGTGAAGCCGTCACGACGCGCGGTGCGATCGAACACCCGGTCCACCGTCTTCGTGTGCCAGTGGTCGGGCGCGACGCCGAACCGCACGAGTCCACCGGCCACGGGCAGTCGTTCGAACATGGTGACCTCGGCGGCGATGTCGCGACGGGCCAGCAGCTCCTCGGCGGCGTAGAACGCGGACGGTCCGGATCCGACGATCGCCACCCGCAGCGGCGGGGGGTCCGCGACGCCGGCGGTCGCGAGGGCGAGCGGAAGCGGCTGCACGTGCGCGCCCTGCGCAATGCTGCGTGGATTGCGCTGGAAGTACTCGGCGTTGATCTCCCGGTACTTGTCGATGTCGGGGGCAGGTGCGTCGCCGGGGACGATCGCGTCCACGGGGCACACGTCGGAGCAGGCACCGCAGTCGATGCAGGCGCCCGGGTCGATGTACAGCATCTCGGTGCGCTGGTAGTCCCGCTCCGCGGGGGTCGGGTGGATGCAGTCGACCGGGCAGACCGCGACACAGGTCGCGTCGTTGCAGCAGTTCTGGGTGACCACGTACGCCATCAGGGATGCTCCTCGCTCGTGCGCGTCACCGTGACCGGGACGCCGTTGAAGATCGGGGACGCCGTGAGCGCCTCGAGGTCGGTGGTGTCGTCCACCAGGGCGTTGTAGTTGCTGCCGGGCGCCGAGGCCGACCGGGTCGTCCGCAGGCCCGGTCCGTCGTGGCCCCACCCGTGCGGCATGCTCGCCACACCGGGACGCAGCGTGTCGTCGATCCGCAGTTCGGCCGTCACGGTGGTGACCTTGGACGTGACCGACACCCGGTCGCCGTTCACCAGACCCCGCTCGGCCGCGTCGGATGGGCTGACCAGCAGGGCGCACTGGCCGGCATCCGGTTGGGGCAGGGCATTGTGCAGCCACGAGTTCATGCCGCGCCGCTGGCGCCGGTTGATCAGCAGCAGATCCGGGGCTGCCCTCGTGACGCTCTCTCGCAGCCGCGGCAGGTCGGAGACGATCATGTTCGGTATCAGGTCGATCCGCCCGTCCGGGGTGCGCAGCACCTCCGGGACACGCGGCGCCAGCGGCCCGTAGTCGATGCCGTCCGGGTTGTCCTCCAGCAGTGCGAGAGTCAGCCCGTCCGGGTCGAGCCCGAACCGGTCGCCGTAGGGTCCGCTGCGCAGACGCAGGTCCAGCAGTCGCTGCGGGCCACGGCGGCCGGTCACGGCGTCCATTGCCCGCCCCGTCTCGCAGCCGACGAGTTTCGCGGCGCGCCGGGCCGCGAGGGCGGCCACCTCGTCGTCGATCTCACCGACCGGACGGTGCGGGGTTCCCTTGGCGATCGCTGCCAGCCGCAGCAGGATCTGCCACTCCGCCATCTCGCCGTCGGCGAGGTCCAGCAGGGGTGGGGTGTACCGCGCGACGTTGCGGATCTGGAAGTGCGCGAGCGTGACGTCGTGGTGGCCCCGGGTCGTCACCGGGGGCGGGGGCAGAACCACGTCGGCGTGGCGGGTGGTCTCGTTGAGATAGCAATCCACCGACACCATGAACTCGAGGGCGCCGAGCGCCTCCTCGATCGCCCCGCTGTTGGGCAGGGAGCGGGCCGGATTCCCGGCGAGGGTGATCAGCGCCCGGGTGCGGCCCGGTCCGGGAGTGAGGATCTCCTCCGCAAAACACACCGCGGGCAATTCCCCCATCGCCTCCGGCAGTCCCCGCACCCGCGAACGCCACCGGCCGAACATCAGCTTCGGCGGCCTGGTCACCGGCCAGGTGTTCTGCCCACCGGCGGGCGGCAAGGCGAACATCGCCCCTCCGGGCCGGTCCAAATTGCCGGTGACGATGGTGAGTACCTCGACGAGCCAGTTCGCGAGGGTGCCGAACTCCTGCATGCAGGTGCCGATCCGCGAATGTGCCACCGCCGCAGGAGCGCCGGCGAACCCGCGAGCCACCGAGCGGATCACATCGGCGTCGATCCCGCACGCCGCGGCGACGGCGTCGGGCTCGAATTCCGCCGCCATCGCGAGGGCTGCGTCGAGGCCGTCCACCACGTCCGGCACCCGCTCGGGTCTGGACAGTCCCTCGGACGCGATCACGGACAGCACCCCGAGCAAAAACAGGGCGTCGGTACCCGGCCGGATCGGCACGTGCAGATCCGCGACCTCGGCGGTGCGGGTCCGCACCGGGTCCACCACGACAAGGGTGCCGCCCCGCTCGCGCAGCGCCTGCAGGCGATGGTGGATGCCGGGTGCGGTGACGGTGCTGCCGTTGGACACCATCGGGTTCGAGCCGAGGATCAGCAGGTAGTCGGTGCGGTCGAGGTCGGGCAGGCTCATGCCGAGGCCGGTGCCGTACAGCAGCATGTGCGCGAGGTTCTTCGGCCAGGTGTCGACGCTCGCCGGCGAGTAGATGTTCCGGGTGCCGACCGCGCCGATCAACTCACCGAGGTAGAACGTCGAATCCAGGTGGTGGGCAGCCGGATTGCCGTGGTAGATCGCGCAGCTGCCCGGATCGCCGGTGACGAACTCCGGTAGCCGCCGGTCGATCTCGCCGAATGCTTCGTCCCAAGTGGCCTCGCGGAATCCACCGTCCGCGGTGCGCAACAGCGGTGTCCGGATCCGGTCGGGGTCGTTCTCGATGCGGCCGAGGCCGAGGCCTTTCGCGCAGCTGTGCCCACTGCTCAGTACGTCGTCGGGGTTCGGTGCGACCCGCACGATGGTGCGGCCGTCGAGCTCGACGAGTAGCCCGCAGGTCGACTCGCACAGTGGGCAGATTCGGTGCCCGACGATCGGTTCTGCGGTGGTCATCACGCGTCCTGTTCGATTGCGGTGGGCTCGACCGCGACGGGAACCGCGGTCATGGTGGGCATCGCGTTGATCGACTGGACACCCTCGCCGGTTCCGGTCAGCGCGTTCACGTTCACTCCGACGTCCTCGCGCGGGTCGACGCTGCCGAAACAGTGCGTCATCGACACGCTGCCCCGGGCCAGGGTGGCATCTGCCCGTGCGGTCGCACGCAGGCGTCCGGATGCCGACCGCACGGTCACCGCCTGCCCGTCGCCGATACCCAGGTCGGCGAGGTCGGCGGGGTGCAGGCTCGCAGGGTTGGCGCCGCCGGGAACGAGCCCCGGGATTCGGGTGCCGGTGGAGTTGACGGCCTCGCGGATCCGTCGCACCGTCAGAAGGAACGGGAACTGCGACGTGACGGCCTTGTCCGCGAGTGCTGCGTGCAGTTCGCCGCGCACGTCCTCGGGCATCAGTGTCAGGCGGTGTCCGGCACCGTCCTCGCTGGCCGGACCCACGACGGCACCGCTGCGCCCGGCGAGATATCCGTGCGGAGCGGCGACCAGGTCGGCGAACGGTACGCGTCCGCGCCCGGTCATCATCGCCAGCAAGTGTTCGGAGGTCGGCGGCGCGGCGGGGTCGAGGATGCGGCCGGCGAACTTGACCGGCTGCCCGGAGGCGGCGGCAAGGTCGAGGAAGAACCGCCAGTCGTCGACGGCGCCGGGCGGCGCGGTAACAATCGCGGGAGTGTATTGCGCGAACGGGCGTGGAAAGAACGGCTCCATGATCACGGTGTGGTCGGCGCGCTCGTACATGGTGGTCGGGGCGATGACGTAGTCGGCGAGCCGCGCGGTGTCCGACATCCGGGGGTCTACGCACACCAGCAGGTCCAGTGATCGCAGTGCGCGCAACGCTTTCCCGCGGTCGGGCAGCGCCGCCGCGGGATTGCCACCGGAGACGATCAGCGCCCGAACCCGGTCGGGGCCGGGTTCGAGGATCTCGTCCGCGAGGATGCCGGACGGCAGCTCGCCGCGAATCGCCCGCACCCCACCGATCCGGCTGCGGAATCCGTGCTCGTACGCCCGGGTGGGCGGTGCCACCTCCGCGCGCGCCGGCTGGTGCCGGGTCAGGACGGCGCGGTCGTCGGCCCGCTCTCCCTCGCGCAGGTACCTGCCGCACACCACGTTCAGAGCGGCGACGAGGTGCTCCGCGAGGTTCGAATGCGGGCCCATGCACAGCCCGGTGCCGCTGGTCGCCATCCCGCGGCTCCCGCCCGCGAACACGCGTGCCGCTTCGCGGATCCGATCGGCGGGAACACCACAGATACCCTGCACGACAGTGGGAGTCGCGTCGGACACGGCCTCGAGGAGCGCAGTCAGGTCGGCGGTGTACCAGCGGCAGAAGTCGGTGTCGTGGAGGTGTTCGGTGAGGACGACGTGGAGCAGGCCGGCGAAGAGCACCGCGTCCGTCCCCGGCCGGGGCGCCAGGTGAATGTCGGCCAGGGCGGCGGTCTCGGTGCGCCGCGGGTCGACGACGATCAGCTTCAGGCCCCGCTCCCGCGCCGCCCGCAGGGTGACCGACGGGTTCTGCACCACCGCGCCGTCCCCGTCGCCACCGTTGCCGGAGACGACGGGGTTGGTGCCTGCCAGCAACCACACGTCTGCATCCTCGAAGCGTTGCCGGCCGCCGAGGTATGTTCCCATTCGTTCCGCGACAACCCATTTCGCGGACTGGTCGATGGTCATCGTCGAGAACAGCTTGTGTGAGCCGGTGCCCCGGAACCAGGCGCGGGCCATCGGCGGGGTGAGTGCGGCGAAGTTCTGCTGCGTCCCCATGAACAGCGCGACCGCATCCGGTCCGTGCCGATCCACGATGGCGTGCAGCCGGCCCGCGATATCGGCGGTCGCCTGCGCCACCGGCACCGGCTCATGGGTGCCGGTGGCTGTGCGCCGCATCGAGGTGGTCAACCGGTCCGGTCCGTGCACGAGGTCGCCGCCGCGACGGCCTTTCGGGCAGGTGTATCCACCGGAGATCGGATGGTGGGCATCACCGAGCACCCGTGTGATCCGCCCGTCTTCGATGTCGAGCAGAACCCCGCACGAGGAGGCACACAGCCTGCAGAACGAGGTAGCCCTCGACGTGACGGATCGCATGGGTCAGTGCGCCTCGACCGTGCCGGCCGACGACTCCACGGCCCTCGATTCGGAAGCGCTCGATTCCACAGCCCTCGCTTCCCCAGCCCCGGGGACGCTGCGGCCGCGCAGTCGTTCCCGCACGAACAGTGCACCGAGGGTGAGGACGGCGCCGGCGGTCGGCACGATCATCAGCAGGAAGATCGTGCGGGCATCCATTCCGGCCGCGATCAGGGCGGCGCCCAGGGTGGGCCCGGCAATGGACCCGATGCGCCCGATTCCCATGGCCCAGCCGATGCCGGTCGAGCGTGCCGCTACCGGGTAGATCGAGGCGGCAATCGCGATGATGCCCGCCGAGCTGCCGGATATGCCGAATCCCACGATGCAGATGGTGATCAGCAACAGCGTGGAGTTCGCCAGGAACATCGCGACGGCACCGATGAACAGGGCGCCGAGCGTGTAGCCGGCCATCACCACCGCGTAGGCGGCGTCCGACCCCCGGGATCGAGCCCACGCGGTGCCGACCCGGTCGGTGATCCACCCGATGGACAGCGCTCCGGCCATGCCGCCGAGGTTGAACAGCGCCGCGGCGAGGATCGCGTTGGACGGGCTCTGCCCGGCCTGGCTGAACAACGACGGCATCCATCCGAACAGGAAGTAGATCACCAGGAAATTGATGACGAACACGACCCACAGCAGCACCGTGTCGAGCGCCCGGCCTCCGGCGAAGAGTTCCCGGATGGGCGATTTGGTGGCCACGGCGGTATCCACGGTGAACGTCACCGATCCGGTGACCCCCGCCTGCGGGGCGATCGCCGAGAGGATCTTCGCGGCGCCGGCGTGGTCGCCGCGGGCTGCGAGGAACTTGCCCGACTCAGGGAGTCCGGCCCACGCCAGCGCTGCCACGATCAGCGGGAGAACGCCGCCGGCCACGAAGATCGACTGCCAGCCGTATGCCGGGATCAGTTGTGCGGCGGCGAGTCCGCCGAGGAAGCCGCCGAGTGACATGCCCGCGACGACGATGGTGACCAGGGTAGAGCGGCTGCGCGCGGGGCTGTATTCACTGGTCAGAGCGATCAGGTTCGGGGTGACACCACCGAGTCCGATTCCGGCGAGGATGCGCAGCACGATCAGCACACCCATGGATGGTGCGAACGCGGACGCGAGCGTGAACACCGCGAACAGCACCGTGCACAGCAGGATTACCCGGCGCCGGCCCCACCGGTCGGCGACGGGACCGAACAGCAGGCTGCCGACGACCATCGCGCCGCTGCTGAGGGCCAGGAGCAGTCCGAACGAGGCCTTGGACAGTCCCCAGTCCTCGGACAGTGCGGGAATCGCGAAGCCGATCAGCTGGGCGTCCATGCCGTCGAGGATCGCGAGCGCCAGGCACAACCCGATGGCGCGTTTCTGGAGGGCCGACACCGGTGCGGTGTCGATGAGTTGGGAAATGTTTATTTCACGAGTTGGGGCCACGACGTGAATTCCTCTCGGAAGGGGGAACCGCGGGGGATGAAGCCTCGAGCTGAGCGGACACGCCTCAGACCGGTGTGATGGTGCCGTCGACCGCGAGTGCGTCGACGGGCACCTCGGGAAAGCGTTGGCGCAGAGACGGCTTGGCGAGCTTGCCGGAGAAGGTGCGCGGTAGGGGCTCGCCCAGCGCGACGGCGTGCTTGGGACGCTTGAACTCCGCCAGGTTCTCGCCGGCGACCTCGGCGATGTCGGCGACGATCTCCTCGGCGGGACGCTCACTGTGGAACACCACCATCGGCACTTCGCCCCAGCGGTCGTCCTTGACGCCGATGACCGCGAGGTCGACCAGTCCCTCGATGCCGTGCAGTGCCTTTTCGATCTCCGCGGGATAGACGTTGAGGCCCCCGGAAATCAGCATGTCCTTGCTGCGATCGACGATCTTCAGGAATCCGCCCTCATCCTGCATGCCGAGGTCGCCGGTGCGCAGCCACCCGTCTGCGAGGGCCGCGTGGGTGGCCTCGGGCTTGTTCCAGTACTCCCGCAGCACGTGCTCGCCGCGGACCAGGATCTCGCCGACCTCCCCGGCCGGGGTGTCGACTCCCGGATCGCCGATCCGGACGTGGGTGCCGACCAGCGGCAGCCCGGCGAAACCAGGGCGCGACACGGCGTCCTCGTAGGCAAGGGTCGACACCATGCCGGAGGCCTCTGTCAGGCCGTAGCACTGGGTGAGTGGGATGCCGTGCGAACGGTAGAAGTCGAGGAGGTCCAGGCTGACCGGCGCACCGCCCGTGCCGGCGAAGGTGAACTTCGCGAGCGTACGGGTGCCGAAGTCGGGCAGCATCGTCATCCGTTCCCAGATCACCGGGACGGTGGTGGTGGCTGTGATCTGCTCCCGCTCGAAGGTGTCGAGGGCGATCTCGGGGTCGTACTCACGGAGCAGGACCATCGTCGCGCCGGGCACGACGACGAGTTGCATGAAGATCGACAGGATCGAACCGGTGTACACCAGCGGGGCCGAGCACAGCACCCGGTCCCGGGACGAGAAGCCGAAGGTGATCGACTGCGAGATGCCGGGCGTCATCGCGTTGCGGTGGGTGATCAGGGCGCCCTTCTGCACACCGGTGGTCCCCGACGTGTAGCAGATGAAGCCGGGGTCGTCGGCGTCGATGGCGACGACGGGCGCGGCCCCGGGGTCGATCAGCCGCTCGTACGGCTGATGGGCGGTGCCCCCGATCGCGTAGGTCTCGAACTCCGCTTCCTCGGCGGCGACCTCGAGGAGCGACGCGAAGTCGTCCTCGACGATCACCACGCGCGGCGCGGAGTCGACCACCATCGGCGCCAGCTCCTTGGCGGTGAGCCGGAAGTTGAGCGGGACGCTGATGGCGCCGAGCTTCAGCGTCGCGAGGATGACATGTGCGAGTTCGGGGCGGTTGAGCATCATCACGGCGACACGATCGCCCTTGCGGACGCCGCGGGCCGCCAGTCCGCGAGCAAGCGCATCGGTGATCGCGTCGACCTCTGCCCAGGTCTGCGACGTGTCCCCGAACACGATCGCCTGCTGCTGCGAACGCGTTTTTCCCCAGAACCGGGTCAGGTCCGCGAGATTCATCTGTGCTCCTCGTTGTCGTCAGCCGGTCGTCCCGGCCGCGGCGTCGATGGGTGTGATCACCCTCACTGCTTGTCGTAAACCTAACAGTTGTAGGCATGGTGCGCAATGTCCGATTTGGGAGTTCCCGCGACTCGGCATCGACCCTGTGTTGGTCACTAAAACCACACCCACACAACATCTTTCGTGTGGGTGTCGTTCGCCGGGATATGCGCCGGAAGCAACCGGCGAAAGTCATCTACCGGGGTGCTCGCGCCGGGTCGGTCGCCGCCGCAATTTGCCGGTCGTCGTACCGCGCCACCGCCCGCAGCACCTCCGTGGTATCCGCGCCCACGACCGGCGGCAGGGCGGGCGCGAATTTCTCCCCTGCGACGCGCACCGGGCTGGCAATGAACTCGAGCTCACCAACCCCCGGGTAGTCGACCCGGTAGGTGTTCTCCCGCGCCCGGAAGTGCGGGTCCGCGAGCATGTCGGCGACGCTGTTGACCGGGCCACCTGCGATGCCGTGGTCCAGGAACAGCTGCACCCACTCGGTGCGGGTGCGCTGCGCGAATATTTCCGTCAGCGACCGCCACACCAGATCCGCGCGAGCCGGGGCCCCGTCGTCCGTGCTGGTGAGATCGACGCCGATCAGGTCCTCGCGCCCGACCGCGACGAGGAAGTTGTGCCAGAACTTGTCCACGTGCGACCCGAACAGAATCGCCTCGCCGTCGCTGGTGCGGTAGGCCTCGAGCCGTGGCCAGTCGGGCAGTCGCCCGTCCGGCAGCCAGGTCGGACGGGGAATCGAGCGGTCCTCGTTCAACGCCGCATCCACGAGGTCCGGCATCCACGCGGCGGCGACATCGATGCCCGCCACCTCGACATGGCATCCCTCGCCGGTGGCGCCGGCCTTGTGTAGGGCGGCGAGCAGTCCCATTGCCCCGTATGCGCCGAGCGCGTACATCGCGATCGGAGGCGCGGTCGATCCCGCCATGCCCTCGGTCGGCGGCTGCGCGGGAGTGGAAACCTCGCGGAGCCCGGCGTACGCGTCGAACACCGGGCCCCCTGTGCCGAGACCGCGGTACGGGCCATCGGTGCCCATGCCCGACACCGTGCACAGCACGATCTTCGGATTCACCTGTCGCAGTTGCTCATAGCCGATACCGAGCCAGTCGAGATATCCGCCTCGCATGCCCTCGATCACCGCGTCGCACGAACGCGCAAGGTCGAGGAAGGCCTGCTTGCCCTCTGGGGTGCGCAGATCGAGTGCGACGCTTCGCTTTCCGCGATTCCAGCGCAGGTGCATGAACGCCGGACCGTCCTCGCCTCCGACGGCACGGCTGCCACCGACGCGCACGGGGTCCCCGAGTGGGCCGGATTCGATCTTGATCACGTCGGCACCCAGATCGGCGAGATGCCCGCCGAGCGATGCCGGCGCCAGTTGCGCGACCTCGAGAATCCGAACTCCGTCCAACAGCGAGTAACCACTCATGAACTCTCCTCCACTCCCCGACCGATGGTCAGCGAGACATTATGTGTCTGATCAGGTTTCAGCTCGATCCAGAGTCCCTCGACTTCGGCTACGAGGACGTCTCCGTGATACATCGCACCGCGCATGAAGCGCTTGCGGCCATCCTGGCCGGCGAACTCGGCCTCCACCCGCAATTCGACGCCGAGCGGGGCGGGAGCGCGGTAGTCGACGCGCAGGTACGCCGTCCGCGCCCACGGTCTGCCGGAACTGTTGGCGAGGCGCGCGAGAATCTCGTCGAAGATCAGCGGCGTCACGCCACCGTTCATCGCATATCGCCCGGAATGGAATCTGCCGACGGTGACGTGCCCACGCGCTCGCGTCTCGGTCACCTCGTCGATGTGGAGGGGTGGCGAGAGCGTGTGCCCTCGCCCGGGAAGATCCCAGCGTCGGCCGGAGATCTGCTCGTCCTCATCGACCTCGAACTCCGCGAGCCGCGCCGCGAGGTCACGCAGCGTCCGCGCAGCGCGACCCGCAGTTTCCGGGTTCGGGCGGCTGCGGGTGACAGCCTCCTGCACGGCGCGCAGGGCCTCGGTCAACTCCGCGAATTCGTCGTCACTGTCGGTGGTCGGTTCGAACGGGTCTTCCCAGCTGGGACTCCAGATGTCGTCGCGCGCCCCGACGGTGGCGTCCATCCGGACCTCGCTTTCCGTGGAGAGGAGTGGCGACCTGCGGGTCATCGGACCCGACTTTCAAAGTACGAGCTGAACATCTCCTCGACCGGACGCGGTCGCAGCGTCGTGCGCGACACCGTGTTCTCCCGGTCGTATCGGCTCCGCAGACCCTGCCCGGGCCCCTCGAGCAGCAGCGCTTTGATTTCGCGCATCGATTCCGGGGGCTGCGCCGCAATCTGTTCGGCCGCCTCGAGCGCGGTACCGAGGACGTCGCCGTCGGCCGCGTACCGGGATACGAGCCCTATTCGGAAGGCCTCCGCGCCGGACACTGCTCGTGAGGTCATCAGCAGATCGCGGGTTTGTCCCGCGCCGATCAGCGTGTCGAGTACCCAGGTCAGATTGGCGCCGCCGTACTTCGCCGCAGTGACGGTGATGCGGGTGTCGGGGCCACCCACCCGCAGATCCGAACACACCGCCAGCAGGGTTCCCGCGCCGTAGGCCATTCCGTGGACAGCGGCGATGGTGGGTTTGGGGAACGTGAAGTACCTCCACAAAAGCTCGTCCCGTTCGAGCATGCTCAGGGTGCCGGCGTCGGGAGTCATCGCCCGGAGTTCCTTCAAGTCGTATCCGGCGGAGAACGCCGCCGGACCCTCTCCCGCCAGCACCACGACCCGAACGGCCGGGTCGGCCGCCGCGTCCGTGAGCGCGGCATCGAGTTCGCGCTGCAGCCCGAGCGAGATCGCGTTGTGCACGTCCGGCCGAACGAGGTCGAGCTGCAGTACGCCGGGAGCCGGCGACGAACGACGCAGGTCGCCCGACGTCACCTCACACCGCCGACCGTCGCCTCCTCCCGAGCGACCTCCTCGGCATCCCGGGTGATCATCTTGTGGAAAACCTGACCGGGCAGCTCGTTCCGTCCGTAGATCAGCTCGTCGACCTGGCCGTGCGCCGCGTTGGCCGTGATCGTCTTCGTGACGAACCAATCCTCGGCGTGCAGTGTCTCCATGAGGAGTTCCCAGTTCTTGTCGAGGATCCGCTTCTCGCGCGGGGTCTCGGGCTCCTTCGGCGAGAGGAGCCGAATGGTGCAGTACGACACGTTGGGATCTTCGGTGTCGGGCACGATCGTCCAGATCTCGAAGTGATTGGGCTCCGTCACGAGCATGGTGCCGGGGTAGATCGTGTAGTTCGCCAATGAGTAGTCGCGGACGTCGAAGGAGTCCGGATCTGCACCCCGAACCTCGGTGATCGACTTGCGGGCCACGACGATTCGCCACGAGCGGTCGACAAGGTCGTATGCCGTGATGTTGCCCTCGAGGTAATTGCACACGGTCTTGGTGTGCAACTGGCAGAGGTGGTACGAGTCCTGGACCCCGTCGACGGCGATCTTCCAGTTCATGTCGAGTTTCCAGGTCTCCTTCCGCACCTGGAACGACTCGGCCATTCCGGTCGCCGTCACCTCCGCGTCGTGCTTGGCGCCGAGGATTCCGGCGATGTCGAGATCGGCGCCGACTGTCGGAACGACCCAGACCAGGCCGTGCCGCACCTCGCAGGGGAACTCGACGAGCCCGTACTGCGAGCGGTCCATGCCGTCGAAGCCTTCGGCGTGCGGCATTCCCCGCAGATCTCCGCCGCGGCCGTACGCCCAGTTGTGATACGGGCAGCTGAAGATGCGCTTACAACCCGATTCGTCGAACTCCACCTTCGAGCCGCGGTGCCGGCAGACGTTGGAGAAGGCCTTGACGCTGCCGTCCGTCTGCTTCACCACCAGTAGCGGTGTGCCGATCAGCTCGGTGGTGACGAAGTCGCCCGCCTTCTTCAGCTCGTCGACGTGGGCGACGATGTGCGGCAGGCGCCGGACCACCTTGCGTTCACGTTCGGCGAGTTCCGGGTCGGTGAACACCGAGAACGGCACTCGAAGCAGGTCGTCCGCGTAGTCGGTGCTGTTGTTGTCGACATGTGCGATCAGCCGCTCGGTGAGTGTGATCTTGTCTTCTCGCTCCATACACCGAGAGTGGCACATGAGACATTCGTTGTCTAGCGTCTCACGCGGAATTGTGGCGGTACTGTTTCCTGGTGGCTGCAAGGACTGGAAACGACCCCGCGACCGACGTCCGCACGACAATCCTCACCGCGGCGGAGTCGTGCTTCGAACGCTTCGGAATCACGAAGACGACCATGGAGGACGTCGCGCGAGCGGCGGACATGTCCCGCGCAACCGTCTACCGGTACTTCTCGGACCGAGAAAGTCTGATCATCGAATCGGTCGCACGGCGTGCCCGCATGAACATGACGCCCGCGCGCGCCTTCATCGCCAAGTGGCCCACGATCGAGGAGCGACTCGTCGAGGGCATCTGCCAGAACGTGGAGAGCGGTCTGCGCGACCCCATGGTTCACCTTCTCGTCTCCCCGTCCGAAATGACCCTGGCGAACTCACTGCTGACCACGTCGGGCAAGGCCGTCGAACTGACGAGTGAACTGTGGGAGCCGATACTGCGTGAAGCGCAGGAGGCCGGCGACATCCGCGCCGACATCGACCTGACACTGCTCTGCGAATGGATCTCGGAACTCGAAATCATGTGTATCAGCCAACTCAACGGCGGCACCGGCTCACTGGAACGATTCCGCGAGAAGATCCGCACCTTCCTGATCCCCTCGCTTCTGCCTGCCGGCGACTGAGTACGCGATCTACGCCGCCGCCGGCAGTGGGCCCCGATGTCGGCCTACCGTGGCGCTTCGTCACCGTCGAGAGCCGTGCCGATTCCACTGATTTCGGTGATCTTCCACTCGTTTTCCCTGTCGAGGGTCATCTTGTAGGTTGCCGTCGACTGGATCCCGTCGGGCGCCTGGCTGTTCTTCGTCAGGACGCTGACGAAACAATCCACCGAATAGGTTCCGTCCGGTCCCGGCTCGGCCTTCGCCGAGATAGGTTGTGCGCTCGACGTCCATTGGAGCGGAGCAATGATCTGCTCCATCGAGGTCGCCGCCTGCGAGAGGCGATTCGACAGTTCCGGGGCGGTACCTGCCGTCAGCCGTGTTCGCCATGCGGGCAGGTCGCGGAAATCCATTTCGGCGGCCCCGGTGGCGTAGTCGAGGGCGATCCGTTCTGCCTCCTGCCGGTTCGCCGCAGCATCGTGGAGTTGTCCCAGCTCGTTCGTCGTGTTCCGAAGTTGCCACCCGAGCAGCGCGAGTGCGACTACGAGAATCGTGATCAGTCCCCCGATGACCACGGAGCGTAGGGGGACGTTCCGGGGTCCGGTACGCACGTCCGCCGAACGCTCACGGCGGGAATGGTCGCTCTCGGGGGCAGTGATATCGGATTTTGTGAGCTCGATGGTTTTCTGCATCGTTCGCCTTTCGCTGGGCTGCCCGATCGCCAGGGTGAACGATCGGTTGCGTCTCGTGTCCGGCCGTGTTTACGGTCCGGAAGGGCTGAGATGGACTGTCAGAGCATCCCCGGAAGTGGTGGACGCCATCACATTGTCGAGTAGCCGCCCCACGTCGACGGTCCGCATCGCGGCCGCTCCTGCCTGGACCGAGGGGAGAAGATTCACTCCGATCACCTGAAGATCCGGGGCGGTGCGGTCGAGGAAGGTTTGCAACTCCCCGATGAAAGGACTTGCTCCATAGGCGATCCCGTCGCGCAGCGGGCCCTTCTCGGTGGCGAACCGGATTCCGCCGAGCACGTCGTGGAACCCGCTTCCGAATTCGGCGACGATCGGTGTCGCACCCCGCAAACCCTCCGGGACGGTAGTGCTCTCCATCAGCAACGGTTGCAGCGTGTCGAACAGCGTCGTGAGATTGTCGGACTGCTGGGTGAGCGTCGCTGCGAGCAACTCGCCGGCACGCGTCAGATTGTTCAGGACCGCGAAGTCGTCGGGCAATGCCACGTCGATCGTGTCGAAGATCGCCTGTACCCGCGCGGGCTCCACCTGTTCGAGCAGTCTGGTCAGGCGCTCCGAGAGCTCCTTGAACGTCGTCGGCACCACCACCTGCGACGCCGGGACGGTGTCTCCTTCCCCCAGATACGGTCCCGCGTCGGAAGAGGGCAGCACGGCGAGATACGGTTCGCCCAGCGCCGACAGATTGTCGACGCGGAACTCGCTGTCGGCGGGGATCGACCGATCACTCTCGTAACTCCATGAGATTTCGATGTGATCTGCAGAGGTCGTCATGTCGCTGATGTGCCCGATCGCCACCCCCCGCAGCAAGACACGTGAGCCGACCACGAGTCCGTTGGTGTCCGGCACGTCCAGCGTGGCAGTGCGCACCTCCTCGAACCGGCCTACATGCAAACCCGCCCGGTCCATGTAGAGGAACGACAGCACGGCGATCACCACCATGCCGAGGATCGACAACGGCGTCTTGACAGTCATTTCACCGCTCCCAGCATGCGCAGCAGGTTCTCCGCGTCGGCCACGATCTGGTCTCCCCCGGCAGATTCGATACCTTCGATCTCGACGGACGGTTTCTGGGCGAACGGCACCAGTCTGTTACGCAGAAAGCGCGACAACACGACGGTCGTGTCCGGCGCCTCGTCCCAGACTCCCCGAGCCACGTCTCCCGTGTCGGCCAGGGAGTTCAGCATGGGAACCATCCACAATCCGCCTTCGTAGACGCTGCCGACCGACGGCAGGATCTGGCCGATGTGGGACACGACCGAGATCGCGAGTCGCCGCCAGTAGTGAACGCTGGAACTGTCGAAGATGGCGGACAGGGCGTCGGTGCGGTCGTCGAAGGACAGTGCTGTCTCGTTCAGCCCCGTCAACATCCGATCGATCTCCTGCGTCCGCGTAGCGAGGTCGTCCAAATCCAGCGCCGCCACGGACGCCACGCCGCGGACGGCCGGGAGCGGCGGCACCACGGAGTTCACCCGGGCCATCACGTCCTCGATCCGCTGGATACTGCCGCCGTTGACGAAGTTCGCCAGCACGGCGATGGTGTCCTCCAATTGTGGTGGCGAGATGGTGCGCTCGACAGGGATCGTGCCGCCGGCGGGCAGATATCCGGTCGAGTTCTTCTCGCCGTCATCGGTGACGGCGATGTACGTGTCACCCAGCAAAGTGTCTTGTCGGACGATCGCCCTCGCATCGGCGGAAATGCGTGTGCCGCTGCTGATTCCCGCCGACACGGTCACAGTCGATTCGGATACCTGGAGGGAACGAACCTCCCCGACCCGAAGTCCGTCCATCACGACGTCGGCGCCGGCGGGCAGATTCATCACGCTGGTGAACTCGAGCGACAGATCGTACGTTTCCCCTACGCCGCCGCGGACCGACGGCAGATCGTCCGGTCCCAGGGAACATGCCGGCACTGTCAGCACCACCGCACTCACGGATACCACGCTCAGAAGCTGACGCGCTCTTCTCGACCGGTTCATCTCAGTTCCTTCCCGCCAGGACTTGGTCGAGTAGCCGAGTGATCGGCACCTCGATTCCGGCGGTCGTCAGTGCCACGGTCGGTGGCCGATAGCCAATGGTGAGCGCGCCGTCGCGCGTTGTCTGCTGTGCGAGGAACGGGGTGACCGACGGTATCGTCGAGATCAGGCCTGCGATATCGTTCGATCGCGTCGCGGCCAGCTTCATGGCGTCGATCGCCGGTCCGTGCACGAACGGCCAGATGTCAGCCCCGTAGTTTCGCTGGATATCGTCCAAAGTTGCTACCAGCCAACCTATTCCCTCGCAGACCTCGATGACTCCGGGCCACAGATCGATACCCGCGGCCACGACTGCGGGCATCTGCTCCACGATCGATCGAATCGAACTCCACCGACGCAGCGCTTCATCCGTCAGTGGAGCCATGTTCGCGATCGACGAGCCGATGTCGGCAATGAGTTTGTCCGGATCGGCCGCGGCCGCCGCCGCATGCCTCATCATGTCTGCGGCGTTCTCCCCCTGTCCGCGGAGCGCTTCGTCGAGACCGAGCACTGTCGCCCGAATGCTCTCCTGCCCGTCGTCCGGTGCGATCGCATCGATGAAATCAGCAGCAGAGCCCGCGATTTCGGAGATGCTCTTCGGGGTGTGGCTGTGCTCGAGCGAAATGCACTGTTCCGGCTCGAGCATCGGGCCGGATGCGTAGTTGCCGACCAATTCGAGGCTCCGATCAGCCAGCAACGACTTCGAGCGGGTGACCGCTCTGACATCGTGCGGATAGGACCGGCCGCTCGCGAGCGAAAAGGTGACCTGCACGTGGTCACCCTGCGGTTCGATACTTTCGACACGGCCGACCTCGTACCCCATCTGGGTGACAGGGTTGCCGGCGTAGAGGCCGACTGCGTCCGGCATGAACGCACAGAATGTCGTCCGGTCTGCCGGTTCTCCCGTCGTCGCCACTGCCACACCGACGCCGCCGACAACGGCGGCCGCGCAGATTACAACCAGCGTCTTGACCCTCGATCCGAAGTTGTCGGTCATCTCAGCACGTCCGTCCGGGAACGGGCACACAGAAATCCGACGCCAGAAGTGTGCCGCCCTTGATCGCGGCGAGCCCTTCGGGTGTCAGCCATTCGGCGAGCTGAGCGCGCAACGACTGAAGATTGTCGAGGGCGGGGTTCATCGATGTCCGGAACTCGTCGATCACAGCCTTCGCATGGTTCACCGCTGCGAGTACCTCCGTCTTGTGGTCGAGATAGAACGCCTCGAAGGGCTGAATCGTCATCAGAACGTTGCCGAGCAGGCGGTATGCCTCGTTGAAACCGGCGTGCGTGGTGTTGTACGTCGACAGGACCACGTCAATCTGGCGTATCAATTCGAACACCATGTCCCGATCGGCCTCGAAGCTCTGGAGATACTCCGCAGCAAGGTCGGCAATCGTGCGGACCTGTGCACGTTGGTGATCCATCACGCGGGCAATGCTGGTCAGTCCCGAAATCATCGAGGCGAGAGATGTCGGGTTCTCCTGCAGGGCCCGAGCGACCTCGTCGAGGTTCGCATCGACGGTGCCGCCCACGATGTTGTCGGTCGTGTGCGGCGCGGCCTGGAGCACATCGCCGATCGAATACGGAACGCTGACCTGCTCGACGGGTAACGCGGCGTCACCGAGCGGTCGATCACCGAGAGGGACGAGGGTGATCGCGTACCCGCCGACCGGGGTGAGCATGCGCACCTCGACTCGGGAGTCGGAGCCGACCGGCACCTCGTCGTCGATCTCCGCTGTCACCAGTACGGACTCCGGTTCGATCGATACGTCCGTGACAGTTCCGACGCCGATGCCGGCTACTCGGACGTCCTGGCCCAGGTCGATCGAGGAGGCGTCGTCAGTGCGGAAGGAGAAAGATTGTTGCCCTGCGGGATGGGCATAAAGTACGGCGGTTGTGGTGAGCGCAACCACAACCAGTAGGACGACGCCTGCGCCGAATGCGACCTCCCGGCCGATCAGCGACCGCGCAGCGTTCATCGCCCGGCCCAGGCGTCGGGGATGGCGTGACGTCATGGGTTGCATACGACGACCTCGCTTCCCCTGAGCAGGACCTCGACCTCGGTGGGAAGCTGGGCCACTCCGTTCGTACACCGGAGGCCGTCCGGGCCGGCCACGGCGGCCTGCGGCACCTGTAGTCCGGCGAAGGTGACCGGCAGGAGTCGCAACGCTTCCGCTGTGTCCGGTACCGACGCAAATGCGTCGGAGAGCAATTTCTCGACGTCCAGTCCCGGTTGCAGACCGAGGGCATCGATCAACCGCTTGATAGGTGTCAGGAACTCCGGGCCGAATGCGGCCGTTTTCGGGAACTCCTCGATGACCGTCATCGCCTTCGCAATGGGGAAACTCACCGAACGCAGGAACTCGATGACTTCGGGCGAGCGGCCTCCCATGCTGTCGGAAATTCGTGCGAGGTTGCCAGTGAGGGTCGAGATGACCTGCTCACGGTCGTGGGCGAGTTCGGCGAGCTTCTGCGCGTCCTCGAGCATCGGTGACAATCCATTCCCGTCTCCTTGTAGTAGGGAGATCGCGTTTTCGGTAAATCTGTTGATGTCGTCTGTGCTCATGGTGGACAGCACCGGTTGCAGGCCGTTGAACAACTCGGTGATGTCGTACGAAGGCCGCGTCTTGTCGGCGGGCACTCGATCGACTACTTCTCCTGGATTGTCGGGAAATTGGGCGTCGATGTAGCGAACACCCGTGAGGTTTTGATACTTCACCGCAAGGATCGTGTCGGAGGTGAGTCGATACTGCTCCTCCATCGTGAAGTGCACTTCCGCGAGACTGCGCCCGCCCTCCCGGATCAGCTCAACCGATTCCACCTTGCCGATTCTCACTCCCTTGGTCCGGATGTCCCCGTGTGCACCCAGTCCGGAGACATCGGTGAATTCGGCTGTATAGCTGCGCGTTTCGCCTGCCACCGGGCTCTTCATCGCACTGATGACGATGATGAACAGCAGGACGGACACCACGGCTGCGACGGCGAGCTTGACGACGGTGACCATGTATCTGGTTCGGCTACTCATCGGCCGGCTCCGTCCCCGGACAGCGCCGCGGCATCGGGGTACGCCAACGGCGCCGCCAGTCCCGGCATGTCGTCCAGGACGATTCGCAGGTTGAGTCGCTGTCCGTCGCCGCTGTCCTCGAACACCGAGTCCAGGCGTCCGAGCGCTTCGCGCAGCCGCTCGGGGCGCATCCCACCGCCGTGAAGGTGCGGTATCACGCCGGCGAGTTCTGCGACCACTCCGGTGACAGGTGTCAGTTCGTCACCGTGAGATTTCAGCAGCTGTCCGGCCTGCCCGAAAAGCTGTCCGGCCGCGAGCGTCAGACCGGCGTCGGTTTCGTCCATGAACGGGTCGTCCACCCCGATCGAGCCGTCGGGGCGTCGATTGTAGGTGCTGTTGTAGATGTGGGTGAGCGAATCGATCGCCTGACGATTGAACGCCGGAAACACCTCGAGGATGTCGTTGAAATACCCGAGCAGGTCGCTGGGCAGTGCCCGCTGAGTGTGCGCGATGCGGTCGGCAAGTAGCAGCCCGGCATCGAACATGGGTGTCAGACCGTCGGTATACCGGACAACCTCGTCCATGCCGGCGATAATCGACTCTGTGAGCGTGCCGTCGACGGTCAATGAACCCTTCTCGATCATGGTCGACATCGTGTAATCCCCTGTGGGCGTGCGATCCAGCTCGCGATGCGCCTCCAGGCCGGATCCGCCGGGCATTGCGACCAGATTGACGGCTGTGGAACCGAAGTAGTTCTGCGGCCGGAAATCGACGTCGAATGCATCGGTCAGACCGCCGATCTGATCCGGGTCGAGCCGAAGATCCATGCGAACGGAATCGGCGCCCGTGCGTTCGAGGCCGGTGACGACGCCGACCTCACCGCCGCGCAGGATCACCTTCGTACCGGAGTCGACACCCGGTCCTACGTAGGGGACGTCGATGCTGATCGGCAACCCATCCGGCTCTTCGCTGCCCGGGTGCACCCAGACCGCGGCGATGATCACTGCGCAGGTCGTCGCGACGACCCCCAGCCCCGCCGCGTGCAGCACTCGGGCCTGGCGTCCGGGCACCCCCCTCAGGAAGTCCTGACTCCTCGCTCTATTCATTTCCTCATCCTTTGAACACCAGCTCGGGACTCAGACCCCAGATAGCGACAGTCATCAAAAAATTCAGGACGACGATCGCAACGAGACTTGCTCGAATCGCCCTTCCGGACGCCGCACCCACACCTGCCGGCCCGCCACCGGCGAAGTAGCCGTAGTAGCAGTGGATCATGGTGACGACGGCACAGAAGACGACGGCTTTGAGCAGCGAAGCCACGAGGTCGGGGACACTGAGAAACTGACTGAAGTAGTGATCGTAGGTACCCGACGGCTGTCGATGAAATGTCTTGATAATCAGCCCTCCGGTGATGAAACTGACCACCAGTGCCATCAAATAGCCGGGAATCACGATGAGCATGCTCCCGATCAACCGTGTCCCGACCACGAACGGAATAGCCTGCAAACCCATCGATTCGGTGGCGTCGATCTCCTCGGAGATGCGCATGGAGCCGATCTCCGCCGTCATTCGGCAGCCGGCCTGAGCGGCGAACCCGATTCCCGTGATGATCGGGGCGATGACCCTGACATTCCCGAACGAACCGATGATGCCCGTCAATGCTCCGAAACCCAGCAGATCGAAGGCCATGAACGCCTGAATCGCCACCACGGCCCCGACAGCCAACCCCAGAAAGAACATGAGGCTGACCACGCCACCGTCGACGACGAGCGACCCATTCCCCCACGCCATGTTGTTCATGGTGGTCATGGTCTGCTTGCGATAATGCCTCACTGTTTTGGGCAGCAGCGCGACGGTCTTGACGACGAAAACCGTGACCTGCCCGACCTCCTCGATTCCCGAAGTGGCAGCGTGACCCAGCGAGCGAATCGGTTGCAGTAGGACCCCAAGGGCGGAACCTGCGCGATGCGTGGAATGTGTGTTCACGTCACGCCAACCGAGCCGGGAAGAACATCATCTGCAGCTGACTGATCACGAGATTCGTCATGAAGATACAGAAGACACTGAGTACCACCGAGGCGTTGACCGCGTTGGCGACTCCTTTCGGACCGCCCTTCGCTTCGAGACCTCTGAGGCTTGCAATCAACACCACGAGGGCTGCGAAGATCACCGACTTGAGCACCGAGAAGGCCAGATCCGTCGGTGTCGCGAAGGAACCGAACGACTGCCAGAAACTGCCGGGCACAACATCGTTGACATTCGCCGAGATCACCAGCCCGGCGGCCACACCCGCCGCGACGATCACGATGCACAGCATCGGTGCGATGGCGATCATCGCGATGAACCGCGGAACGACCAACCGCTGGACCGGGTCGATTCCCATGACCCGGATCGCTTCGATTTCTTCGCGGATCGCGCGTGCACCGAGATCGGAGGCGATAGCCGATGCCGCGGCGCCGCTCATCAGGAGTCCCGCCGCCATCGGCGCCCCCTGCCCCACGACGCCCAGTCCACTTGCGGCGCCTGCCAGCGAATTGGCACCGACCTGGTTCATGATTCCACCGACTTGGACCGATACCTCGGCACCGATCGGCACCGCCATCAGCAGCGCGGGAAGTGCGGTGACCTTGAGGAGCTTCCACATCTGAGTGGTCACCTCCTCGAGGGGCAAGCGCAGCGCGATCGTGTCGGATACGGTGTGTCTCAGAATGTTCGCGGCGAGTTCGGCCGACCGGCCCAGCGTGGCGAGACTTCGAATCGGTGTTTCCTTCAGGTATGTCGCCACCGCTTGGATCGACACACGCGGTCGCCGTCGCTTCTCTGATGCAGTGGGATTTTTCGGCGCTGGGTCCACGAAAATCGGCGCAGTTACGCCCGTCACTGTGCAACTCCTCTCTCGTATATCGCTGTTCCATAGGTAAGTTGGTCGACGTCGGTCAGATACCCTTCGTCGAGGCCGGATGCTTCGAGGCTTTCCTGGATGGC
Source organism: Rhodococcus sp. NPDC019647 (assembly GCF_044389235.1). Classification (NCBI taxonomy): domain Bacteria; kingdom Bacillati; phylum Actinomycetota; class Actinomycetes; order Mycobacteriales; family Nocardiaceae; genus Rhodococcus; species Rhodococcus sp. NPDC019647. Next base: position 79,238 of record NZ_JBIRXS010000006.1, on the reverse strand, counting down.
AATCTGGGCGTTCTCGGGCAGCATGTGCATGATGTGCCGGACGCGTTCCTGCCGGCGGGCCACGGCCTGCCGGAACGGCATCCCCGGCGTCGCCTTCATCTGCGGGACGATGCCCTCGACGTCGTCGACGCCACCGGCATGGTGACCGGCGTCGACCATCGCCTGCTCCTGCGCCATCTGCGCCTCGTCCTTCTCCTCCGACATCCCGATCGGACCGATCATGGTGCCGTTGAGGAACTGCTTGACCACCGGCTCCTCACTGGTGAGCAGCACCTCCCGCGGACCGAACATCACCAGATGCCGACGGAACAGCATGCCGATGTTGTCCGGCACCGTCCGAGCGAGGTTGATGTTGTGCGACACGATCAGAATCGTCGCGTCGATCTCGGCGTTGATGTCGATCAACGTCTGCGAAATATAGGTGGTACGCACCGGATCCAGACCCGAGTCCGGCTCGTCGACCAGAATGATCTGCGGATCGAGCACCAGGGCGCGGGCCAGGCCGGCACGCTTGCGCATACCGCCGGAGATCTCACCGGGCAGCTTCTCCTCGGCCCCGAGCAGGCCGACGAGTTCCATCTTCTCCATCACGATCTTGCGGATCTCGGATTCGGACTTCTTCGTGTGCTCCCGCAGCGGGAACGCCACATTGTCGAAGAGGTTCATCGACCCGAACAGGGCGCCGTCCTGGAACAGCACACCGAACAACTTCCGGATCTCGTAGAGCTCCTTGGAGGAGCACTCGAGAATGTTGGTTCCGTCGATCACGATCGAGCCCTGCTCCGGGCGGAGCAGACCGATCAACGACTTGAGAAACACCGACTTACCCGTACCGGACGGGCCCAGCAACGCACTGACCTCACCTGCCGGAAGGGCCAACGTGACGTCCTGCCAGATCCTCTGCGAGCCGAACGACTTGGTCAGTCCCTCGACGGCTACCTCGACACCCACCATTACCTCCGTGTATTCAGGCCTCAACGCCGGATCGGATATTGCAGAGCACTTGCTGCTTCCGGCCAGACCATGCGGCCTGCCTCGCACACGCCAGAATCGCGCGGCGTATCGGCGGAGACTTGATCAAATATTCTCGCGGACAGCATTTTTCATCGCACAGCGGTCGGTCGCGCCGGGTTCACAACTTCACGCTGTGATACAAATTACGTTCCGCGTCATACGTTATACGCCTACTGGCCGTCGAGGCAAGAGCGAGAACGCGAATAGTGAAATACGCACTTGAATAGGCGATTTCACTCACTCGAGCTTCCGCCGGCTAGCATTTCTTTGCGGAGCGCGGCTATGGGCATTAGATTTATGAGGTGAAACGGTCTCCGCACGAACAGCGAAGCCGTGCCCCCTTCGGGGACACGGCTTCAACTTCGGAACAGACGGACCTAAGCCAGGTTCGGGAACCGGGGATTACGGCAGGAAGGCGGGGAGGACGAATCTCCGCATCATCTGCCGGTGGGACGGATCGCTCGGGTCCGAATTGTCGAGCCTCGGCGCCAACATCAGCTGCACGAGAGTGATCCACGAGCATGCTTCATCCGTGTCGATCTCCGCTCTCATCTCGCCGCTCTCTTTGGCCTGGTCGAAGATCGGGCCCCACAGTTCCGTGGTCAGACTTGTGGCGAGCGGGATGGTCTCGAGCCACGAGTCACCGCCGACGTGCTCCGGGCTGACGAGAATGCGCACAATCGGATCGTTGATACCGTCGTAGACCAGGTAGATGAGGCCTTCGATGAGCCGATCCTCGAACGTCGCACACTCCATCAGGAATTTCCGTCCACGCTCGAGTGTCTGACGCGAACGCCACCTGATCAACTCGGTGGTGAGTGTCTCGCGGTCCTGGAAATACCGGTAGACGGTCGGGCGGGATACCCCTGCCTCCTTGGCGATGTCTTCCATCGTGGTCTTCGAGATCCCGAAACGAAGAATCATCGTCTGGGCGGCTACGAGTATCTGAGATCGTGCGACATCGGCGTCCTGACTCAGCACCCCGGCACTCTTCCTTCTTGCCATCCTCGCTCCAGACACCGTCATTTCCGACCGGCCACCCCGATCGGCCGCGATACAAATGACAATACACGTCAGATGTTCCATGGCCGGTGCCGACTGCGCCTGTTCATTACACCAAAGGAGTGGGCAGTTGTCCGCAGGCCCTCGTGACCACGGACAACTGTCTCTGTCGCCTCAGGATGAAGGGGTGAAGGTGATCGGGAGCCGGATGCAACCGCGAACCTGGGTCGCATGCAGGATCGGCGGGTCCTCCGGAACGAGGCGGTAGTCGGGCAGCCTTCTGTGGATCTCCTCCATGGCCAGCTTGAGTTCGATTCGTGCCAGGTGTGACCCGATGCACCGGTGCGGCCCGGCACCGAAGGACAGGTGCCGGTTCGGTGAGCGGTCGATTCTCAGCTCGTCCGGGTTCTCGAACTCGTCGCCGTCACGGTTCGCCGAGCAGAGCAGCACGATGAGCTGGTCCCCCTCCGCGATCGTGACTCCGCCGATCTCGACGTCGCGAGTTGCCCGCCTGCCGGCGATGACCGCGGCTTCGATTCTCAGGATCTCTTCGACCGCGCCCGGGATCGTGTCGGGATCGTCCACGATTTCCTGGCGCTGGCCCGGATTGTTCGCCAGGTGGATGATGCCCCAGGCGAGTGACCCCTGGACGGTGTGCAGACCCGCGATGAGTAGGAGGAAGAACATGCGGTACAGCTCTTCGTCGGTGAGCAGCCGTACCCCGTCCTCCATCTCGATCGGGGTGTTGATGATCTGTGCGGTCAGGCTGTCCGAGGTGATCTCACCCGAACGCACGCCGGCCACGATGGCACCGAAGTATCCGAAAATCTGGTTGGCCGCATCCTCCCGGGCCTTCGCGGATTCAGCTTCCGTTCCACCGGGAATGCCCTGCAGAGCCACGTCTGTCGTCTTGGTGAACATCTCGGCGTCCTCGAGCGGCCAGCCCATGAGGGCGAGGAAAACCCGAGTCGGTAATTCATGGGCGAACTCCGAGATGAACTCGGCCTCCCCGCGTGCCGCGAAGTCGTCGATGAGCTCATTGATGACGTCTCGGATCCGTGGCTCGAGTTCTTTCATCCGCTTGGGACTGAACAGCGGTTGCAGTGCCTGCCGGTAGTACGTGTGCTCCGGCGGGTCGAGCTCGATCGGAATGAACTTTCCCTGGCCCGCGTTCACCAGGTTGTTCGGGTAGCTCGAGAAGGTTTCGGGATCACGCAGGATCTCATGGATTTCCTCGTAGCGTGTCACGATCCAGTGCCCACCGTGCGCATTCGAGTACACGACCGGGCCGAGTGCCCTCAGCGCGGCGGCGCGTTCCTGGAACACATCCTCGGGCATGGCCAAGGACTGGTCGTAGACATCGAAGTCCACGATGAGTTGTTCGGGTAAATGGGTTGTGGTCACTGCTTCTCAGCCTTTCGAAGTCGGGAATTCGACGCTCAGCGCGCGTTCGGGGCACATCTCGACGAGGGCACCCAGTTGGTCTCGTAGCTCCTGTGGAACCGGTTTGGCAACGACGACGGGATAACCCTGGTCGTCACTGTCGACTATGTCGGGCGCCGCTCCGTAGCAGAGGCCGTGGCCCGCACAGGCGGATCGGTCGACTTTCAACGACGGCGCACTCTTCTGCGCATGAATGGTCATGGTCGGACGCTCCATCAGGCGTCGGAGAGAGTCGGATTCGGGGCGTCCTCTTCGAACATCATTGCCACCCGGGACAGGGTTCCGCCGTCAGTCGCGGGCAGCGTCAGACCCGAAATGTAGGCGGAGTCGTCCGAGACGAGGAAGAGTGCGACCTTCGCGTTGTCGACGAGCGAGGGCGGACGCTGGAGCTTGAGAGGAATCGGCGAGACACCGGAATCCCACGGCCCTGCGGTCTCTTCGTAGGACTGACCGATCACCGGAGCCCCCGGGCCCATGAGGAAGTTCGGAGACATCCCGTGTGTGGGGGCGAGGGCATTGACACGAATTCCGTAGCGTCCGAGATCAAGACTGAGCCCGCGAACCAAGCCGTTCACACCGGCTTTCGTCGCCGAATACATGGCAATACTGTGATATGCGGCGAATGAAGCGGCCGACGACGTTGCCAGGATCGTGCCTCCGCCGTTGGCTCGCATCGCCGGCACCGCCGCCTTGCAGGAGTACACGACGCCACTGAGGTTGACTCCGAGAACGTGCTGCCAGTCGGCATCCGTGAGGTCCTGGAACTCGACGTGCTCACCCCCCGCCACCGACGGGACACCCCCACGGGAGATCACTCCGGCGTTGGCCCACATGATGTCGAGCTTGCCGAAGCGATCGACAGTCGTCTCGACACTGCGATAGACCGCGGCCTCGCCGCTCACATCCGCGGTGATGGCGATCGCGGTTCCGCCCTGCTGCTCAACCAATTTCGCCGTCTGCTCGGCCCGATCGCCGTCGATGTCGACGACCGCAACCTTCGCCCCTTCCGAGGCGAACAGCTGCGCTCCCTGGCGTCCGAGGCCGGATCCTCCTCCGGTGATGACGGCGACTTTGTCCTGAAGCTTCATGTGAACTCCTCTGTGATGGTTCGTCAGGATGCCGGAGACTCGCAGTGAGGCACATCGTCCGGCGACGTCGGGAGACGAGACTGTTCCGACCCTCGACGGCGGGCTGTCGCCGGTCGAGAGGATCGAGTGCGGGCTGCATCTCCGATCCGCGTAAACCTTATATCGTTAGGCTGTGAGACGTCAATCACTTTTCTTCGGCGGTTGCAGGTCTGGATCAGTGGAAACCGTTGCGTCCAAGGTGATTACACAGACAAGCCATCCGGGTCGAGGCGGACTGCCTCGACCCGGTTCTGCCCCAGCGCGTCGACCGGACACGTTACTCAGGTCGCCAACGTGAGCCCCCTATCGCCTGAAGACCGGATCGGTGGGAACCCGCACTGCGTTTAACAGTGATACAAATTACGTTAGATGTCAGCGTTACTATGTGTCAAGCCTCACACCGGCTCGGACTTTCCGCATCCATAGGCGATCGCTAAGTGTCCGTGCGGTCACGCGTCTTTGTCACCGGCTCGGCGGGGTGGTCGACTGGCGGGACGTGGTACCGGGCGTCGGGTCCCCCAGTCTTCGAGGAGAGCATTTGTGAGTGGGCTGCATCTTCCCCAGCGCGTCCGGCAGCATGCCGCCGAACGCCCCGACGCGCCGGCGGTGACGTGGGGAAACACCACCCTCACGTACGCGGAGTTCGACCGGCGGACGACTCGGATCGCGGCAGCGCTGTCGTCGTTGGCATCCGGTACCGGTGCACGTGTCGGGGCGTTGCTGCGGATGCGGCTCGAGGGTGCGGAGTGCTTCGTCGCAGCCGCCAAGTCCGGGCTCGTGTTCGTGCCGCTGAACTGGCGCCTGCCCGCCGCCGAGGCTGTGGCGATCGCCGTCGACGCGGCGCTCGAGGTGCTGATCGTCGAGGCCGAGTTCGCGAAGACGGCCGAAGCAGTACGCGAAGCGCTTCCCGGTCTGGTCGTCGTACTCGTCGACGACGTGTCGGAGGGAACGCTGCCGGGGGTGTGGACGTGGGATCGGCTCGCCGCTTCGGGCAGCGACACCGACCCGGGGCTGGGCGACGATCCGGACGCGGAGTTGCTTCAGCTGTATACGTCGGGCACCACCGGCGCACCGAAAGGCGTGGTCGCGACGCACCGCAATCTCCACAACGAGCCTGAGGCGCTGCGGATCTACCGGTGGCGCACCGACTCGGTGGCCCTCGATGCCCTGCCGTTGTTCCACATCGCCGGGGCCGGGTGGCTGAGCACCAGCCTCTCCGCGGGAGTGCACGTGGTTCTCCTCGGCGCCTTCGACGCGGGTCACGTCGCCGAACTCGTCGAACGACACCGCATCACCCATGCGTTCCTGGTTCCCTCGGCGATCCAGATGCTGCTGGACCTGCCGGGCCTCGGCGAGCGCGACCTGTCCAGTCTCCAACTGATCGCGTACGGTTCGGCACCGATCACTCCCACCCTGTTGCGCCGCGCCCTCGACCGGTTCGGCTGCGCCTTCGTGCAGCGGTACGGGATGACGGAGACGACGGGATCGGTCACGGCACTCACCGCCGAGGACCACGATCCGGCCGGTGATCGCGCCTACCTGCTGCGTTCCGCCGGCACGCCGATGCCGGGTGTCGAGCTGGCCATCCGGGACATCGCCACCGGCGCCGATCTCCCTGCCAGGGTGTCCGGCGAAATCGTGTGCCGCTCGCGCAACAACGTCGCCGGGTATTGGCACCGACCGGACGAGACAGCGCGACTCTTCACTTCCGACGGTTTCTTGCGCACCGGCGACATCGGGCATCTCGACGCCGACGGATATCTGTTCGTCACCGACCGGGTGAAAGACATGATCATCACCGGGGGTGAGAACGTGTATCCGATCGAGGTCGAGTCGGTGCTGGCCGAGCATCCCGCGGTGGCGGAGGTCGCCGTGATCGGTGTGCCCGACCGGACGTGGGGTGAAGCCGTCACCGCCGTGATCCGGGTGGCCGAGGGCGCGGACCCGACCGTCGCCGAACTTCTCGCCTTCAGCGCCGGGCGGCTCGCGTCGTACAAGAAACCGCGGCACATTCGATTCGTGACCTCGCTTCCCCGCAACGCCGGCGGCAAGGTCCTCAAGCGCGCGTTACGCGAAAACCTCAGTGCGGCGGAGGGGGTGCCGTCGTGATCGTCACCGAAGACGTCGGCACCGTTCAGCGCGAGGCCTGGGCCCGCGGGGTGCTGCCACCGGTCGAGAGCGTGCGCCCGGGTTTGTGGTCGATTCCGGTGCCGATGCCCCGAAACCCGTTGCGCTACGTGCTGATCTACGCACTGGCACTCCCCGACGGACTCGCGCTGATCGACGTCGGCTGGGACTCCGAGGAGTCATGGCTGGCTCTCTGCGACGGTATCGCACAGACGGGGCACCACGTCACCGACGTCCGGTATGCCGCCGTCACCCATCTGCACCCCGATCACTTCGGTCTCGCACCGCGGCTGCGGGAGGTGAGCGGCGCCGCCCTCGCGATGCACGCTGCGGACGCCACACTGCTCGGCCACCGCACTCCGGACGACGAGACGGTCGACGAACGGACGTGGGAAATACAGCTCGACCGGCTCGGTGCACCTGCCGGGGTTCGCGCCGCCGCCCGTGTCGATCTGGTCCGATTCGGCCCCGGCGAGTACATCGACGTGGTGCTCGACGACGGGGCTCCGCTGAACCTGCCCGGCTGGGATCTGCGGGCGGTCTGGACACCGGGCCACACTCCGGGCCATCTGACCTTCGTGGACGAACGCCACGGACTGCTGTTCAGCGGCGACCACATGCTGCCCCGCATCAGCCCCAACATCTCCACAATCCCCGGCGAGCTGGACAACCCGTTGCACCGTTACCTGCTCTCGCTGCACGCCACCACCACCATGCCGGACGGACTGGTGCTACCCGCCCACGAGTACCGCTTCCGCGGCATCGCCGACCGGGCGCAGCAGCTGATGGGTCACCACGAGGAGCGGTTCACGGAAATCGTCGCCGCCCTCCGCGACCGCCCCGAGTCGACGGCGTGGGAGATCTCGACGAACGTGTCGTGGTCGCGCCCGTTCGATTCCATGTCCGACCGTCTCCTGCGTCTCGCGGTTCGCGAAACGCATGCCCACCTGCTGGTACTCGCCGACCGCGGACACATCCGCTCGCTCGGCGGCCATCCGGAACGCTGGACACTTCCCCTCACGCCGACACCGTAGAAGGACACCCATGAACGTGGTTCTCACCGATTTCGCCGACGGCGTCGCCGTCATCACCCTCAACCGCCCGGAAGCGAAGAACGCCGTCGACCTCGAGGTCGCCAAGGCCCTCGCCGCCGCCGTCGACGAGTTCGAAGCGCGCCCCGACCTCACCATCGCCATTCTCACCGGCGCCGGCGGGACATTCTGCGCCGGAATGGATCTCAAGGCCTTCTCCCGCGGCGAACGCCCGTCATTGCCCGGGCGGGGCTTCGGCGGGCTCACCGAAGCCCCACCGACGAAGCCACTGATCGCCGCCGTGGAGGGTTGGGCTCTGGCCGGCGGGTGCGAGCTGGCGTTGTCGGCCGACATCATCGTCGCGGCGAGGGACGCCAAGTTCGGAATTCCCGAGGTGAAGCGCGGATTGGCTGCAGCCGCAGGCGGTTTGCTGCGGCTACCCAAGGTGCTGCCCTACCCGATCGCCATGGAGATGGCGATCACCGGCGACCCGCTCACAGCGGAAACGGCCCACGCGCACGGCCTCGTCAACCACCTCACCGAACCCGGCGAGGCACTTTCCACGGCACGCGCGCTGGCCGCGCGCGTCGCCGCCAACGGTCCCCTCGCGGTCCGGGCCACCAAGCAGGTAGTCGCGATGGCTGCGCGATACACCGACCCCGACGCGTTTGCCGCGCAGCGGCAGTACCTCGACCCGGTGTTCGCATCCGAGGATGCGCAGGAAGGTGCGCGGGCGTTCGCCGAGAAGCGCTCACCCGTGTGGTCCGGCCGATGAGCAGGGACACGGTAGCGGTGACCCGCGACGGCGCTGTGGCCACCGTGACCCTGAATCGGCCCGACCGCATGAACGCGCTGACCCTGGACGCGTTCGTCGAGTTCGGAAGCGCTCTGCGCGTGCTCGAAGCGGAGCGTGGCATCCGCGCGGTCATCGTCACCGGTGCCGGCAGCAACTTCTGCACGGGCGCCGACGTCGAACGACGGACCGGACAGCATCCTCTCGACCGGATGCGGACGATCAATTCTGTCGCCGCGACCCTTGCCGAGTTTCCGAAGCCGGTGATCGCCCAGGTGGAGGGTTACGCCGTGGGTGCCGGGTGGAATCTCGCCCTGCTCTGCGACCTCGTGGTGGCCTCCACGACGGCGAAGTTCAGTCAGATCTTCGCGAAACGGGGACTGTCGGTCGACTTCGGCGGGTCGTGGGTGCTTCCCCGGCTCGTGGGGTTACACCAGGCCAAGCGCCTGGTCATGCTCGCCGAGATGGTCGACGCCGCCGAGGCCCACGCTCTCGGACTGGTATCGGTGCTCGCCGAACCCTCCGAACTGCGGACGGTGACGCAGGACCTCGCGCGCCGGCTCGCCGCCGGACCGCCCGTCGCGGTGACCCAGTCGGCCCGGCTCCTCGAACAGGGGTCGTCCTCGTCGCTGCGCGAGGCGCTGGAGAACGAGGCGCGAGCACAGGCCGTCAACTTCGCGACCGATGCACCGGACGCCTTCCGGGCGTTCGCCCTGAAACGCCCTCCCGCGTTCACCGGCGAATGGGTGGTGCCGGGCGCGACCACGGCTTCCGTACGATGACCGGGTGGACCTGCATCTCGTCACCTATTTCGTCGCGGTAGTCGATCACGGCGGAATCACCAGGGCGGCGCAGTCCCTGTACATCTCTCAGCCGTCGCTGTCGCAGGCCATTCGCACTCTCGAACGTCGCCTCGGGGTAACCCTGTTCGATCGCACGGGCCGACGGCTCGAGCTGACCGAGGCGGGCCGGACACTGGACGTGGCGGCGCGGCGCATTCTCACCGATGTCGAACGGGCGAAGGCGAAGGTGGCCGCGGTCCGTGAACTCGAATCCGGCCGGGTCGACGTGGTCACGTACTCGGCGTTCTCGATCGATCCGATCGTCGGACTGGTCCGCCGATTCCGCCGGCAGTATCCGCGGATCACGGTCCGCATCATCGACAGCGACGGCCCCACCGGCGTCCTCGGGGCGTTGCGACGCGGTGAGGCGGAGCTCGGGGTGATCGACCTGTCCGTGGATCACAGTGCTCTGCTGTCGGTCCCGATCGGCGAGCAGGAGCTGGTGCTTGCCGTGCCCGACCAGCTGGCAGCCGCCCTTCCCGACCCCGTACCTCGCTCTGCCCTGCGGCAGGTCCCGTTGATTCAGGACCTGGGTGACAAGAGTGACGCGGCGCTGATCTTCGAACTTCTCGGGGAGAACACGGACAACGTCGTCGTCGACTGCTCGCATCCGAGCGCCACCTGGGACCTGGTCCAGCGCGGGGCGGGCGCGACCGTCCTTCCCCGTGTCGTCGCCGAACAGGAACTGCGGGGTGTGACGATCCGGTCGTTGTCACCGCGGTTGACCCGCCCCGTCGGCCTGGTGCAGCGCTCCGGACCGAGTTCGCCGGCGGCCGCAGCGTTCGTCGCGAGCGCATACGACACGTCGACAAGGGGCTGAGCACATGGAGTTACGTCAGGTCGAGTACTTCCTCGCCGTCGTCGAGCACGAGGGCATAGGCGGTGCCGCCGCATCGCTGGGCGTCGCCCAGCCGACCATCTCCCAGGCGTTGCGGGGTCTCGAGCGGGAACTGGGCGTGCAACTGTTCCATCGCATCGGCCGGGGCATGGTTCTCAGTGCCGCCGGACGAAGCATGGTGGGCCCGAGCCGCCAGATCCTGCGCGACGTCACCGCCGTCGAGGATCTGCTGGCCACCGCCGACGGAGAACTCGCCGGCCGCCTCGACGTGATGGCGTTTCCCGCCCTGGTCCTCGGCCCGCTCGTCGACCTGGTCGCCGAATTCCGGCGGGCCTACCCGAAAGTGGCGGTGCGGTTCGGTGAGCTGAAATCCGAAGCACAGGCCGCCTCCCTGATCGAGGACGGGCACTGCGAGTTCGTCGTCGCACATTTGCCCCTCGACGAAGACGGCCTAGACGTGGTGGAGCTGGGTGAGCAGGAGTACTGGCTCGTGTATCCCGCCGACACCGAGGTCCCGGACGGACCGGTTCCGCTGTCCGCACTTCCCAAGGTGCCCATGGTGTTCGTGCCCCGCGGTCACTCCCTCGCCGACGAAATCGAAGAAGCGATTCGTCACGCTGGGGCACGGCCGCCCCTGGCCGTGTTGTCCGATCACCGGGAGGCGCGGCTTCCTTTGGTATTGGCGGGAATCGGCGGCACCCTGGTGGAGAGGTCGATCGCGGAGTCGGCCCGCGACCGCGCGATCGTGCGCGAAGTGGAACCGAGATTCGCCCGGAGATTCGGGATCGCCTTCGATCCGGAAACGCTATCGCCCGTGGGACGCGCGTTCGTCGAACTCATCCGCGCGCGTGCCACAGGCCCACAGCGCGATTAGCCCTCTACGCCACTCGTTCGAACACTGCGGCCAGGCCCTGCCCACCACCGATGCACATCGTCTCGAGCCCGTACCGCGCGTCACGGCGATCGAGCTCCCGGGCCAGGCTCGCCAGCATCCGTACCCCCGTCGCACCGACAGGATGACCGAGGGAGATTCCGGAACCGTGGACATTGGTGCGATCCAGATCCGCTGCGCCGAAATCCCATTCGCGCATCACGGCCAGCGCTTGCGCCGCGAACGCCTCGTTGAGTTCGATCAGGTCGATGTCGGAGAGGGTGAGCCCGGCCTTGCGCAGCGCGACCTCGGTGGCCGGGACCGGACCGATACCCATGATTTTCGGTGCGACACCGGCCGCGCCCCAGGACACCATTCGCACGAGCGGACGCAGACCGAGCCGTTCCGCGGTCTGCGTCGTGGTGACGAGACACATTGCTGCAGCGTCATTCTGCCCGCTGGCGTTGCCGGCGGTCACAGTGGATTCCGGATCGGTCTTGCCCAGAATCGGTTTCAGGGCAGCCAGCGATTCGAGTGAGATGTCGGGACGAGGATGCTCGTCGGTGTCGATCACCAGCTCACCGGCGCGGCTGCGCACGGTGACCGGCACAATTTCTTCGGCGAGGATGCCGTTCTTCTGCGCCGTGACGGCTCTGGTGTGCGAAGACACCGCGAGCTCATCCTGCTCGGTGCGTGAAATCCCGTATTCGCGCCGGAGGTTTTCCGCCGTCTCGATCATTCCCCCGGGTACCGGGTAGAAGCGGCCGCCCGCGGTGGACCGGGCGCGCACGAGGCTGTCGTGCATCTGCACACCGGATCGTGCTCCGCCCCACCGCATATCGGTGGAATAGAAGGAGGCGTTGCTCATCGACTCGGTGCCCCCGGCTACCACGAGGTCGTTGTCACCGGCCGCCACTTGCATAGCCGCCTGGATGACGGCCTGCAGACCGGATCCGCACCTGCGGTCGATGTGCATGCCGGGCACGGTGATCGGCAGCCCCGCATCCAGGGCTACCACACGGCCGATGGCAGGCGCCTCACTGTTCGCGTTGCAGTGGCCGAGGACGACGTCCTCGATGTCGGACGGCTCGACCCCTGTGCGTTCGAGCAGTCCTTTCAAAGCAGCGACACCGAGATCGACGGCGGTGAGGGACTGGAACATGCCGCCGTACCGTCCGATGGGAGTGCGGACGGGTTCGCAGATGACGACTTCACGCATGATGGCCTTTCGGGGAAATGTCGGGAGGGTTCGGTGCGCGTCACATGAAGCGTCCACCGGTGACTTCGAGGACCGTGCCGGTCATGTACGACGAAAGGTCGGAGGCGAGGAACAGGGCAACGTTCGCCACCTCGCCGGCCTCGCCCGCACGCCCCATCGGAATTTCGCTCATCTTCTGGTCCCACGCCTTCTGCGGCATGGCCTCGGTCATGGCCGACCGGATGAGTCCCGGCGCGATCGCATTGACCCGGACACCGTGATGGGCCAGCTCCTTGGCCGCAGCTTTGCTGAGCCCGACGATGCCCGCCTTGGCCGCCGAGTAGTTCGTCTGCCCCACCATGCCGACCTTGCCGGACAGTGAGGAGATGTTGACGATGGCGCCGCGCTTGGCCTCCCGCATGATGGCGGCCGCCTTGCGCGTCCCGTTCCAGGTGCCCTTCAGGTGCACGTCGATGACCAGGTCGAAGTCGTTTTCGGTCATGGTGCGCATGGTCGCGTCGCGGGTGATCCCGGCGTTGTTGACCATCACGTCGAGCGAGCCGAAGCGTTGGACGGCTGCGCCCAGCATCTCGTCGACCTGCTCGGCGTGCACCACGTTGCACCGGACGGCGTGGGCGACGTCCGCGCCACCGAGCTTGTCGGCCGCTGCCGTGGCGGCGTCGAGGTCGAGGTCACCGATCACCACGCGGGCGCCGGCCTCGACGAAGGTCCGGGCAATTTCGAAGCCGATACCCTGGGCGCCTCCGGTGACGACGGCGGTGCGGTTGGCGAGCAGTTCCATGGAAGTCCTTTCGACATGACGAGTGCCCTCCCGCCACTCGGGGGTTCCGGCACCAGCCGAATATATCGGCGCAGAACCCTCCTGAACGGGTCGGAATCATCGGGATCTCCTATGGCGGCGTGGTCCGATTCGTATTGGACATGTGGCGACTACCATCCGACAGTGACTTCATGACAACTTTGCAGGCCGGTGATTCCATGACCACATCTCAGGTCGGCGACGACGATTTTCAGGACATCCTCGCCCAGACGCGCAGTTTCGTTCGCTCCGCTGTGGTTCCCCGCGAGCAGGAGATCATGGATGCCGACGCGATCCCCGAGGACATCCGCGAGGCCGCCAAAGCGATGGGGCTGTTCGGATACGCGATCCCGCAGGAGTGGGGCGGACTCGGCTTGGACCTGACGCAGGATGTGGAATTGGCGATGGAGTTCGGTTACACGTCGCTGTCCCTGCGCTCCATGTTCGGTACCAACAACGGCATCGCCGGGCAGGTACTGGTGGCGTTCGGCACGGACGAGCAGAAAGAGACGTGGCTCGAGCGCATCGCGTCGGGCGAGGTGGTGGCGTCGTTCGCGCTCACCGAACCGGGCGCGGGCTCGGACCCCGCGGGACTGCGCACCAAGGCGACGCGGACCGGCGGCGGCTGGATAATCAACGGCGAGAAGCGGTTCATCACTAATGCACCACTCGCGGACCTGTTCGTCGTGTTCGCCCGCACCCGCCCCGCAGACGCGGACGGCACCGGCATCGCGGTGTTCCTCGTTCCCGCCGACGCCGACGGAGTGCAGGTAGGCGCGAAGGACCGCAAGATGGGCCAGGAAGGCGCCTGGACCGCGGACGTGCATTTCACCGATGTGCGCGTGCCTGATTCCGCTCTCGTCGGGGGAAGCGAGGACGTCGGTTACCGTGCCGCGATGACGTCGCTGGCGCGCGGCCGGGTGCACATCGCCGCGCTGTCGGTGGGTGCGGCCCAGCGCGCACTCGACGAGTCGGTGGCGTACGCCGCCACCGCTACTCAGGGCGGCAGCGCGATCGGTGACTTTCAGCTGGTGCAGGCCATGATCGCCGATCAGCAGACCGGTGTGATGGCGGGGCGGGCACTCGTCCGGGACGCCGCCCGGGCGTGGGTGTCCGGTGAGGACCGGCGCATCGCGCCGTCGGTCGCCAAGCTTTTCTGCACGGAAATGGTGGGTAAGGTCGCCGACCTGGCGGTGCAGATCCACGGTGGCACCGGGTACATGCGGGACGTCCCCGTCGAACGCATCTACCGTGACGTCCGTCTCCTGCGCCTCTACGAGGGCACCAGCGAGATCCAGCGGCTCATCATCGGGCGAGGCCTGGTCAAGCGCGCGCAACGCTGAAGGAAACAACCGGCCCCCACCGCCGAGAGCGGGTGGGGGCCGGTTGCTTCGTGGTCCTCTAGGTGGCTGCGACCTCGAGCATCTTCCGCAGAGTCGTTTTGAGGATCTTTCCCGCCGCCGACGTCGGCAACTGTTCGACCACCACCACGTCACGCACCTTCTTGTACGGCAGCACCCGCTCGGCTACGAACGCCGACACGGCATCCGGATCGACCGTCGCCCCCGGCATCGGGACGACGAACGCCACCGGCTCCTGACCGACGCTGCCGGCCTCTCTGCCGACGACGGCAGCGGAGGAGACGTCCGGGTGCGAGACCAAAATCTCCTCGAGCTCACGCGGATACACGTTGTAGCCCTTGTAGATCAGCATGTCCTTGGTGCGGTCGCAGATGAACAGGTAACCGTCCTCGTCGACGTATGCGATGTCACCGGTATCGAGCCAGCCGTCGACGTATTGCTGAGCGGTGATCTCGGGCTGATTCAGGTAACCGTCGGTGACCTGCGGGCCGCGGACCCACAGCTTGCCGCGGGTGTGGGCGTCGAGTACGGCCCCGGAATCGTCGGCTGCACGGATCTGCACTTCGGTGTCGAACACCGGCAGACCCACACTCCCGAGCTTGTATGCGTCGGCTCCGGTCAGCGGCGCGGACGCGACGAGACAGGTGCCTTCGGTCAACCCGTACCCTTCGACCACTGTCGCCGAGGGGAACGCGCGGCCGAGCGCCTCGAGTGTGACGTGGTCGATCGGGGCCGCACCGGAGGAGACGACACGCACCGAATCGGTGTTCCGGGTCGCCGCGTCGGGATGAGTGGCGACCGCATGCCACATTGCCGGGCTTCCCGTGATGTAGGTGGCACGGTGCTTCTCGATCAGTTCCAGCATCCTGCCGGGTTCGAACCGGCCGGCGAACACCTGAGTCGCCCCGCAGAGCAGCAGGAACGACATGTTGATCAGGGCGTGGGCATGGAACAGCGGCGACACGACGACCGTCGCCCCGACGCCGGGTTCGACACCGCGATCCCCCAGTTCCTCGAGGGGTCGCAACTCGATCCCACCGTCAGCGGTGGCGCGCACCGCGTGTCCCGCTCGCCAGGCGACCATCTGGATCACGTTGGCGAGGACGTTGCGGTGCAGTACCCGAACACCTTTCGACAGGCCGGTGGTGCCGCCCGTGTAGGCGAGGTGGGCCACGTCGTCTCCGGTCACCTTCGAAGGGAACGGTGCGGCCGCGTACCCGCGGACGAACTCGTCGAATCCGAACTGTCCGCGACCTCGCCCGGCGGGCAGTCCCGCCACCACGATCGTGCGGACGGTGGTGCCGTCGGCAGCCGCGGTGAGGTTGTCCAGTTGCCCGGGCTGGGTCACGGCCGCGACCGCACCCGTGTCCACAATCTGTGTGCGGAGTCCCGGCACGGGTTGCAGCGGGTTGACCAGGGTGACGGTTGCGCCGGCTCGCAGGGCGCCGTAGTACGCGACCACGAACTCGATGCAGTTGCCGAGGTGCAGGAGCACCACGTCACGTTCGGTCACACCCGCGTCCCGCAGCGCGGACGCGAATGCACCCGACCGCTGGTCGAGCTCACGGTAGGTACACACCGTGTCGCCGTCGACCACCGCGGCCCGGTCTCCGTACAGGGCCGCCATGCTGGGCGGAAAGGCCGCCATGGTCAGATCCGGGTAGTGCAGTACCGGCTTGTTCACGTGGGTCCTCACTGGTCAGCGGGGTGCCATGCGGATGGCACCGTCGAGGCGGATGGTCTCACCGTTGAGGTAGCCGTTCTCGAGGATGGAGCAGGCGAGTTGCCCGAACTCACCTGGCTTGCCCAGCCGCGACGGGCTGGGTACGGATTTCTCGAGTGACGTCCGCACGTCTTCGCGCAGTCGCGCCAGGAGTGGGGTGTCCATGATTCCCGGGGCGATGGTGCACACCCGGATGTTTCGGCTGGCCAGATCCCGCGCCGCCGTGACGGTCATTCCGACGATGCCGGCCTTCGACGCCGTGTAGTTGATCTGGCCGATCTGACCTTCGAAAGCCGCCACGGAGGCGGTCAGCACGATCGCGCCGCGTTCGCCGTCGATCTCGTCGTGGCGGGCGATTCGTTCCGCTCCCAACCGCAGAGCGTTGAAGGAGCCGACGAGGTTGAGGCGAATCACGAACTCGAAATCCTCGAGTGAACCGGCCTTGCCGTCGTTGTCCAGGATCCGCATTCGTCGTCCCGCGCCGGCGCAGTGCACGATGCCGCGCAGTCCGCCTCGTTCGTCGGCGACATCGAGGGCCGCCGCGAACTGTTCGGGGTCGGTGATGTCGGCCGCCGCGAACTGCGCTGCGCTGCCGAGTTCTTTCGCCGCCGCCGCACCCTCGGAGTGGGGAAGGTCGATGAGCGTCACCTGAGCCCCGGCGTCCACCAGTCGACGGGCGGTGGCGAGTCCGAGTCCCGACGCGCCGCCGGTCACCGCGGTGGAGATGCCTTTGAGTTCCATTGCCTGTGGGGTCCCTTCGGAAAAGTGGTGGTTCAGAGAAGTTCGAGAATGGTGGCGTTGGCGAGTCCGCCTGCCTCACACATGGTCTGGAGGCCGTATCGGATGCCGTTGTCGCGCATGTGATGCACCAGTCGGGTCATCAGGATCGCCCCCGATCCACCGAGCGGGTGGCCGACGGCAATGGCGCCGCCGACCGGGTTCAGCCGGTCCATGGCGGCACCGGTCTCCGCCTGCCAGGCCAGCGGAACCGGAGCGAAGGCCTCGTTGACCTCGAACGCGCCGATGTCCTCGATGGTCAGTCCTGCCCGCGAGAGGGCTTTGTCCGTGGCCGCAATCGGACCGGTGAGCATGATGACGGGGTCGTCACCGACCACCGCGCTGGTGTGTATCCGGGCCATCGGACGCAGTCCCAGCTGCGCAGCCTTGTCGCTCGTGGTGATCAACAACGCCCCCGCGCCGTCGGAGATCTGCGAAGAGTTGCCCGCGTGGATCACGCCGTCGTCCTTGAACACGGTCTTCAGCTTCGCGAGGGACTCGAGCGAACCACCGCGGCGGATTCCCTCATCTCCCTCGAGCACGCCGGGTATCGGTGCGAGTTGCCCGTCGAAGGCGCCGCGGTCGGCGGCACGCGCCGCGAGTTCGTGAGAGCGAAGGGCGTATTCGTCGAGCACCCGACGAGTCAATCCCCATTTCGCTGCCACCATTTCTGCACCGGTGCCCTGGCTGAAGCCGTCGACGCCGTACCGGTCGAGAACGGTTGCGGGGAAGTGCTCGCCGTTCTTGCTGGCACTGCCCATCGGAACGCGGCTCATCGATTCGACACCGCCGGCGACGACGATGTCCTCGTGGCCGGCGATCACGGTCGCGGCGGCGAAGCTCACCGCCTGCTGGCTCGATCCACACGCCCGGGTGAGCGTGGTGCCGGGCACCTTCTCGGGCCAGCCGGCGGCGAGCACCGCGGTCCGGGCGACGTTGCCCGCCTGCTCGCCTGCCTGGCTGACGCAACCCCAGATGACGTCGCCGACCTCGTCCGTGGAGAGACCGGTACGGGCAACGAGGGCTTCGAGCACGTGGGCCGACACATCGGCCGGATGAATATCCGAAAGGGACCCTCCGCGCCGGCCGATCGGTGTGCGGACTGCGTCGATAATTACTGCGTCATTCATCGTGTGCTCCTCACACTGTCGCCTCGAACCAATTTCTTGTCGCGTTCCGGGTTGGCCAGGATCAACGCGAGGACGGCACACACCGCGGCGACCAGACCGAGCGCTTGGAACGCGGTCGCGTAGCCCGCGGCGGGCGAACTGGCGGCGTCGACGATCAGGCCGGTCGCATATGGGGCGACGAGGCCGCCGACCGCCATGATCGCGAGGAACACCCCGAGCGTGCCGGCCGTCTGACGCGGCGGGCAGATTTCGGAGATCGCGGAGTTGAGCAGCGGGAACACCGAGGCGGCGAAACCGTACCCGACCGACACCACGAGTACTGCCAGAGCGGGGGTGTCGATGGACGGCAGGGCAAGCAGGATCGCGCCGCAGATGAGCACCCCGACGGCCGGCACGATGATCCGCACGATCCGGGACGTCGAGCCGCGCACCAGGAGGCGGTCGCCGATCACGGAGGTGAGGAGCATCAGGATCAGTCCCGCGATGCTCGGGAAGGCGAACATCGATCCGGCCTGCAGGCGGCTGTAGCCGAGGCCCACCTCGAAGTACGAGGGCAGCCAGGTGAGCACCACTGCGACCAGTGCATACACGCTCATGACGAGGAGGGCGCCGCTGATGAACGTGCGTGTCCGGAAGATACGACTCCACGGTACGGCGGGCTCACCGGCGTCACCGTCGGCATCGGTGGTCGCGCTCTTGCCGCTGCGAATGTAGGGACCCTCGGACCACGCGGTCAGCCAGACGGCACACCACACGACTCCGATCACCGACAGCGCGATCAGGGCGTAGCGCCAGCCGAAGGTGACGGTGACGAATGCGAGTGCCGGAGCGACGGCGATCTTCGCGATGGATGCCGCGCCGGCCAGCAACGCGCTGGGCAGTCCGCGTTTTGCGGGCGCGTGCCAGGAGTACGCCCCGGTGTGCAGCAGCGCCGAGCTCGGGCCCTCGGCGAGGCCGAGGAGTAGTCGGCTGCCGAGTAACACCACGAAGCTTGCGGCGACGACGAGCGGCAGCATGGCCACCGACCAGGCCAGCGCGAGTAGCACGAGCGCCCACCGCAGGGACATCCATCGGTTGAGCACGCCTGCGAAGAATCCGCCGACCGTGAAGGTCAGGAAGAACAAGCTCCCGACCAGACCGATCTGGGAGGAGCTCAGTCCCAGCTCCTGGGCGAGGGGTTGAGCGATGATGCCGAGTACGGCCTTGTCGGCATAGTTGACGACGTAGAGCAACACGAGGAGGGCGGTCAAGCCCCACGCACGGCGGCGGGACTCGGAGCCGATCTCGACGGGTGCGTCGAGGGTGGCGGTGGAGTGGGTCACCTGGTGATCCCTTCGGAGAATGGGTGGTGCAGGTCACAGCGTCAAGCCCATTCAACGGATGCGGGCCCACCCGATCAATACGCACTCGGCGAACGCACCGGCTGCCCCTACCTATGGGTCAGGGCCCCCGCAGGTCACAGGCAGATGCAAGAAGCATTGGAGTGCGCTATCCGACCGATAGCCGAAGGCCTCTAGCCGCTCCACGGGAAGTCGGGCAAGCTGAAATCCGACCTCGCGGCTCCCGAGGCGCTCGTCCGCGCCCCCGGTTCCGCACTCCCCTGCTCGGTACAACTCGTATTCGAAGGACCCCCATGAGCCGCCTCGCCCAGACTCTCGGCCTCACCGAGTTCCAGACCGAGATCATCGACACCGTGCGAACCTTCGTCGATCGCGACGTCATCCCCGTCGCACAGGAACTCGAGCATTCCGACACCTACCCGCAGGCCATCGTCGACAAGATGCGCGACATGGGCCTGTTCGGGCTGATGATCCCGGAGGAGTACGGCGGCCTCGGCGAATCCCTCCTCACCTATGCACTGTGCGTCGAGGAACTCGCGCGGGGCTGGATGAGCGTCTCCGGGGTGATCAACACTCACTTCATCGTCGCCTACATGCTGCGTCAGCACGGCACCGATGCCCAGAAGGAGCACTACCTGCCCCGGATGGCCACAGGTGAGGTTCGCGGGGCCTTCTCGATGTCCGAGCCGGAACTCGGCTCCGACGTCGCCGCCATCCGCACCAAGGCCAAGCGCGGCGCCGACGGAAACTACGTCATCAACGGCCAGAAGATGTGGCTGACCAACGGTGGCAGCTCCACCCTCGTCGCCGCCCTGGTTCGCACCGAGGAAGGTGCCGCCAAGAAGCACGACAATCTCACCGCATTCCTCATCGAGAAGCCCGCCGGATTCGGTGAGGTCATCCCGGGCATCACCATCCCCGGGAAGATCGACAAAATGGGGTACAAGGGCATCGACACCACCG
The DNA here is from genome assembly GCF_044389235.1 of Rhodococcus sp. NPDC019647. Taxonomy (NCBI): domain Bacteria; kingdom Bacillati; phylum Actinomycetota; class Actinomycetes; order Mycobacteriales; family Nocardiaceae; genus Rhodococcus; species Rhodococcus sp. NPDC019647. Next base: position 58,838 of record NZ_JBIRXS010000006.1, on the reverse strand, counting down.
AGCTCCTGTTCGACAACTACACCGCCGCGGCCGATGACATCCTCGGTGGCACACCGGGTCGAGGCTTCTTCCAGATGATGGACGGGATCGAGGTCGGACGGGTCAACGTGTCCGCGCGCGCGTGCGGTGTGGCGATCCGCGCGTTCGAGCTGGCGGCTCGATATGCGCAGCAGCGCAGTACGTTCGGTAAGCCGATCGCGCAGCATCAGGCGATCGCGTTCAGCCTCGCCGAGATGGCGACGAAGGTCGAAGCGGCACATCTGATGATGGTCAACGCGGCACGACTGAAGGACTCCGGCGAACGCAACGACGTGGCCGCAGGCATGGCCAAGTACCTCACCAGCGAGTACTGCTCGGAGGTCACCCAGGCCAGCTTCCGTATCCACGGCGGTTACGGTTACTCGAAGGAGTACGAGATCGAGCGGCTCATGCGTGAGGCACCGTTCCTGCTCATCGGCGAAGGCACCAGCGAGATTCAGAAGACGATCATCAGCAAGGGCGTACTGCGTAGTTACGCACTGTAAATCGAAGGAGAGATCCGTGCAGCGTACGGTGTTCAATGAAGATCACGAGGCGTTCCGGAAGACGATCCGCGACTTCATCGCCAAGGAAGTGGCTCCCGTCCACCATGATTGGGAGGTACAGGGACATCCCCCGCGTGATTTCTATCGTCGGCTCGGCGAGCTCGGTGTGCTGGGCATCCAGGTGCCGGAGGAGTACGGCGGGGGCGGCGAGAAGAGTTTCAAGTTCTCCGCGGTGGTCGGTGAGGAGACGGCGGCGGCCGGTGTCACGTTCGGCAGCTTCTCGGTGCACACCAATCTGATCCTGCCGTACCTGCTCGAATACGCGAACGATGAGCAGAAGCAGCGCTGGCTCCCGGGATTCGCTTCCGGCGACATCATGTTCGCCATCGCGATGACCGAACCCGGTACCGGCTCCGACCTCGCCAACATCGCGACTTCGGCGAAGCTGTCCGAGGACGGCAGCCATTACGTGTTGAACGGCGCCAAGACGTTCATCACCGGCGGCGCGCTCGCCGACCGCATCCTCGTGGTGTGCCGCACCGCTCCCAGCACGCAAGAGAACCGTCGGGCGGGGCTGTCCATTCTCGTGGTCGACACCTCCGCCGAGGGTTTCGCGGTGGGACGGAAGATCGAGAAGATCGGCCTCAAGGCGTCCGATACCGCCGAGTTGTCGTTCACGGACGTCAAGGTTCCGGTCGAGGATCGGCTCGGTGAGGAGGGTGCCGGATTCAGCTACCTCACCCACAACCTGGCGCAGGAGCGGCTGACCATCGCGCTCGGCGCGTCGGCCACCGCCGCGGCCGCGTTGCAACACGCCCTCGCCTACGTCAAGGAACGCAACGTCTTCGGAAAACCGGTGGCAGCATTCCAGAACACCAAGTTCGTGCTCGCCGAGTGCGCCACCGAGGTCGAAGCAATCCAGTTGATGGCCGACCGCGCACTCGAACTCCACGACGCCGGCGAACTGTCCGTGCCGGACGCGGCGAAGGTCAAACTTTTCTGCACCGAGGCCGCGGGCCGGGTGATCGACAAGTGCCTGCAGCTGCACGGCGGATACGGTTACGTCCTCGAGTACCCCATCGCGCGCCTCTACGCCGACACCCGGGTATCCCGCATCTACGGCGGCACCAGCGAAGTCATGAAGACGATCATCGCGAAGGATTTGGGGTTGTAGCGAGGCGCCTTCGGCGCCCGTGCGCCTTTCTGGTTGCTCCCACTACCAAAAGGGCGCACGAGCGCGAAGCGCCTCAGCCGTGGTGCCGCCGGTATGCCGCAGCCGCGCCGGGGTGCAACGGCACTCCGGCGGTGACGATCAACGACTGCCGATCGAGGAACTGGCTGCCCGTCGCCTGTTCCGGCACCAGTTCTGCGGCATGGTCGATCAGCACTTCCACGAGTGCACCGGCAGCGTTGTCGGTCACCGTGGGGCCGGCGAGGAGAAGGTTGGCCAAACCGATTGTCGCGACCGGTGTCTGACTCCCGTACGTACCAGGCGGAATGAGCACGGACTCGTAGCGGGGGCCGAACCGCTGTCGCAGCAACTCGAGTTCAGCGGACAGATCGAGGAGTCGCAGCGCGATACCCAGGTTCGCGAACGATGGTGTGGGCACTCCGCCCGCCCATAGGACGGCGTCGACGCTGCCTTCGCGCAGAGCGTGGCCTGCATCCGTCATCGACAGGTGCAGGCGTGTGACGTCGCCTGGGTGGCCGAGGCCCAGCACCTCCAGAATTCGTTCCGCGGTGAGTTCTGCTCCTGATCCTCGCGCTCCCAGACTTACTCGTGCTCCGGCAAGTTGGGACGTGTTCTTGATTTGGGAATCGGCGCGCACCGCGAGTTGCATGTAGTTCTCGTACACCTTGCCGATGGCGGTGAAGTCGGCGGCGGGATCCTCGGCCGTCACCGCGGCAGTGTCCATGGCCGTCACGGCGGCGTCGGCGAGGCTCAGGGCGAGCTCTGCTTCCCCGGACGCCAGCGCCGCGAGGTTGTCGACGGACCCAGCAGTCCGCAGCGGGACGATCGTCACACCCAGGTCGGCGCGCTCCGCGGCAGCAGCGGTCAGCTGTGCGAACTCCCAGAAGAATCCGCCTTCCTCACCGGCAGCGAGTCGCAGCTGTTCACGGGTGCCACCGGAACAGGCGGCGCCCGACCCGGCCGCCGCGGCCACTGCGGTGGCCGCGAGAGCGCGGAACAGTTCGCGCCGGGAGATCACAACGCCTCCCCGGTACCGTCGGGCGATTCCGGCAGCGTCACGGTTACCTCGAGACCGTGCGGCTGTGCGGCCGCCACCGTGAGGGAACCACCACCGTTGTCAGCGAGAGCGGTGGCGATGGACAACCCCAGACCGGTGCCTGGCCGGCCGGATCCGGACCCGCGAAAGAAGCGCGAGGACAGCTTGTCGACCTCGTCTTCGGACACCCCGACGCCGTCATCGCTCACCCGGATACGGATGCCGGACTCCGTCTTCCGGGTATCGATTCGCACTGTCGACCCGGTACCCGCGTAGGTGTGCGCGTTGCTGAGCAGCACGTCGAGGATCTGAGCGAGCTGACTGGACCGGAAGTCGGCGAACAAGGGCTCGTCGGTTCCGCCCGAGGTCGCGACCATCCCGGACTCCGCCAGCGCCTCCGCCCACGCGTCGAGCCGGTCGGCGACCACTGCGCCGACGTCGCAGCCGCTGTGCGACGGCTCGGCGGGTGACTCGGCGACTGCCAATGCCAGCAGTCCGTCGAGGATTCCGCCGAGGCGGTCCACTTCCATACTCGTCCGGCGATAGGTTTCCGCCCCCGCCTCGCGGATGTGCGGGGCGAGGGAGTCCAATCGTATATGTAATGCCGCCAGGGGGTTCCGAAGTTGATGCGCGGTATCGGCGATGAGTCGGCGCTGCGCGTGGGCGGAAGCCTGAACGGCGCCCGCCATGGCGTCGAAGGCCCGCGCAAGTTCCTGCACCTCCGGCGGTCCGGTGTAGCGGTCCGCGGAGTTGCCGGCAGTGCGACGGGCCCACGGCTTCGGCGACGGGACGGCGTCCGCGAGAGCACCGACGCGGGCCGTCAGTGCGCCGAGTGGACGAACGGTCCACCGGGACAGCGCGATGGCCACTGCGGTCACCGCCACCAGCGCCGCGAGCGCCCCGGCGGTGATCACCAGCCACGACGTCCGGATCGACTCGCGCGCCGCTCGGGTGGACACCTCGAGGACGACGGCGCCGTCGACCTGCGCTCCGGTGCCGACGGGGACGGCCGAGAGGACACGGTCCGCCGACCACGGTGTCAGCGAACCGCCGATGCCCTTCTTTTGATTTCGGAGTCCGGCGGTGATCGCCTCGCCCACGCCCGGGTCGGCCGGTGACAGTCCGGCTCCGGCGCGGACACCGCCCCGAGCGTCCACGATGAGAACGCCCTCGTCGTACAACTCGTGGTAGCGCGCCACTTCCTCCCGCAACAACGCAGCGCTGCCGGGGGCCTGCATCTGTCCGGCGAGGCTGGCGAAGTGTGTCGCATCCGCTTCCCGGCTCAGCCGGAGGGCCTGCGTTCTCCCGGCACCGGTGGCCAGAGCGAGGGGGACCGCGAACGCCACCACCGCGAGGGCGGCGAACACCAGCAGGACGGCGAGCACCCGTCGCCGCACGTCAGGTACCCCAGCGGTAGCCGTACCCGCGGATAGTCGAAATGAGGCCGGGCCGAGCCAGTTTCGCTCGCAGTCCGGTCATGTGCACGTCGAGGGTGCGCGAGATCGCCACATAGGCATCGCCCCACACGGCGTCCATCAGCTGCTGGCGGCTCACGGCGGCGCCGGGACGGGTGACGAGGACCTCGAGAAGCTCGAACTCTTTGGTCGTCAGCGCGATCGGTTCGCCTGCGACCTCCACTTCGCGAGAGATCAGATCGACCACCACGTCGCCTTCGGTGATCTGCTGCGAGGCCGGCCGTTCTGCTGCTCGGCGGCGCTGGGTCACCACGTCGAGCCTGGCCAGTAACTCCGCGAGACGCGCCGGTTTGACGAGGTAGTCATCCGCCCCGCCGCGCAACCCGCGGACCACCGAACGCTCGTCGTCGCGGGCGGTGAGGATGACGACCGGAACCTCGCTGACGGCCCGCAGCTGCCGAAGCACCTGCAGGCCGTCCGCATCGGGGAGACCGAGATCGAGAATCACCGCGTCCATACCGCGATGGCCGAGGAGGAGATCGGATCCGCGTCGCATGCGCACCGTGTCGTGGCCGTGGTTCGCCAGCGCCTCCACGAGTGCGTCGCCGACTCCGTCGTCGTCCTCGACAACCGCGATCTGCATTGTCCGTTCCCTTCGATCAGCCCCGCGAGTCGACCAGCTCGACATCGTCGTCCGGGCTGTCGGCCCGGCTGCTCGCCCGGTCGAGCGGCGAACCTTCCGACGTCTCCCGCATGAAGACGTAGACGACGAGCGAGATCGCGATGCATCCGGTCACATAGTAGAAGAAGAGCGATTCGTGACCGGCCCGTTTCAGGGCGAGGGCGACGGTCTCGACCGTGCCGCCGAAGATCGCCAGCGTGAGGGCGTACGGCAGTCCGACTCCGAGCGCGCGGACCTTGGTCGGGAAGAGCTCGGTCTTCACGATCGCGTTGACCGACGTGTATCCGGTGACGACGGTGAGTCCCAGCATCATCAGCCCGAAGGCAACCAGCGGATTCGACGTGTTTCCCAGCACGGTCATGAGCGGGACCGTCAGCAGGGTTCCACCGACACCGAAGAAGATGAGCAGCTTGCGGCGGCCGATGCGGTCCGACAGGGCTCCGCCGAGCGGCTGCAGCACGATGAAGACCAACAGAGCCGCGAAATTGATCCACGCGACCGTGTCCTTGGAGATGCCGGAGGTGTTGATCATGAACTTCTGCATGTACGTGGTGTACGTGTAGAACGCCACACAGCCACCGAGTGTGAGGGCACACACCAGCAGGCACTCGCGTGGGTACTGCAGCAGCATCCGGAGCGAACCTTCCTTCGGCCCGTCGTCCGGGGTGTCTGTGTCACGCTTCGACTCCACCTCGTCGGTGAAAGCCTCGGACTCGTCCATCGTGCGACGCAGCCACATCACCGCGACGGCACCTGCCGCACCGATGACGAACGGAATTCGCCAGCCCCACGACTGCATGGCCTCGGCAGGCAACAGCAGTTGCAGGATAATCTGCACACCCAGCGCAAACAGCTGTCCGGCGACGAGGGTGACGTACTGGAAACTCGAATAGAAGCCGCGCCGACCCGGTGAGGCGACCTCGGCGAGGTAGGTGGCGCTGGTGGCGTATTCACCGCCGACCGACAGTCCCTGGAGCATGCGGGCGAGCACGAGGAGCACCGGAGCCACCAGTCCGACGCTGTCGTACGAGGGCGTAAGCGCGATGACGAGCGAGCCCGCCGCCATCACGGTCACCGACAAGGTGAGCGCCGAGCGGCGGCCGTGCCGGTCGGCGTACCGCCCCATGACCCAGCCGCCGATCGGCCGCATCAGGAACCCGACCGCGAAAACAGCTGCTGTCGAGAGCAACTGGGCAGTGGTGTCGCCCTCGGGGAAGAACTCCTTCGCGAAGTACACACTGAACGCCGCGTAGACGTACCAGTCGTACCACTCGATCAGATTGCCGACCGAACCTTTCAAGACGTTGCCGATCACTCGGCGCTCACCAGTCTGCGCGGTGCTCACATGGACTCCTTCCGATGTCCTGAATCTCTCCGTTCCCACCACAGTGGGGCAGGTCACAGGCATTCGGAAGGGTCCGCGGGGGTTCCTAACACTCCCTTAAGAAAGTCCCCCTGTGAGTACTTCTTAACCGCGGGGGGTTAAGAAGTACTCACAGCTGGGGTGTCCTCGCCCAGCAGCGGCGGCGCGCTGCGGTACCTCGCCGGGGTGGCACTGAGCCGGATCGGGTTCGCCACCTGCCGCACGGGCGAGTCCCGGCGTGGATCGTCAATCTCGACCACCGGATTCAAGCCGAGCCGCTCGGCCAGCGCGAGGGCATCGGCGATGTCGTTGAGCGGCCCGCACGGGACACCCTGCGCGGTCAGCTTCTCGAACCATACGTCCGCGGAATCCGATGCCAGCGCCGCGGTGAGGTCCCGGACCAATTGTTCGCGGTGCGCCACCCGTTGCATGTTGGTGGCGTACCGCTCGTCGCCGGCGAGGTGCGGAATTTCGAGAACCTCTACCAAAGAGGCGAATTGGCGATTATTGCCCACCGCCAGCACGAGCGGGCGGTCGCCGGTGTCGAAGACCTCGTACGGTGCGATGCTGGGATGCCGGTTGCCCATGGCCTGCGGAACGACACCCGCGCCCACATACCCGGACGTCTGGTTCACGAGGGCGGACAGCAACGACGACAGCAGGTTCACCTCGACCCGCTGTCCCTCGCCGCTCCGGTCACGGTGACGCAACGCAGCCAGGATCCCGACCGCGGCGTGCAGCCCGGTAATGACGTCGACGACGGCCACCCCGACTTTGGTCGGGACGCCGGGTTCCGGACCGGTGATGCTCATCAACCCGCCGACGGCCTGGATGAGCAGGTCGTAGCCGGGCAGGTTGTTGTGCCCACCGAACCCCGTCACCGAGCAGTAGACGATATCGGGATTGGAATCCCGCACCGTGTCGTAGCCGAGACCGAGCCGGTCCATGGTGCCGGGCAGGAAGTTCTCCACCACGACATCCGCTCGGGCGACGAGTTCCCGCGCCTGCTGAACGTCGGTGGGATTACGCAAGTCCCACGCGACGGACTGCTTGTTGCGGTTCACCGATTGAAAGTAGGTCGACTCCTCACCCACCCACGGCGGCCCCCACTGCCGGGTGTCGTCCCCGACACCCGCACGCTCGACCTTCACCACCTCGGCGCCGAGATCGGCGAGGAGCATCGTGGCATACGGTCCGGCCAGCACCCGGCCGAAATCGGCGATCAGCAGACCGTCGAGCGAAGCACGCAGACCCGACTCGAGCGACCCGCTCACCTGAACGCGGCCTCGCCCGTCAATGCCTTGCCGATGGTGAGTTGGTGCACCTCGGACGTGCCCTCGTAGGTGAGTACGGACTCGAGGTTGTTGGCATGCCGAATAACGGGGTACTCCAACGTGATTCCGTTGGCACCGAGAATGGTGCGGCATTCGCGGGCGATCGCGATGGCCTCGCGGACGTTGTTCAGCTTGCCGGTGCTCACCTGCTCGGGCCGGACCTCGCCGCGGTCCTTGAGACGTCCGAGATGGTAAGCGAGCAGGTGACCCTTGCCGACTTCGAGCGCCATGTCCGCGATCTTCACCTGGGTGATCTGATAGCCGGCCAACGACTTGTCGAACACCTGACGGTCCTGGGCGTAGGAGATGGCGGTCTCGAGGCAATCGCGGGCGGCACCCATCGCACCGAAAATGATGCCGAACCGGGCCTCGTTGAGGCAGCCGAGCGGACCGGACAGCCCCTTGGCCTCCGGCAGCATCGCAGAAGCGGGCAGCCGGACGTCCTCGAGCACGAGTTCCGAGGTGACGGACGCCCGCAGCGACATCTTGTGCTTGATCTCCGGCGCCGAGAAGCCAGGGGTATCGGTGGGCACGACGAATCCGCGAATGCCGTCGTCGGTGCGCGCCCACACGACCGCGACGTCCGCGACGGACCCGTTGGTGATCCACATCTTCGTGCCATTGAGAATCCAGTCCTCACCGTCCCGCTTGGCATTGGTGCGCATCCCTGCGGGGTTGGAGCCGAAGTCGGGCTCGGTGAGGCCGAAGCAACCGATGGCCTGGCCGGCGGCCATGCGGGGCAGCCACTCCTGCTTCTGGTCCTCGCTGCCGTAGTGGTGAATCGCGTACATCGCCAATGAGCCCTGCACCGATACCAGGCTCCGGATTCCGGAGTCGACGGCCTCGAGTTCGAGGCAGGCCAGACCGTAGGCGGTGGCGCTCATACCGGCGCAGCCGTACCCCTCGAGGTGCATACCCAGCACGCCGAGCTCACCGAGGCCTTCTGCCAGCTCGCGCACCGGCAGCGCCCCGGCCTCGAACCACTCCCCGATGTGGGGGCGGATGCGCTCGTCGGCGAAGCGGCGCACAGTGTCGCGGATCGCGATCTCCTCGGTGTCGAGAAGGGAGTCGAGAGCGAAGAGCTGGGACAGGGACTGCGGGTCGGACATGGTTCCTCCACGGGGCCGGTGGGGCTGGTGTGCAAACGTTCGCGAGAACGATTGCACGAACGATTTCGTCACGTAGACTAGGGCGCGTTCCCGGTCGCCGTCAACCACGCGGCAGGCCGTACTCCCACCCCCGAGCGCGAGGATTGCCTGTGAACCTGCCGGACCGCCCGACACGCACCTCCGGGCGTCCGCCGACCCTGCGAGAGATCGCGGAACGCGCCGGTGTCCACGTGTCGACGGCGTCCCGCGTGCTCCGGCAGCCCGAACCCGCGGACGGCTGGTCGGAGGCCGCTCTGCGAGTCCGCGAGGTGGCGGTCGAACTCGGCTACCAACCAAATCTGTGGGCGGCCAGCCTGCGGACGCGCAAGACCACCACCCTCGGTGTCGTCATGCCGCGGCTCACCGACGGCGTGGTCGCGACCATGTTCCAGGGCATCGAGGAGACCGCTACGGCCGCAGGATATTCGGTCCTGTTGTCCAGCCCGCCGGACGATCTCGACGCCCAGCGCAAAGCCATCGAGTTCCTCGTCAGCAGGCAGGTGGACGGGCTACTGCTCAGCAGTCTGCACAGCCCCGGACAGGAGTTCGTCGAATCACTGTCGGTGGGTGCTCTGCCGATGCTCCAACTCAACCGGCATGCCGACGTCGGACTGCCGTTCGTGTCCGGTGACGACCACCGGGGCGGATACCTCGCCGGCCGGCACCTCCTCGATCGGGGTTTCACCGACGTCGCCGTCATCGCGGGGCCCGAACACGCCAGCACTTCCCGCGGCCGGGTGGCAGGGTTCCGCGACGCGCTGGCCGAAGACGGGATCACACTGCCCGCGGACCGCCTCGTCCGCTCGGACTTCGACGTGTCGGGTGGCGTCGAAGCCGCCGGCATCCTGCTCGACCGCGACGCGCGTCCCGACGCGATTTTCACCGTCAGCGACACCATCGCCATCGGTGTTCTGGGTGTCGCCCGCGACCTCGGTCTGCGCATACCGGACGACCTCGCACTGGTCGGCTACAACGACATTCCGGTGGTCGCCCAGCTACCGGTGCCGCTGACGACGGTGCGATCGCCGGCCCGTCTCATCGGGGCGACAGGCGTGCGTCACCTGCTGTCACTGATCGCCGGCCACGACGTGGAGTCGGTGCAACTTCCCGTCGAACTCGTCGAGAGGGCGTCGACCAGGCGGTGATCAGAGCGTCGCTCGCAGTTCCCTTTTGAGCAACTTGCCGCTTTGATTGCGGGGCAGTTCGTCGACGAAGACCACCTGCTTCGGCACCTTGAACGGCGTGATGCGCTCCTTGACGTGCGCGATGAGCCCGTCGGGTGTCACTCCGGCCGCGTTCTCCCGCAGCACCACCACCGCGGTGATCGCCTCGATCCATTTGTCGTCCGGCGTCCCGATGACGGCCACCTCGGCCACGTCCGGATGCGTATAGACGGCGTCCTCGACCTCCCGTGAGGCCACGAGAATGCCGCCGGTGTTGATGACGTCCTTGATACGGTCGACCACGGTGATATAGCCGCCCGCGTCGCGCGTGACCAGGTCACCCGAGTGAAACCAGCCGTCGCGGAACGCCTCCGCGGTGGCATCGGGGTTGTCCCAGTACCCCAGGCACAGCTGGGGTGAACGGTAGAGGATCTCACCGGGGGTGCCGTCCGGGACGTCGTTGCCGTCCGGATCCACCACCCGCGTCTCGACGAAGAACACCGCCTTGCCGCACGACGACGGCCGATCCTCGTGCTCCTCCGGTTGCAGCACCGTGGCCAGCGGACCGATCTCGGACTGGCCGAAACAGTTGTAGAAACCGAGGTCAGGGTAGCGTTCACGCAGCCGGTTCAGCACCGTCACCGGCATGATCGACGCGCCGTACTGTGCCTTCTTCAGCGAGGACAGGTCGCGTGTCTCCAGATCCGGATGTCCGGCGAGCGGCACCCACACCGTCGGGGCCAGAAACAGCGATCCGATGCGATCGGCCTCGATTCGCCGCAGAATCTCCGGGATGTCCGGAGCCTGCATGAGATTCACCGAAGCTCCCACCGACAGGTAGGGCAACATGAAGACGTGCATGCCCGCCGAGTGATAGAGCGGCATGCAGATCAACGGATTGTCGCGGTCGTTCAGCGCGAGCGCGATCACGGAAGACACGTACTCGCACACGAGACCACCATGAGTCATCATGGCGCCCTTGGGCTTCGATGTCGTGCCCGACGTGTACAGCAATTGGGCCAGGTCAGTAGAAGCGACCAGCTCCGCGAGGACGGGTACGTCACCGGAACTGCTGTGGGACAGCAGGGAACCCTCGGCGTCGCGCAGGGGTACGACGTGGCGCAGGTCGAGCCCATCGCGGACGGAGTCGAATGTTCCTGCCAGCGCCGGGTCGACCAGTGCCGCACTGCTGCCGGACTGCGACACCAGGTAGGTCAGCTCGTCACCCTTCAGTGCGTAGTTTACGGGTACATGCACCAGACCGGCACGCGCACAGGCGAGGAACCCGATGACGTAGGCATCCGAATTGGTGCCGTACGCGGCGACGCGTTCCCCCGTGCGAAGCCCGAGGGACCGCAGGTACGCGGCGGCCCGGCTCACCGCGTCGTCGAGTTCGCGGTACGTCCACGTGCGCTCCTCGAAGAGCAGAGCCGTGCGGTCGGGGAACTTGGCGGCCGAGCGCCGGAGCACTCCGTCGACGGTATCGGTACGCGGATCCAGACTCATGCCCGAAGGTTATAGGACGTCCAACTATGACGGCAGAGGTTTCACCATGCCGACACCTACTTCCCCTGCCACTGCGGTGCTCGCTTCTCCACGAACGCCTGCATGCCTTCCTGCGCGTCACACGTGACGGCGTTGGCCGCCATCGTGTCGGCCATGGCCTCGTACGCCTGATTCTGCGGCAATTCGATCTGCCGATAGAAGGCCTGCTTGCCGATTTTCACCGTCAGTGGACTGGCCTTCGTGATTTTCCGGGCGAGGGCAGTGGTCTCGTCCGCGAGCTTCGCGGCGGGGACAACGCTGTTGACCAGCCCCCAGTCCGCGGCCGTCGCCGCGTCGATGGTGTCACCGGTGAGGAGCATCTGCAGTGCCCGCTTCCGCCCGATCGCGCGGCTGAGCGCCACCATCGGAGTCGAGCAGAACAGTCCGATCTTCACACCCGGAGTCCCGAACACGGCGTCCGACGACGCCACCACGAGGTCGCACGAGGCGGCCAGCTGACAGCCCGCCGCGACAGCGGCGCCCTGCACCGACGCGATCACCGGCTGCGGGATGTCCTGAACCGTCTGCATCATTTCCACGCAGGTGTCGAAGATGGCCTGCTCGTCCTCGAGGGTGCGACCTATCATCTCCTTCAGGTCGTGTCCCGCGGAGAAAACCGGTCCTTCCGCCCTGATGACGACGACACGGGTGGTGTCGTCGCCGCCCAGTTTCCGAAGCGCCGCGGTGACCTCCCGCATCGCCTCGGACGACAGCGGGTTGCGTTGTTCGGGCCGATTCAGGGTGAGGAACGCGACGCCGGTGTCCGGCTCGACGGTGGTGTCCACGAAGTTCTGGGTCATGCCTACTGCCTACCACCTGTGCGTACTTGTTAACCCTCCCCGGTTAAGAAGTACGCACAGGTGGTGTTGCCGGCAGAATACGACCGCGGACGTCACCGAAGCCGATGCGACTGCCGTTCGGGCCCGGCGCGGTGGCGGAGATGACGATCTCGTCGCCGTCCTCGAGGAAGGTACGGGTCTCGTCGCCGACCTGGACAGGTTCCTTGCCACCCCAGGTGAGTTCGATGAACGCACCGCGCTGATTCTTCTCGGGACCCGAGATGGTGCCCGACGCGAACAGGTCACCGGTACTCGCGACGGCACCGTTGACAGTGGTGTGCGCGAGCATCTGCGCAGGCGACCAGTACATCTGCGCGTACGGCGGCCGCGACACGACGTGCCCGTTCCACTCGACGGTCAGATCGATGTCGAGGCCCCACTTCTCCTCGCCGCGCAGGTACGGTAGCGGCTCGGGATCCTGGGTCGGGGTGTCGATGCGAGCGGCCTCGAGGGCGAGCAGCGGCACCACCCACGGCGAGATGGAGGTCGCGAAGCTCTTGCCGAGAAACGGGCCGAGCGGCACGTACTCCCACGCCTGGATGTCGCGGGCCGACCAGTCGTTGACCACCACGGCGCCGAACACGTGCTGCGCGAACTGATCCGGTGTGATGGTCTCCCCCAGCTTCGTCGGGACGCCGACAAGGAAGCCCATCTCCGCCTCGATATCGAGGCGGAGGGACGGACCGAAGTCGGGGGCGTCCTGAGCCGGGGCCTTGCGTTGCCCACACGGCCGGATGACGTCGGTGCCCGACACCACGACGGTGCTCGACCGACCGTGGTAGCCGACCGGCAGATGCTTCCAGTTGGGCATCAGCGGCTCGGAGTCGGGCCGGAACAGCCGTCCGAGGTTGGTGGCATGGTTTTCGGACGCGTAGAAGTCGACGTAGTCCGCCACATCCACCGGCAGATGCATGGTGACCTCGTCGACCGCGAACACGGCAGCCGCGTCGACGTCTCCCTGCACCAGTTCGGTGATCTGCCGTCGGACCACCACCCACCGGCCCCTGCCCTGCGCCATGAAGGCATTGAGGGTCGGCTGCGCGAAGACGTCGTCGCCGAGTGTGGCGGCGAGATCCACGACGGAATCCCCCACCCGCACTCCGACCCGTGGGGCCGAGTCCGCCGTCGAGAACACGCCGTATGGCAGGTTGTCGATCCCGAAAAGCGAATCGTCGTGGATGTCGAGCGTGGTCATGCGGAGGTTCCCTGTTCTGTGGAGAGGACGGACGACGGAACGAGCTGCAGCCCGACGAGGTCTTCGAGCGGCTCGAGGACGCTGCAGGTTCCGAAGGAACGGAACGCGGAGCGCACGGCGTCGACCACGTCGTCGGAGAGGTCACCGAGCTCCTGCGTGAGAAGTGCGCCGTCGCGTTCGGCGAGTGTCGCGGCGAGTTGGGTGACGGTGGCACCGCCGAGGGCGTGCCGGGTGGCGAGCAGCACATTGAGGAAGCCGTGCTGTTCGAACCCAGTGTCCGGATCCGTGTTTCGCACGGCATGGTGCAGTCCGGCCGTCGCTTTGAAAGGGACCCCGGTCGCAACCACGGTGTGGATGGCGGCGGCGAGTTCACCTTCGTCCGGGTAGGCCTCCGCAACGACACCGCCGGTACGGAACTTGGCCGAGACCGACGTACCCACGAGTGCGGCCAGCACGTCAGGACGCCTCTCGTCGCGTGGAATCTCGACGAACACATCGAGTCCAGCCGTCAAGGTCTCGAGAACCTGCAACGCGGTCATGAAGTCCGCGGCCGACTGCTCCGCCGGAACCGCGATTTCGAGGGAAACCGGCGTGACGCCCTCCACCGCGGCAATGCGCGTGAGTGCGGCCTCCAGAGTGGCCGGGCCGCCCGGCAGAGTAAGACTCACGTCGAGCTCGGCCGGGGTGAGTTCGTTCACCCGAGAGGCCGGAAAGACGAACGGGCCGACCAGGTCTGCGTACGGTGATGTCCGGTGACGTGTGTGCGCGGGGATGGCATCGGGCAAGGGCGCATTGCCGGGGGGAAACAGGGCGGCGTCGTCGCACAGACCAGTGAAGAGCGCGGGAATGCCGGTCACTGCGCCGGCCCCCGTCCCGCCCAGGTCCAGGCGTAGCCCGAGTCCTCGCACGCCAGCGCTCCTTCGCCGAGTTCGAGGGGCCGGAAGGTGTCGACCATGACCGCGAGTTCGTCGAAGAACTCGGCCCCGATGCTGCGTTCGTAGGCACCGGGTTGCGGACCGTGGGCATGCCCGCCGGGATGGACGGAGATGGAACCCTGTCCGATGCCGGAACCCTTGCGGGCCTCGTAGTCGCCGCCGCAGTAGAACATGACTTCGTCGGAGTCCACGTTGGAGTGGTAATACGGCACCGGAATCGACAACGGGTGGTAGTCGACCTTGCGGGGCACGAAGTTACAGATGACGAAGTTGTTGCCCTCGAACGCCTGATGCGCCGGCGGCGGCTGGTGCACGCGCCCGGTGATGGGCTCGTAGTCGGAGATGTTGAAGGTATACGGGTAGAGGCAACCGTCCCACCCGATCACGTCGAACGGATGGTTCGCGTACACCATCCGGGTGCCGACGATGCCGTGCGAGGTGCGGTGCTTGACGAGCACCTCGACGTCGGTGCCCTCGGCCTGCAACGTCTCCCCCGGACCATGGAGGTCGCGTTCACAATATGGTGCGTGCTCGAGTAGCTGCCCGAACCGAGACAGGTACCGCTTCGGCGGGACAATGTGACTGTTGGCCTCGATTGCGTAGGCGCGCAACGGGTCCGGACCGGTCGGAATCCACCGATGGGTGGTCGACATCGGGATCAGGACATAGTCGCCCTGCTTCGCCTCGAGCGCACCGAAAACGGTTTCCAGTGTGGCCGCGCCGGATTCGACGTATACCATCTCGTCGCCGAGAGCGTTGCGGTAGAGCGGCGATTCCTTGCCGGCGACGACATACGAGATGCGCACGTCACCGTTGCCGAGGATTAACCGACGTCCGGTTACGACGTCGGTTCCTGCCCAAACCGACTCCGGGAAGAGGTCGTGAAGCTTCAGATGCCTCGGCGAGAGCGGATGGTTGGGCGTCGTGGTCTGATCCGGCAGCTCCCACACCGTGGCGTCGACGATCGCCGAGGGAATGTGCCGGTGATACAGCAACGACGAATCGGAGGAGAAACCCTCCTCGCCCATCAATTCCTCGAAGTAGAGCTGACCGTCCTCGTCACGGTGCTGCGTGTGCCGCTTCGGCGGGATGTTGCCCGCCTGCCGATAGAACGCCATGATCGGCCTCCTCGATGTGTCGTCGCTTAGTAAACACATTAACTAGTTTGAGGGCGTGATGGCAAGCACAGGCCGATAACGACGCCAGAAGGATCTAGTTGCGTCCGCGAACGTCGAACTGGCTACGGTTGGTGATCAACTTGTCGAGCAGCATGACGAGAATGCGCTGCTCAGGTTCGGTGAGCACGCTTGCCCACGCATGTTCGCGCTCGTTCTGCTCACGATAAATCTCCCCGATCTCCCGGCGACCGCGCTCGGTGAGCGACAGCTGCACCGATCGGCCGTCCCGCTCATCGGGTGTTCGTTCCATCAGACCGGCGCCGACCAGGGACTTCGTGAGATTGGAGACCGCAGCCCGACTCATGCCGGTGAGCTCGGCCGCACTCTTCGCATCGATCGGCCCGGCCAGCCAGGTGACGAACATCAGCCGGAACGACGACCACGACAGCCCTCGCGGACGGTGGATCGACGACTCGAGGTCGTAGGTCACCACATTGGACGCTCGGTTCAGCGTGAGCAAAACCTGCGTCGCCAGTTGGTGCGTCGAACCGTAATCGGTGCTCAAACGCCGATTGGCCAGCTCGATGAACGACCAGAAGTCGAGGCGCTCGGGCACCTCGACAGGCACCGGCGCAGCGTCATCGGTCATGAGGGAACCCTATCGCGACCGGGTGGCGGGCCGACTGCCTGCCACCGTCGCATTTAGTATATCTATTAACCAACTGCGCCCGTGAGTACTTATTAACAATCAGTAGTTAAGAAGTACTCACAGGCGGCGGAGCCGCAGCGCTCAGCGCTGGTAACCCCTACGCATGTCGTCGACGATGAGCGGCCTGTCAAGCGTGGAGGGCTCGAGTTCGCGCGGGGGTCGGTCGCGGGAGAAGACCGCGGACGCCGCGAGAGTGGGACCGTCGAGGAAGCGCAGTTCGGGCGCGTCCGGCGGGAGGCGTAGCGACGGCGCCTCGGACTCCGGGGAGGCGAGGACGAACCCCCAGTCGCCGAAGCTGGGCACCAGTACGTGGTACGGCGTGACACTCAGGCCCGCCGACGCGACCGTGGACGTGGTCCGCCAGAACGCGTCCGGTGTCGAATAGGGGCTTCCCGCTTGCACGACCATCAGGCCGCCGGGTTCGAGCGCACGGGTCGCGAGCCCGTAGAACTCGGTGGAGTACAGGCGTCCGAGTGCCGGGGTGTCGGGATCCGGAAGATCGACGATGACGGCGTCGAAGCCGGTGACGGGTGGATCCCGCAGCCACCGGAAGGCGTCGTCGATCACCACGTGCACGCGGGGATCCTGCAGTGCACCCTTGTTGAGGTCGGCGAGGCGGGTGGTGGCGAGTTCGATCACGGCGGGGTCGAGTTCTACTTGCACGATCTCTCGCACGCCGTTCATCCGTAATACCTCCCGGGCGGCGAGACCGTCACCCCCGCCGAGGATCAGCACCCTCTCCGGGTTGCGGGCCATCGCCGGGTAGACGAGGGATTCGGTGTAGCGGTGCTCGTCAGCGCTCGAGAATTGGAGGTCGCCGTCGAGGAACAGACGCACGTCGCCGCCGCGTTCGGTGATGACGATTTCCTGGTACTGCGACCGTTCGGCAGCCACCACCGGGTCGGTGTACAGCCGTTGCCGTGATGTGGTTTCGATATTGTCGGCGCGCACCAGCAACACGGCGATACTTGCGGCCGCCACGAGCAGCGCGACCACCGCGAGCAGTCGGGTGCGCACGCTCAGCTGCCACCTCAACAGGATCAGCGCCACGACCGCAGCCGCCACGAGATTGATGATCCCGGTGATGGCGGCGCCGCGGATCATGCCGGCGATCGGAAGTAGGACGAACGGCCACAGCAATCCCCCGACGAGTGCGCCCGCGTAGTCGGCGGCGTTCAGGTCGGCCAGCACCTTGCCCGTCGTTTCGGCGTCGTTGTCGCTCCGCCCCGACTGCAGCAGAGTCATCAGCAGGGGTACTTCGGCGCCCACCAGGACACCGATGAGCGCTGTGGCGAGGACGAGAACCACTGCGCTGGAACCGAAGAACGTGAACGTCACATACAGCGTGACTGCGCTGAATCCTCCGGCGAGGCCCAGCACGATCTCTACGGCGACGAACGACACGGCGGCGTGAGTGAGCAGAGGTTTGGCCGCGAGAGCGCCCACACCCAGGGCCGCCACGAATCCGGCAACGATCAGGGAGGTCTGGGTGATGCCGCCGCCGGTGAGGCTGATCGAGAGGGTGAGCAATGCCAGTTCGTAAATCAAACCGCAGGCGGCGCAGGCAGCGACCGCAGCGAGCAGGAGGACGCGGGAACGTCCGTCGAGCGCCCGCTTCGCCTCGGACTGTGCCGCCACCGCAGTCATCGGTTCAGGTGAGCGCGGCGGCGTTGACGAGCCCGATGGCGAAGAGCGACGTTCCGACCGCCCACGCGGCACCACACATCTTCGGGTTGCCGACCAGTTCGACGAGCTGCCCCGGCAGTAGGCGGTTCATGAGACGCAGCGCGATCACCTGCAGGAGCACCCCGAACAGACCGTAGACCGCGGAATCGGCGAGCCCCTGGGCGAACCCGTCGTCGCTCGTGAGGATGGCCGCGACGACGATGACGGTGAGAGCAAGGTGGTTGGACGCGAGCAGGATGGCCGCATTCGGGTTCTTGTCGATGTACACCTGGTGCCGGAGGTTGCCGGGCGTGGCTAGGTCGAGAACCAGGAAGCCGACCCCGAGGACGGCGATCCCGACCACGAAGTACGCCAGGGTTCCGAGCATGCCGACTACGAGGAGCCCGGCGTCGACGGTGCCGATTTCGGTGGCTGCGGCCGTATAGGTGATGTTCACGCACTACTCCCGAGTTGTAGGTCGATGGTCATTTGGCATCGCCGGATCCGCCACTGCCGCCCGCGCCACCGGCCGGTGAGCCGGGGTTGAATCCCGGCCCCAGGTAGGCGAATCCACCGCTTCGGTACCGGCCGTCGATGTCTTCGACGCGGATGAGGCTGCCGCCGCCCGGGGCCCCGCTGACGGTGACGATGTCGTCGTCGTAGCGCAGGTACTCGCTGCCACCGTCGGCTTTGCGGGCGGCCGGCGCTTCTTCGCTGACAATTTTCGACACCGTGGTTCCGATGGGATCCTTGGACGTGTACGTCCTGGCGTCGCCGGAGGTGTTCTGGAGCGCGTACGTGTCTCCGATGAAGTCGCGGATGTTGCCGCCGCAGGCGGTGAGCACCAGCATCACGAGTAGGAGCGGGGCGATCAGCGCCCGCCTGGCGTTGCGTGTCATGGCTGCCACCTGCTTCGCGTCTCCACGATTACCCCGTCCTTCTCGCCCGGATACAGGTGCCAGGTCTGCCAGGCCCACCCGCCCGAGTGCCCGGACTGTGCGGTCAGGGCCGTCAACGCGGTGGGGTCGCCGGGGAACGATCCGCAGATCCACCCGTCCGCCTCGGTGGCCTGACGGCGCAACCAGTCGGCGGTCTCTTCGAGGTGGACGCGGTCGACCGTCCGGGTGTCGGACGTGAAGTGGTATCCACTCGCCCTCTCGGACACGGGCAGCGGCTGCCCGCCGGCCCGCACCGCATCACACGACACCTGCTCGGTGATGTGGTGCCCGCCGAGGGAGGCTCTGACCGCGTGTGACGCACCGAGCACACCGAGGACGACGGAGTCGTTTCCGTTCACGACGGTGAGTTGTGCCAGCGGAACCGGGATTTCGGCGTTCACGACGAGACCGAGTGCGCGGGCCGTCACATCCCGTGACTCGACGTCCAGGATGTGCAACGTCATTGCGGTGGACCCGAATGGATGACGGTGAGTTCACTGCGGGTGACGGCGCGGCCCGTGGATACCTCCCACGACTGCGTCCGGGCCCAGCGCTCGAACGACAGCAGTCCGGTCTTGTCGGCGGTCTCGTAGTCCGCGTAGTCGACGATGCCGCTGGGCGCCGTCCCGGTAGTGCCTTCCGCGGTGAACGAGGCAGTACCGCGCTCGATCTGCCGGTGCACCCGGTCGTCGAGGATGACGTCACCGTTCGGCTCGAGTCCGGTGCCTTCACGCCGCATCCACAGCGTCATCTCGAGGTTGCCCTCATCGTTCTCGACGGTCAGCCACCGTTGCCCGGTCGAGCCGTCGAGCAGGTGTTCGTGCCAGATGTATCCCTCTTCGTCGAGGGTGATCGTGCCGCGCACCACGTGGTCGATGCCGGCGTACGTGATGATGTCGCCGACACCGATCTTGTACGGGTCGTATACCTCGGGGTAGTCGGCGAGCGGATCGACGCGGGCTGGGGGCGCAGACTTCTTGCCTGTCCGGCTCCGCAGAATCAGCACGACGCCGACGATCACGACAACGATCAGCAGCAACAACAGCAGCTTGGTCAACGGTCTCTCCTGGCTCGGCGGCTCCGGCACGTGAGGCCCGTGACCGGCCCCCACCGGTGTGTCACCTTACTGTGCGACGCCTCCTCCGGTCTTCCCCGAGCGCAGGACGTACCGATTGCACAAGCGATGTAGCAAAGGTTAGCCTAACCGAATGTCCGAGGGGTTCTTCCAAGGCTCGACCGACAGTGAGGGAATACATGGCCATCCCGCCGATTGCGACGTACCCGATTCCGGATGTTTCCGAAGTACCCGAATCGAAAGTCTCCTGGCGTCTCGACCCTCGACGGTCCGCACTGCTCATCCACGACATGCAGAACTACTTCATCGACGCCTACGACGTGCACTCGGAGCCGATGTCGACCGCGCTCGCCAACATGATCCGGATCCGCGAAGCCTGCTCGCTTGCAGGGATTCCCGTCGTCTACACGATGCAACCGGGCGACCAACACCCCTCACGACGTGGCATTCTCGCCGATTTCTGGGGACCCGGACTTTCGTCGGGCCGCGACACAGAGGTGATCGAACCGCTGGCACCACGCGCCGGCGACATCCAGGTGACAAAGTGGCGGTATTCGGCATTTCAGCGCACCGACCTCCGGCAGCTGCTGGGCCACCACGGTCGTGATCAGCTGATCGTCACCGGCGTCTACACGCACATGGGGTGCATGCTCAGCGCGGCCGAGGCTTTCATGTCGGACGTCCAACCCTTCCTCGTTTCCGACGCGACCGCGGATTTCAGTCGCGAAGAGCATCTGATGGCATTGACGTACGCGTCCAAGCGATGCGGCTCGGTACTCACCACCGACGCCCTGGTATCCGCGCTCGCCCCCCTCGAAGTCGGCTGACCACCGCAGAGGTCGCAAGCCGGAATACCACGCCGACAAATACCAGGAGCACCGTCAGATGTCCCTCTCGATATCGTCGCCGTCCGCCACGGAAACTGCGGAGGGCACTACAGCACTGTGTCTAACCGCTGCTCAATGTGAGTTGTGGGCCGGGCATCAGCTCGACGAGACCGGATCGGCCTACACCACAGCCGAGTACGTCGACATCGACGGAACCGTGGACATCGGGGCGCTGACGAGGGCCGTACGCACGGTGATCGACGAGGCCGAGGTGCTGTCGGTTCGGTTCGACGCCGAGCCCGATGCCGAACCCGTCGACGTACTGCAGCTGCACGATCGCAGTCCCGAGGTCGAGACCTTGGAGCTGAGCCGGGACGCCGCCCTCGAGTGGATGCGGGCGGATGTCCGCCGACCGCTCGACCTCCTCTCGGCCGGTCCGCTGGTGCGCACTGCCGTCATCCGCGTGGACACCGGTGCCCTCTGGTATCTGCGGGCCCCACACGTTCTTCTCGACGCGTACGGCTATTCGCTTCTCACGCGCCGGGTCGCCGCCCTCTACACCGCTTTCCACCAGGGCACCGATCCACGGCCCGCCCGTTTTCCCACACTGCGGGATCACGTCGAGCAGGCCCGGCAACTCGACTCCGCCCTACCCGAACCGCAGCCGCGAGCGAGCACTTCCGTCACCTTCTCCGACAGCACCCGCCGCCCGACTGCGGATCCGCACCGCGTCGCACTCACACTCGGGCCGGACGTGTCGACCGGTTTCCGCGACTCCGCCTCCGCACACGGCGCCACGTGGGCGGACGCGGTCTACGCTGCGGCCGCCGGCTACCTCGCCGCCCACACCGGCGCCGACGAGGTGACTCTCCGGGTCCCGGTGCTCGCACGCACAGGCGTGGAACTCGCGTCGCCGGTCACCGCGACGAACGTCGTGCCGCTGCGTCTCTCACTCGGCGGGCACCCCACCTTCGCCGACGTGATCGCCAGGACGACGGCCGAGCTGACGAAAGCACGCCCATTCCAGCGGGTCCGGAGCACCCATCGGAGTGCAGGCGGCGGGCCGGTGGTCAACGTCAAACCCTTCGACGCGGCACTACGTTTCGGTCCGTCGCGCGGTGTGATCCATCAGGTTGCCACCGGGCCGGTGGATGACGTGGTGATCTCGGTGACCGGCGCAGGCGAGTACCTCACCCTCGAATGGGCCGGAAATCCGCTGGTGTACAGCGCAGACGAGATGCGGGTCCACCTGCACCGGTTCGCGCAGTACCTCGAGCGAATCTCGTCCGCGCCCGGGCCGGTAGCGACCGTAGACCTCTGCGCCGCCGACGAGTGGGCGCTGTGGCAGTGGTCGGCCGGACTGCACCGGAGTAAGCAGGCCGATGCCGATGCCGATGCCGAAACGATCGCCTCAACCTTCCTTGCGCAGGCGGGCCGTCACGCGGATCGTCGGGCGGTGAACGAGCTGACGTACCGGGAACTCGCTCGCCGCAGCGGAATTCTCGCGCGTCGACTTCAGGACGCAGGCGCCGGCCGCGGCACCGTGGTGGCCGTCAGCCTGCCGAGGGGCACCGAACTGATCGTCGCGATCCTCGCTGTCCTGCGGTGCGGGGCGACTTACCTGCCCATCGATCCCTCGTCACCGGCAGAACGCGTCCGCTTCATCCTCGAAGACGCCGAACCGACTCTGGCCATCGGCTCCACCGAACTGCTTGGCCACCTCCCCCGCATCGACCACCACGTCACCGAGACCGAACCCTCGCCCTTCCCGGACAGCACGGTTCGCGCCGGCGACATCGCGTACATCATCTACACGTCCGGCTCCACCGGTGTGCCCAAGGGAGTTCCCATCCCGCACCGCAACGTGATACGCCTGTTCGCGGCGTCCCGTGAGTGGTTCACCTTCACCGCCGACGACTGCTGGCCACTGCTGCACTCGTATGCCTTCGACTTCTCCGTGTGGGAGATGTGGGGAGCCCTGCTCTACGGCGGGCGTCTCGTCACCGTCCCGGAGGATGTGGTCACCTCGCCCGCGGACCTCGCGGCGCTACTGGTCGACGAGGGTGTCACCGTGCTGAACCAGACACCGTCGGCCTTCGGCCATCTGGTCGATGCACTCGACGCCGAGGGCGCGCGGGAGCGACTTCGCCTGCGCTACGTCGTCTTCGGCGGGGAGGCACTCGATCCCGCCGTTCTGCGTTCCTGGTTCGGCGCGGGCTCACCTGGTGACACCGAACTGATCAACATGTACGGCATCACCGAGACCACCGTGCATGTCACGGCAGCTCGGGTCACCACTCCCGATTCCGTCGACATCGGGGTTCCCCTCGGTGATCTGCGCACCTACGTCCTCGGACCGGGGCTGCGTCCGGTACCGCCGGGCATCACCGGAGAAATCTATGTGTCGGGGCCCGGTGTGTCGCCGGGGTATCTCGGCCGTCGCGGGCTGACCGCGAGCAGGTTCGTCGCCGATCCATTCGTGCCGGGCGGGGAACGGATGTACCGCACAGGCGATCTCGCGCGCTACGACGCCACCGGTTCCCTCGATTACCGCGGCCGGATCGACGACCAGATCCAATTGCGTGGGTACCGCGTCGAACTCGGCGAGATCACGGCCGCGATGACCGCGGTGTCCGGGGTGCGTGCCGCCGTCGCCACCGTCTATGCACCGAAGGCCGGGGACGACAGGATCGTCGGGTATGTCGTGCCGGAACCCGGGACCGATCCGGACGTCATCGAGGACGAGGTGCGGGGGCACCTGATACGCATGCTCCCCGGGTACATGACACCGTCCACGCTGACGCTTCTCGAGCGGTTGCCGCTGACGTCCCACGGCAAAGTCGACAAGGCGGCACTGCCCGTCCCGCGCTGGCGTGGGGCATCCGCCGACGGTCCCCGCACGGACACCGAACACCGCATCCTTCCCCTGTTCACCGCTGTGCTCGGGGCCGAACAGATCGGCATTCACGACGACTTCTTCACGCTGGGCGGCAACTCCCTGCTGGCGGCCGCCCTGGTGTCGTCGATCGGTGCGGAACTCGGTGTCGCGCTGCGTGTTGCGACGATCTTCGACAATCCCACCGTGGCCGGAGTGGCCGCGCGCGTCGACGAGACCGGGAGAACGGGCACCGCCTCCGGCCCCTTCGCGCGGAGCATTCCCGAGGGCACGGCTGTGCCGTTGTCTCCCGCGCAGGAACGGCTCTGGTTCCTCGACAGCGCTGCGGGCGGCGGAACGTATCTCCTCGGCCTGGCGGTGGACTTCGACGTCGCACCGGATCCCGACGCTCTCGCCCTTGCACTCGCGGACGTCGTCACGAGGCATCAGTCGCTGCGTACGGTCTTTCCCCTCGTCGACTCCGTTCCGCAGCAGGTTGTGCTGCCCGCCGAGCAGTCGCAGGTCCGCCTCGAACGGGTCGGCAACATCGGCAACATCGAAGCCCACATCTCGGCAATCACCACGGTGGGCCTCGGACTGGCCGAGCAACCGCCGCTGCGCGCCGTCCTGTACGAACCGCAGCACACCCTTGTCCTGTTGATCCATCACATCATCGGGGACGAGTGGTCGCAGTCGAAACTGCTCGGCGACCTGGCCTTCGCCTACAACGCCCGCCGCGCCGGCCGCCCGCCGGTGTTCGAACCTCTCCCCCTGCAGTATCCGGATGTCGCGGTCTGGCAGCGCGAACGTGCCTCCGGCGGCCGGCTCGATTACTGGGAGAAGCAACTGGCAGGGCTGCCGCTGGAGCTCGGTTGGCGCACGGACCGGCCGCGCCCAGCGCTGCCGACCCATCGCGGTGCCAGCGTGCACCGCACCTTGTCGCCGTCGCTGCACGCCGCGATCGAAGCGCTCGCGACAGAGCGGCGCGCCAGTTTCTTCATGATCGTCCACGCCGCGGTCGCGGTGCTGCTGGAGCGACTCGGTGCCGGTGAAGACATCGCGCTGGGTGTCCCCGTCGCCGGCCGCAGCCACCCCGACCTCGACGGCATGGTGGGCTGCTTCGTCAACACCGTCGTCCTTCGCACCGATGTGTCGGGGGCTCCCACATTCGACGAGCTGCTCGACCGCGTGCGGAGGGTCGACCTCGAGGCAGTCGACCACTCCGACGTCCCCTTCAACCGTATCGTCGAATTGGTCAACCCGCCGCGGTCCAGCGCCCGCCATCCGCTCTTCCAAGTGATGCTGTCGCACTGGAAGGAGGACGGTTCACCGCAGCGATTCGACGGCGCGGAATCGTCGGTGCGGATGCTCGACGCCACGTCCGCGAAATTCGACCTGGCACTTCGCTTCCAGGAACACGCCGGTCAGGGCGGGGTCGACGTGACCATCGAGTACTCCACCGAACTGTTCGACGACGCCACCGTCGATTCACTGGCCGATCGCCTCGCCGTGGTGATCGAGCGACTCGTTTCCCGTCATGACGAATCCATCACCAGACTCGACATCCTCACCGACGTCGAGCGTGCGCAGGTGCTCGGCACGTGGTCACACCGGGGCCACAGCATCGAGGCCCGCACGTTCGACGAGTACTTCTCCGCGCAGGTGGCCCGCACGCCGCACGCCGAGGCTCTCGCCGTGGGACGCGGTGTCCGGCCGGCGACGTCCCTTTCGTACGGCGAGCTCGATACGCGCGCGAATATACTTGCGCGGCTGTTGATTGCGCGGGGTGCGGGACCGGGCGACGTGGTCGCCCTCGCGCTCGACCGATCAGCCGAGTTGATCGTCGCCGTTCTCGCCGTGCTGAAGAGCGGTGCCGCCTACCTACCGATCGACCCCACGTATCCGGCGGACAGGATCGCGCACATGCTCGCCGACGGCTCCCCGGTCGCCGTCGTCACCTCGTCCGTCGGGGTACCGGATCGCAGCCCGCTGGGCGGCAGCATTCCGCTGATCGACCTGGACGACCCTGAGGTTCGGACGCTTCTGTCCGCGCACCCCGCCGTACCTGTCACGGACCGTGATCGCACCCGGCCACTGCGACTCGACGACGCGGCGTACCTGATCTATACGTCCGGTTCGACGGGTGTGCCGAAGGGCGTCGTGGTCCCGCACCGCGGTATCGCGGACCTGTTGTCGTTGCAGTCGGACGTGATCGGGATGGACTCTACTACCCGGGCACTGCACTTCTCCTCGATCAGTTTCGATCTCGCGTTCTGGCAGATCATGTGGGGTCTGCTGTCGGGCGGAACGCTGGTGGTCGCCACGGACGCAGACCGGGTCCCGGGTGAACCGCTCGCGCGTGTCATCCGCGACCACCGCGTGAACTTCGTGGGTGTCCCGCCATCTTTCGCGGCCGCGTTCCCGCCCGAGCATTCGATCCCCGACGGAGTCGATCTGATGCTCGGTGCCGAGAAACTCCCTGCCCAGCTGATCGAGCGGTATGCGCCCGGCCGGCGGTTGTTCAACGCCTACGGTCCGACCGAGTGCACGGTCAACGCCACGCTGGCCCTGGTGCGGCCGGGACACGAGGGCCCGGTGCCGATCGGCGTCATCGATCCGGGTAAGCATGCGTACGTATTGGATTCGGGATTGCGGCCGGTGCCACCCGGGGTATCCGGTGAGCTGTACCTTGCCGGAGCCAGCGTCACCCAGGGTTATCGTCACCAGAGCACCAAGACCGCCGAACGATTCGTCGCCGACCCGTTCGGTGACCCCGGCACCCGCATGTACCGGACATCGGACGTCGTGTGGTGGGGCCGGGACGGGCAGATCTACTTCACCGGCCGCGCCGACACGCAGGTCAAGGTGCGGGGGTTCCGCATCGAACTCAACGAGATCGAGTCCGTGCTCGCCGGCGACCCGGACGTCGAGCACGTCGTGGTCGTGGTGCGTGAGGACCGGCCCGGTGATCAGCGTCTGGTCGCGTATGCCACGTCGGTTCCCGGCGGCCGCATCGACCCCGACCAACTGCACCGCCGTGCCGCCAGCCGTCTGCCCGACTACATGATTCCCGCGGCATTCATTGCGGTCGAGGAGTTCCCGACCCTCCCGAACGGCAAGCTCGACCAGTCGTCGCTGCCCGTCCCGCACCTGTCGTTGCAGGTGTCCGAACGGGGCCCGCGCACGGCACGCGAGGAAGTGCTGTGCCAGTTGTTCGCCGAGGCGCTCGGCCTCGAGCGAGTCGGTATCGACGACAGCTTCTTCGACCTCGGTGGCCACTCGCTGATGGCCGCGGGGCTGATGAGTGAGATCTCGAAACGGCTGTCCGTGACCGCGACGGTGGCGTCATTGTTCACCGCGCCGACCGTCGCGCAACTCGCGGGCCGCCTCGACGACGATTCCGACGCCGACGCGCTCGCCGTCCTGCTGCCGTTCCGCACCGAGGGCTCCCGGCCGCCCGTGTTCTGCTTCCACCCTGCAGGCGGGATCAGCTGGGGGTATTCGGGACTGCTGCGGCACATCGACCCCGACTACCCGCTGTACGGGGTGCAGGCGTCGAACCTGTCGACCTCGTCCCGCCCACCCGAGACCCTTCAGGACATGGCCGCCGAGTACCTCGAGCACATGCGCGCGGTGCAACCGACCGGGCCGTACCACCTCCTCGGCTGGTCGCTCGGCGGCGTGGTGGCACACGCCATCGCGGGCGCGCTCCAGGAGCAGGGTGACGAGCTGGGCATGCTGGTGATGCTCGACTCCTTCCCGTCCGACGCCTGGGCATCCATGCCGACGGAGCAGGACGCGCTGGCCGCACTGCTGTACATGGTCGGGTACGACCCGGAACCGCTTCTCGCGGAGGGACTGACGAGGCAGCAGGTGATCGACATCCTCCGCGGCGAGGGCAGCGCACTCGCCGGCATCAACGAGCACACCCCCGCTGCGATGATCGACAACTTCGCCAACGCCGTGCGCCTCGAGTCCGAGCCCTCGCAGATCGTCGTCAATTCCGACCTGCTCTTCTTCACGGCGGCACGCAATCCCGCCACTGCGGCCACGCACCGACTCTGGGAGCCCTTCGTGAACGGCACGATCGTCAATCACGACCTCGACTGTGAGCACAAGGACATGACCCAACCCCGCTGGATCGGGGAGGTCGGCACGGTGGTGAACGAGGCACTGGCCGCGTTCGACTCACACACCCCACAGACCCATCAAGTAAGAGAACAGGGAGATCGATGACAACGTCCGGAAGATACTGGCGCAGAGCCGGGATCGTGATGCTCGCGGCAACCGCTCTGCTGGCCGGTGCCTGCAGCGAGTCGACATCCGACTCGACCGACTCGACGGCATCCGCCACCGGACAGGCCGATGCGTCGGCCTTCCCGGTGTCGATTTCGTCGGCACTGGGCACCGCCGAGATCACGGAAGCCCCCGAGCGTGTGATCACGCTCGGCTGGGGCAGCGAAGATGCCGCACTCTCGCTCGGCGTCGTTCCCGTCGCCGTCCAGAACATGAAGTCCGATACCGGAACCGACGACGGCCTCCTGCCGTGGTCGCGCGCACGCCTCGAGGAACTCGACCCGAACGCCGAGCCCACACTGCTGACGGCATCGAGCAAGGAGATGCCGTACGAGCAGATTGCATCGCTCGATCCCGATGTCATCCTCGCCGTGCACTCGGGACTGAACCAGGAGCAGTTCGACAAGCTGTCGGCCATCGCGCCCACGGTGGCATATCCGGAACGGCGCTGGGCGACCAGCTGGGAAGACCAGATCACCACCGTCGGAAAGGCTCTCGGACGGTCCGCGCAGGCCGAGGAACTGGTCACGAAGACGCAGGAGACGCTGGCCGAGCAGAAGTCGCAGCATCCCGAGTTCGCCGGCAAGACCGTGGCGTTCGGCAGCGGCACCGAGCCGGGCTCGTACAACTTCTATTTCGACACCGATCCGCGGCTGAAGATGCTCGCCAGCCTCGGGTTCACCGTCGACCCACTCGCGCAGCAGCTTCGGGAGAAGAGCGACCAGACCAAGTTCGCGGCTCCGGTCAGCCTCGAACTGCTGCCCACGTACAACCCGGATGTTCTGCTCGCGTGGTATCTGTCGCCGGAACTGCAGAACGAGGTGCAGTCGAACCCGCTGTTCGCCGGTCTGAAGTCGGTGCGCACCAATTCCTACCTCGGCCTGACCGACCCGCCGCTGGTGTTCGCGTCGAGCTCACCGAATGTCCTGAGCATGCCGTGGCTGCTCGACAAGCTTGTTCCGCAGCTCTCGCAGGCCGCGAACAACGTCTCGACCAGCTAGTTCCCCCACAGCGTCACTGTGCCGCCGCCGAGAGGTCTTCGGCGGCGGCACTGCTGTAGGTGCGCAGCCCCTTCAGGACGAGCGCCAGGACGGCGAGCGCGGCGATGCCACCGGCGCCGTAGAGCAGGAACGCTTCCCGCGGCCCGACTGCGGCACCGACGGCACCGGCGACAAGCGCTCCGGCTGCCGAACCGGTGGAGATCTGCGCACCCCACACACCGGCGACGCGGCCCCGGTATTCCTCCGGCGTCTCGGTCTGGATCACGGCGTATCGCAGGATGTCGCCGACTACCCGCCCGAATCCGTGTGCCGCCAGGCCGAGGAACGTGACGGCGAACATCGGCACGGCGCCGACTCCCACCAGGCCTCCCGCTGCGATCATCGTGGCCAGAAATACCACGAGTCCGCCTCGACGGGCCGTCCCGGTCCAGCCGCTGGTGAGCGATCCGGTGAGAGCGCCCACGGCGGGGGCGCTGTAGAGGAATCCGGTTGCGGCGGGGCCGGTGTGGAGCACCTCGCTCGCATAGGCGGGCAGCAGAACGTTCCAACCCGTCAGCATCATCGCGCAGAAGCCCACGAGCAGAGTGCCGCCCACCACGGAATCCTTGGCGGCGTAAGTGAACCCGCTGGCGATCGAACGCAGGGGACCCTCGGTGTTCTTGACAGGTGGTGGCAGCGAGGGCAACCGAGCGATGCAGTAGGCGGTGATCGCCGAGGAGACAGCGGCCAGCGCGTAATTGGTGCCCACCGACGTGGTCGCGATGATCACGCCGCCGATCGCCGGCGACGCGACGGTGCCGAGGTCGGCCATGACCGTCATCAGTGCCCCAGCGGCCGCCATCTTGTCCTTCGGCAGCAGCGACGGGATCACGGCCATCAGAGCCGTCGACGAGATTCCGCCTGCCAGTCCCTCGATCACGCCACACAGGTAGATCACCCACAGCTGCGGCGTCGGCAGAAACGCGTTGAGCGCCAGGATCGCGAAAGCGATACCCGCACTGGCTCGCGCCAGGGCGATCACGGGTCGCCGGTCGTACCTGTCCGCGATCACTCCACCGAACAACGTTCCGATGAATACCGACGACCCCACGACGATGCTGGCCGCGCCGACCGAGAGTGTGGAACCGGTCATGTCGTACACCTGCAGCGGCACCGCCACGAGCAGCAGTCCCAGGCCGAAGATCGAAATGGTACGGGCAACGAAGATGTACCGGAATTCGCGACTCGTCCGTAGCGGTGTCAAGTCGATTGCGTACCTCGAGAATCCAGCCATCGTCATCCATTCACACTCGGTCGCAGCAGTTCGCCGTTCCCGCTCGCGGAAGCGACGAACTATGCTTAGGCTTCACTAACCCAGCAACCTACCCCATGTCGCCGAAGACGCTCAACGAGTCGAGTTCCGAGCGACGAACCGGAGGGAAACCAGTGAGCTCTGCCCCGATGACCGCACTCAGCCGGAACCGGATTCGCGAGGACGTCGCCGACGTGCTCGGCGTCCCGGTGACCGAACTGGACGATTCGGCGAACCTCCTCGACGAGGGCATGGACTCGGTGCGCGTCATGGCGCTGGTGGAACGGTGGCGGACGGCCGGCGCCTCCGTCGATCTCGTGGACCTCGTCGGCGAACCGACCCTCGACGCCTGGTTCGACGTCACTGCGGCCCGATGAGCGCGCCCCGCCTCCCACTTGTTCTGCGGGTCGCCGACATTCGCCCGGTCACCCCACGGATGACGTGCGTCCGGTTCGCCGGGACGGAGGTACTCGACTACGCCGCGGGATCGTGTGTACCCAACATCAAGTTGTGCTTTCCGCATCCCGTGCACGGACTGCTACTCCCTGATCCCGACGTGGACGGCCGCTACCAGTGGCCGGAGCCCGAGGGACGGCAACTGGTACGCACGTACACGGTGCGACGGCTCAGCCGGGAGAACGCCGAACTGGACGTGCATTTCGTCGACCACGGCGACGACGGTGTCGCTGCAGAGTGGCTCCGGAGCGCCGCGCCCGGCGATCGGCTGGGTGTGCTCGGCGGCGGCGGTAAATCGATCCGTCCCGCGCAGTGGTACCTGCTGGCGGGTGACGAGTCGGCACTTCCCGCCATCGCCGCCATCCTCGAGGACCTGCCCGCGGATGCGTCGGGACGGGTGCTGATCGACGTCGCCGACGAACACGAGCGCCAGGATCTAGGTCATCCGGCCGGTGTCGAGGTGGAATGGCTGTACCGCCGCGGCGGTACCAGTCGCCTCGCCGACTCCGTCCGTGCCGCTGTCCTGCCCGCGGACCGGTCCGCGATGTTCGCGTGGGTGGGTGCCGAATCCGCGACGGTCCGCGAACTCCGCCGATATCTGCGCACCGAGGTCGGGCTCGATCGGTCCCAGGTGCTGCTCATCGGGTACTGGCACCGCGGCATGTCCGAATCGGCGTACAAGGCGGCCGCCGACAACGACCGGGATCCGGCCGAGTCCTCGAGTCGACCCGGCATTTCCCGGACGACCGCCTAGGCTTGACCCGGCTGGTCGGGTGTGCGGGTCGACCGGTGTCGACACGGGAGGACGCGAGGGGCAATGGCACACGAGACGAGCGGGTCCGGCAAGACGAGCGTGCTTCGGACACCACGCTTCTGGATCGCCCCACTGCTGCTGGTGTCGATCGTCATGTCGCTGTTGGCCGCGCTGTACATGGGCGGCATGCTCGACCCCACCAAGAATCTCGACCACTTCCCGATCGCGCTGGTCAACCAGGACGAGGGTGACACGTTACCCGGCTCGACTCCGCCCCAGCAGCAGAACCTCGGCGACCAGATCGAGGCGGGGCTGATCGAGGGTGTCGACCCCGAGAAGGTGGAACTCCGGCAGATCGGAATCGCCGAGGCGCAGTCGAAACTCGACAACGGTGACCTCTACGGTGCCATCGTCATTCCGAGCGACTTCACGAAACGCACGTTCATCCTGGCTCAGGCGAGTGTGATTCCCGGTGACGTGGAGCGGCCTGTCATCACCATCTACACCAATCCGCGCGCAGGAACGATCAGCGCCAATCTGGTGTCGAACATCGGTCAGATGGCGATGGACAAGGCCAATCAGACGATGGGCGAGCAACTCACCGCCCAGGTGACGCAGCAACTCGCGGCCACCACACCCGATGCCCAGCTGTCGGGCGCAAGCCGGCTCGTCCTCACCGACCCCATCGACGTCCGAACCGTCGCTCACAACCCGCTGCCCGAAGGCACCGGATACGGTCTGGCGGCGTTCTACTACGCCCTGCTCCTCGTCCTTGCGGGATTCACCGGCGCCACCATCGCAAGCACTCTCGTCGACGGCATGCTCGGATTCACCCCCACGGAGGTCGGGCCGCTGTACCTGCACAACGAGGCGGTGCCGATTTCACGTTTCAACACCTTGCTGGTCAAGTGGGCCCTCATGACACTGCTCGCGGGAATCGTTTCCGGGCTGTACTTGTGGATCAGCTCGGCCCTGGGACTGCCGATCACGGACCCGCTGGCCCTGTGGGAGTACGGCGCTTTCGCCATCGCCGCTGTGGGTATCACGGCAATGTCGGTGATGGCCGCGTTCGGCAATCTCGGGCTGCTCATCAATCTGATGATCTTCGTCGTCCTCGCGCTGCCCTCCTCGGGAGGAACCATCCCGCTCGAGGCTGCACCACGCTTGTACACCTGGCTCGGCGAATTCGAGCCGATGCACCAGATCTACATCGGGGTGCGCGCCATCTTGTTCTTCGGTGCGAAGGGCGACGCAGGACTCATCCATGCAGTGTGGATGACCGCCGGAGGTCTGCTCATCGGCCTGATCTTCGGGGCCGTCGTCACCCGGTTCTATGACCGTAAGGGCCTGCATCGCCGACACAAGGCACCGAACGCACCCGAACCGGTGGACGTGGCTGGAGCGTAGATCAGGCGGAGGAACTCGACCAGTACGTTCCGAACTGTTCGTACCAGGGATGCAGGGCCGGCGCGGCCGCCAGGATCCTTTCGACGAACTGATCGGGATCGCCGAGTTCGGACACTCTGACTCCCCGAGCCTTGTAGTCGGCGAATGTGGAGTGGAGTCCGGCGATCACCTTGTCGGTGACCGACCGCTCGAACTCCTCGATGGTTGCCATCGGATGCG
This sequence comes from Rhodococcus sp. NPDC019647, assembly GCF_044389235.1. Lineage (NCBI taxonomy): Bacteria > Bacillati > Actinomycetota > Actinomycetes > Mycobacteriales > Nocardiaceae > Rhodococcus > Rhodococcus sp. NPDC019647. The sequence continues at coordinate 25,836 of NZ_JBIRXS010000006.1, read as the reverse complement.
CCTCCTTCCGGCGAGAAGCATCTTGCCTCAGTGTACTGCCCTACCTGCGGGTTTCCTCGCTGCCGACGGGGACGTCCCGGCCTGTCGGAGGTGGGGAGCAGACTGGGCCCGTGAGAGTGGTGATGGTTCCGGACGCCGATGGTGGTGCGACGACGATCCGCACCGATCCGGCCGGGGTTCCGCTCGAATCGCCACGACATCACTCCGACGCCGCGGCTGCGGTGCGCGACATCGAAGCCGCCGATCATCCCCGCTGGATCTGGGCCGGCACCGCGGCCGTCTACCCCTCGTTGCTGCGGGCCGGAATACGGGTGGGGCGTTGTCACGACCTCGCCCTCACCCACGCGATCCTGAGCATGCGCGACGGGGTTCCGGTGCCGCCCGCCGAGGAACCGCTGACCGACGATCGTCTCGGCCTGTTCGACACCACACCGGTCGCCGATCCTGAACAGGTGGTCGCCGACTTCGCCACACAACGGAAAACGATCGGCACCGATTCCCGGCTGGATCTGCTGGTGGCGGCGGAGTCGGCGGGCGCGCTCGCCGCCGCGGAGATGGGCTTCGACGGATTACCCTTCTCGGCTCCCGCCCACGAGGCTTTCCTCGAAGCCGCACTGGGACCGCGCCCGGCGGGGTACGACCTTCCGCAGCGCATCCAGACAGTGTCCGCCGAGATCGGTGCGGCGTTCGGCCGCAGCATCAACCCGGCGTCCCATGTGGAGGTAATCGACGCCTTCCGCCGCGAGGGCATCGAACTGGTGTCGACGCGCAAGCATCTGCTGCGCGAGATCGACCATCCCGCCGTGCCCCTCCTCCTGCATCACCGCGACCTGTCGAAGTTGTTCAGCACCAACGGCTGGCAGTGGCTCGACAGCTGGGTCCGCGACAACCGCTTCCGGCCGGTCTACGTGCCCGGTGGTGTGGTGTCCGGCCGCTGGGCGAGTCGTGGTGGCGGGGCGCTGCAGATTCCGAAGCCGCTCCGGGCGAGCGTGATCGCCGACCCGGGTCACACCTTCGTCATCGCCGACGCCGGTCAGCTCGAGCCCCGCATTCTGGCGGCCATGTCGGGTGACCCGCGCATGGTGGCGGCGGCGGGTGCGGACGACCTGTATGCCCCGGTAGCCGCAGAGACGTTCGACGGTGACCGCGCCAAGGCCAAGGTGGCGATCCTCGGCGTTCTGTACGGTGCCACGGCGGGTGAGGCCCGTTCGCTACTCACCCTGCTGCGCACACGTTTCCCTGTCGCAGTCGAGTACGTGGAGAAGGCTGCTCGGGCAGGCGAACGGGGTGAGGTGGTGCATTCGTGGCTCGGCCGGGCCTGCCCACCGCCGGCACCCGATTTCTGGTCACACGGTGACGCCCGTTCGCGTGGGCGGTTCACGCGCAATTTCGTCGTGCAGGCCACCGCCGCCGAATGGGCGCTCTGTGTGCTGGCCGATCTGCGACGCCGGCTCGCCGACGATTCCGACAGCGAGCTCGTCTTCTTCCAGCACGACGAGGTGATGGTGCACACCCGGAACGCGGAGACGGCTACCCGGCACGTTCTCGGAGCCGTCGACGTGGCCACCCGCCTTCTCTTCGGTGACACCCGGGTGCGGTTTCCCATGGACGTGGCGGTGCGGGACTGCTACGGCGAGAGTTCTATCGAGCCCTGACCACACCAATTTCCGGTGTCGCCGACGGGCTACGCGTGGTGTACTGGGACCCATTGCTGGTGGGGGCGGCGAAGGAGAACCCATGACCAAGTTGGATTCGACGGGCGCGAGCACAAGCGGTGAGGCGCCGCGCAAATTCCGCTGGCCCGCGTTCACCATCGTGGCCATCGCGATCATCGCCTTCTTCGCGGGGGGATTCGGTGGGTCGTTCCAGGGAAAGCTGACCGAGGTCCAGAAGAACGACAACGCCGCCTACCTGTCGAGTACCGCAGAGTCGACCGTCGTCACCAACGAGTCGTCGAAGTTCCTCACAGTGGAGACGATTCCCGGCTTCGTACTGTTTCACCGCGACTCGACACTCACCGATCAGGACAAGGCTGCCATCGCGCAGGCCCGCGAGGACATTGCCGCCGTCGAGGGCGTCGATGCGGAGGGGATGTCGCAACCCCAATACTCCGAGGACGGCACCACCGCGTCGATTTTCGTTCCCCTCGTCGCAAAAGAAAACGGCACTGCCGTCGCCGGTGACGTGCTCGCCACCACGGAACAGGAGGTGCTCACCGCAGCCGAGAACGCGGCCGTCGGGCTCGAGGTGCTCCCCGCGGGGCCCGGTGGTCTACTCGTGGCCTTCATCGACGCGTTCGCCGGGCTCGACGGCGCCCTACTCGGTGCCGCCCTGCTCGTCGTCGTCCTGATCCTGCTGGTGGTGTATCGGTCCCCGGTGCTGTGGTTCTTCCCGCTGTTCTCGGCGCTGCTCGCCCTGGGCTTGGCGTCGATGGTGATCTACTTCCTCGCGAAGGCGGAGGTACTCACGCTCACCGGTCAGAGTCAGGGCATTCTCTTCGTCTTGGTGATCGGGGCGGGCACCGACTATGCCCTGCTCTTGATCTCTCGGTATCGAGAGGAGCTCCATTTCTATCCCAGCCGGTTCGACGCGATGGCCAAGGCGTGGCGGGAGTCGGCTCCCGCCATCACGGCGTCCGCGGTCACCGTCATCCTGGGCCTGCTGTGCCTCATGTTCTCGGAGCTCAATTCCAACAAGAGTCTCGGTCCCGTGGCTGCCATCGGCATCGCCTGCACGTATCTGGTGATGATGAGCTTCCTGCCGGTGGCTCTGGCCACCGCGGGTCGGTGGGTGTTCTGGCCGCGCAAACCTCGAGTGGACGAGGCAGCGGATCTCACCACGCACGGTCTGTGGGGCAAGATCGCCGCCCAGGTCGGTAGCAAGGACCGGCCGTTCTGGATCGGTACGACGGTGCTGTTGGCCGCACTGTTCCTGGTGGGCATCGGCAGTTTGAAGACGGAGGGGCTGACGTCCTCCGAGAGCTTCACCAACCGCCCGGACGCCGTCGTCGGGCAGGAACTCTACGACTCCAAGTTCGATCCGGGCGCCGGCGCGCCGGCCGTCATCCTGACCAACGCCGCGCAGACGCAGGCAGTCATCGACGCGGTCAGCGCTGTCGACGGGGTATCGAAGGAGCCCGGTGCAGTGTGTCCACAGGTCGACGTGGCGAAGCTGTCCGCACTGGTCAAGGCGAACCCCGAGGCGGTGGCGTCGGCCGCAGCAGGACAGACGGGCTGCCCGCCCGACTTCCTCACCGCAGCGCCGATCGACGGTCGCATGGTGGTCAACGCGACTCTCGCCGACTCGTACGATTCCCCGGAAGCCCTGGCGACCGTGGAGCGACTACGTGAGACGGTGCACGCCGTTCCCGGAGCCGACGGCTTGGTCGGTGGAGGCACCGCAACCACCCTCGACGTGCAGACGGCGTCCGTGCACGACCGGAACCTGATCATCCCCATCGTGCTCGTCGTCATCTTCCTGGTGCTGGCCGTGCTCCTGCGCGCACTGCTGGCACCGGTCATCCTCATCGCCACGGTGGTGTTGTCCTTCGCCGCGACTCTGGGCGTATGTGGGTTCTTCTTCACACACGTCTTCCACTTCGCCAACGCCGATCCGGCGTTCCCGCTGTTCGCGTTCGTGTTCCTCGTGGCACTGGGCATCGACTACAACATCTTCCTGATGACCCGTGTGCGCGAGGAAACCCAAGAGCACGGCACACGGTCGGGCGTGTTGCGCGGACTGGCGGTCACCGGTGGCGTGATCACGTCGGCCGGTGTCGTCCTCGCAGCAACGTTCGCGGTGCTGGGTGTGCTACCTCTGGTGTTCCTCGCCGAGGTCGGTTTCGCGGTGGCCTTCGGCGTGCTCCTCGACACGATCATCGTGCGCAGCATCCTCGTTCCCGCCCTCTCGCACGACATCGGCAAGAAGATCTGGTGGCCGTCCGATTTGGCAAAGGCAAAGGACTAGGTTCCCGAAAGCGAAGGGCTAGAACGCCTCTGCGGTCCAGAGGTGGAAGAGGGCATACGCACGCCACGGCCGCCACGCCTCGGCGAGAGCGGCAGCTTCGCTGCCCTTACCCACCCCGAGTGCCCGCCTGAGAACGAGGTCGTCGGCAGGAAACGCGTCCGGGTCGCCGAGCACTCGCACCGTCAGATAGTCCGCCGTCCACGGTCCGATTCCGGGCAGCGCGAGTACACCGGCCCGGAACTTCGCCGGTTCGGTGTCGGCGTCGAGCCGCAACCCGTCCGCGGCGGCGTGCGCAAGTGCGTGCACGGTGCGTGCCCGGGCGCCGGTCAGACCGATCGCCGAACGCAACTCCTTCGGCGATCGATCCGCCAGTGCCTCGGGTGCGGGAAACGCACGGAACTCGCCGTGCACCGGCGGCCCGTAGGCAGCGACCAACCGGGCACCGAACGTCCGCGCCGCGGCGAGCGACACCTGCTGGCCCAGCACGGTGAGGACTGCGGTCTCGAAGCCGGCGACGCTGCCCAGCCGGCGAAGTCCCGGCCGCAAGGTCACCAGCGAAGCGAGTTCCGGGTGCCGGCCGAGGGCGGCGTCGATCACCAGTGGGTCTGCGTCCAGATCGAGCCAGCGGCGCACGATAGCGGTCAACTCCCCGACATCGGTGGGATGTGCCGGAACGATGTGGGTCTCGACATGCCGTTTCTCGGGGCGGACGACAACGGTCACCAGGGCGGGTCCGTGCGCGGCGTTCACCACGCGTGTGTGGGCGCCGGTGTCGGGATCGTGCCGCTCGAGACCGGCGATGGTGTGGGCCCGCAATGCACTCCACAGCGGAGCGTGGGTGAAGGGGTCGCGGTAGGGCAGGAGAACCCTCACGCTGCGGCTTCCAACGTCAGTAGCAGGGACTTCGCTGCGGCCCCGCCCACGTACTGGCCGAGGCTGCCGTCGCTGCGCACCACTCGGTGGCACGGCACCACCACCGGCAGAGGGTTTGTCGCGCAGGCGGTTCCGACGGCCCGCACGGCCCGGGGACTGCCCGCAGCGGCCGCGACGGTGGCGTAGCTCCACGTCTGGCCGTAGTGGATCTCGGGTAGGTGGGTGAGCACCTCCCGCCGGAAGCCCTTGGCCAGGCGAAAGTCGAGCGGGACGTCGAACGACATGCGTTCCCCCCGGAAGTACTCCTCGAGTTCGCGGGCCACCGCGTCCAGCCGGGCCGGCGCACGAAGTATCCGGGGACTGATGTGCTCGGCGAGTGTCTGCAACACGGCATCGTGGCCCTCGCCGGCAAAGGCGACACGCACCAGGCCACGGTCGGTCGCGGCCAGCAGCAGCGAACCGACAGGACTGTCCACGGTCCGGTACGCGACGTCGAGGAGTCCGGCGTCGGCGGCGGCGGCGGTGAGCCGGGTGCGGAGTCGTCGTTCGACATCTGAATCCGATACCGACAAGGCGTCGATGATGTCCGGAATGGTGTTCATCCTCTTTCTCCACTCACTCTGTCTTCCAGAATCGAGATCGAGCGGGACCTACGCAATGTCGCAATACCGTCGGCCGCGGCGCGTCTGGCAGCGTCCGGCGAGTTGCCGAGAATCACCGCGATGTCGGCGTAGGGCAATCCTGCCAAGTAGCGGTAGGCCACGGCTGCGCGTTGTTTCACGGGCAAGGCGCCCACCGCCTCCCACAATTCGGAGTCGCCGCTTCCGGGCAGCCCGCGGTCGGTGGTCTGCTCGGGAACGTGATCTGTCGGAACGGCCCGGCGACCCCGCGCCCGAATGTGATCGAGCGCCTTGCGGTGCGCGATGGTCACGAGCCAGGCCTCGACGTTACTTCCAGGCCGCAGATCGGGATACGCGCGCATGGCGGCGAGAAACGTGTCCGACCAGGCGTCTTCGGCGTCGACCGGGCCGACCACCGCCCGGCAGACCCGCAACACCGTGGGGCCGTGCTCGGCCACGATCTGCTCGAACGGAATCAGGCCCATCGGCTCAGCCGGATTCCCGCCCGTTCCGCTTCGCGGGTCAGCAGGAAACGCTTGCGGTCGAGCCCTCCCGCATACCCCGTGAGGCTGCCGTCGGTCCCGACGACCCGGTGGCACGGAACGATGATGCTGATGGGATTCTTGCCGTTCGCCGCGGCCACCGCCCGGATCGCCGTGGGACTGCCGAGCGTCTCCGCCAATTCGCGGTACGTCCACGTCTGCCCGTACGGGATGGTCCGCAGCGTGTCCCATACCCGCTGTTGAAACGGTGTGCCGCGGGCGGCGAGGGGCAGCGTGAACTCGGTGCGTCCACCGTCGAAGTACTCGGTGAGTTGTGTCGCTGCGGCTTCGAAACCGCCGTCGCCGCGTTCACCGAAAGTCGCGACATCGGGCTGATGCCGATGTTCGGCCATGTAGATGCCGCTGAGAATCCCGTCCACGCTGACCAGCGTGAGGGGACCGATCGGGGAGTCGATGACGGTGTGTGCTGCTCGTTCGGCATTCACGGGAACCATCCTTCCAGGTGTGCTGACCTCTGACAGGTAGACGCCTGGTAACGCCGAAACGTGAGATCACCCCCGATGCCCCATTCTCGCGGGACCGTCGTGAGACGGCCCCGCGAGGGCATCAGGCAGGATGTGGGGATGGCTCTCGCATTCCCCAGCCCCGACGACCTCGTGCGCACCGCCACGGGTATGGCCCGCTGGTCGATGGACACTGCTGGTTTCGCTGCCTCACTCCCCGATCGGGTCGCCGCGCTGCTCGACCGAGTGGAGCTGCTCATCACCCGAATCGAGGCGATCAGCGAACGCGCCGAAATGGCCGTCGCCAAGGCGAACGAGGTAGCCGACCGAGCCGCGACCGTGGTCACCTCGAGCACGGAGGTGTCCACCTCGGCCCAGACCCTGATCGGCCTGTACGAGCCGCTCGCAACCAAGGCGGCGCCGATGGCGGCACGGTTCGTCGACGACCTGTCGGAGGACGAGATTCATGCGGCGATCGGGTTGGTGAATCATCTGCCCGAGCTGACACTGCGCATGGAGGGGTTGCTGCCCATTCTGGCGAGCCTCGACACGGTGTCCCCGGAGATTCACCTGCTCCTCGAGGAAGTGCAGGGTGTGCGTCAGGCGATCCAGGGCGTTCCCGGCTTCAAGTTCTTCCGCAAGCGCGGCGAATCGAAAGAGGATGACGAGGTCTGACGCCCGCTCAGGCCCGGTACCCGTCCGTTCCCGCGCGCCCGACGATGATCTTGGGCACCACCGCGCGGGACGACAGTCGCAGCAGCGCGTCGACCAGTTCGACGATGTCGTTTACCTCGATCATCGACTCCGGCGGAATCTTGTCGTGGGTCCACGCGGACATGTCGGTGTCGACGAACGCGGGAGCCAGGGCGGTAGCGGACACTCCGTTGCCCGACTCCTCCACGTTCAGTGTCTCGACCAGTGACATCAGGGCGGCTTTGGTGGCCCCGTAGACGGCCAGTCCCGCTTCGGCGTAGACGCCGGTGATCGAGGCCAGGGCGATGACTTTGGCGCCTTTCGCCGGATTCTCGGTCGCGGCGGTCCGGAGCATCGGCAGCGCCTGTTGCAGCAAGCTGAACGGGGCCCGCAGATTCACATCAACGCTCTTGGCGAAGCGGCGCATCGGAAACTCGCCGATCGGCCCGGCCGTCCCCACACCCGCGTTGAGCACCAACGCATTCAGTGAACCGAAGGTGTCGGCATGCGCGGTTACCACGCGACCGGCGGAGGCTTCATCGGCGAGGTCGCCGGCCACGACGACCACCTCTTTCGCGCCGGCCGCGCGCAGCTCGGCTGCCACCACTTCGAGACGCTCGGCGTCACGAGCACTGAGGGTCAGCCCGTAGCCTGCTTCGGCGAGCCGGGTGGCGATACCGCGGCCGATTCCGCGCGACGCTCCGGTGATCAGTGCAGACCTGCTCATGCGGATTTCCCCTTCAGTGTGCGTAGTCCGGCGTCGACGAGCGCGGGCACCGCCTCACCAGCCTTGTCGAATCCTTCGGCTGCCGTGGCACCCGCGCGGTACCGGTGGTGGATGCCCTGGGCAATGACGGCCAGTTTGAAATTGGCCAACGCCAGGTAAAAATTCCAATTCTTCAGTTCACGACCGGACGCCGCGGTGTACCGCTGGGCAAGATCGTCAGCGGACGGCATCCGCGGACTCGTCCACGCCGCTGCTTCACCGAGCACGAGGTCGAAGGCGGGTGCGCGATAGACGCACATCAGCGCCACATCGGTGAGAGGGTCGCCGAGAGTCGACAGTTCCCAGTCCACTACCGCCGCAACCTTGGTCACGTCTGCGGCCGACAGGATGGTGTTGTCGATCCGGTAGTCGCCGTGCACGATCGACGACTCCGACCGGTCGGGCACGGATTCCGCGAGAGCGGCGTGCAGACGATCGACGTCGGCCGAATCCTCGGTCTTGACCCTGGCCCACTGGCCCGCCCACAGCTTCACCTGCCGGGTGACGTATCCGTCCGGGCGCCCGAACTCTCCCAGGCCGACGGCCTGATAGTCCACGTTGTGCAGGTCACCGATCACCCGGACCAATTCGTCCACACAGGAGTCGATTTCGTTGTCGGACAGCGCATCGAACTCCGACTGGGTGCGGATTACCTGTCCCGTGACATGTTCGACAACGGTGAAAGGGGCTCCCATCACGCTGTTGTCCTCACACAGCGCCACCGTGGCTGCGACGGGAACGCTCGTGCCCTGCAGCGCCGACGTGACCCGGTATTCGCGGGCCACGTCGTGCGCGGACGGTGTGAGCCCCGCGGTGGGCGGCCTTCGCAGCACCCACCGCGAGGAGTCGTCGAAAATTGTGTAGGTGAGGTTGGACTTTCCGCCGGAGATCAGTTCGGCCCGCAGTTCGCCGTCGAGCGGAACCTGCGACTCCGTCAGGAACTTCTCCAGGGCAACGAGGTCGAGCCCGCGATGCTCGGTCATGCCCCCGCCTCCCGCGCCGCTTTCTTCGCGGCACCGATGACGCGCTTGGCGATCGCCCAGCGATGCACCTCGGACGGGCCGTCGTACACCCGGAAGGGACGCACCTCACGAGAAAGCCGTGCGAGCGGCAGATCGCCGGACACACCGAGACCACCACACATCTGGATCGAGCGGTCGACGATCCGGAAGATCGCCTCTGCGGCATAGGTCTTGGCGATGGACGTGGCGTTGCTCGCGTGCCCGCCCTGATCGAGTTCCCAGCACGCCTGTGTCAGCAACGCCCGAGTAGCGGCAATGTCGATCTCGTTGTCCGCGACCATCTTCTGGACCATGCCCAGATCGCCCAGCTTGCCGCCGAACCCTTCACGCCGAGCGACGTGGGCCACCGCGACATCGTGACCGCGCCGCGCCGCACCGAGCCAGCGCATGACGTGCGTCATCCGGGCCGGGCCGAGCCGCACCTGCGCGTACGCGAATCCTTGGTCCACCTCACCGAGCACACCGATGTCGGGTATGAACAGATCGTCGAAGAACACCTCGCAGTGGCCTCCGATCATCGCCCGGTCGAGCGTGTCGATGTGCCGGCCCACTTTCAGACCGGGCACGTCGGCTGGGGTGAGGAACATCGTGGCGCCACCGCGGTCGCCGGGCTGCCCCGACGTGCGCGCGAAAATGATGAAGAACCCGGCACCGTCGGCGCCGGTGATGAAGTACTTGTGCCCGTTGATCTTCCACCCGCCGGGCACCTTCTCGGCCCTCGTGGTCAAAGCCGACGGATCGGACCCAGCGCCCGGGGAGGGCTCGGTCATGGCGAAAGCCGACCGCACGTCACCGTGGGCGAGGGGAGCGAGGAACTGCTCCTTCTGCTCCGGACTGGCGATGTGCGCGAGCATGTGGACGTTGCCCTCGTCGGGCGCGCCGATGTTCAACGCGATCGGGCCGAACAGCGAGTAGCCGGCTTCCTCGAAGACCGGGGCTCGGTCCGTCATGTTCAACCCGTATCCGCCGTATTCGACGGGAGCGTGCGGGGCGAAGACACCGGCCTCCTTGGCGGCCTTCTGCAGCTCGACTCGCAGGGTGTCGCCACCTGCCGCGGTGATGTCGCCGCCGTGTTCGTCCTCGACAGGCAGCACCACCTCACGGGTGAACGCCCTGGTCTTCTCGACCAGCGCCGTCACCTCCGGCGCATAGGTCAGATCGATCGCCACCACTACCTCCAGTCAATACGAACACCGGGACCGACCGATCACTCGCTCGGTCGCATTGGAGTCGACGATCCCACAGGAACACGACCTGGTCAAGACGTCAGTCGACGGCCCCTACCGTGCTACGAGCAATCACCAGATACCGCTCGACGATTTCATCGGGCGACAACGGCCCGTCCTCGCGGTACCACGTGGCGACCGAGACACACATCGTCACGACAGCGCGGCTCGCATCCTCCGGGAAGGGTGTCCGGAACAGGCCGGCTGCGACGCCGTCGCGCACGATGTCGTCGACCAGCTGCTGCTGCTCGTCCCGCAGGGCTATGTAAGCCTGCCTGCTGTCCGGCTCCATGCTCCGCGTCTCCCGCGAGGCAACGAAGGACTGTTCACGCCGATACATGTGAAAACGCAGCAGGGATTCGATCACCGCGTCGAATCGCTCGCCCGGAGTCGACCCCGCCTCGGCGACGGCCGCGCGACTGCGGTCGAGCAGGTCACGCATCACCGCGTTGGTCAACCCCACGAGCAGTGCCTGCTTCGAGGGGTAGTGATGGTAGAGGCCGGGTACGGACAGTCCGGCACGGGCCGCGATCTCACGAATCGAGGCGCCGTCGTACCCTTTCTCGACGAACGCAGCCAGGGCGGCCGCCAGAACCTTGGACAACCCCTGGTCCGTGTATTCGCGCCACGAACTACCGGCCTCCGTGCCGTTAACCGTCATGGGACATACGGTAGAGCGTCCCCTCAGTAGTCGTCGTCCGAGTACACGATCAGCCCACGCAGGTTCTTCCCGTCGAGCATGTCCTGGTATCCGTCGTTGACCTGCTCGAGGCGATATGTCCGGGTCACCAACTCGTCGAGCTTCAGCGTTCCGTTGCGATAGAGGTCGAGGAGAGCGGGGATCTGCGACCTCGGGCCGACGCCGCCGAAGATGGCGCCCTGCAACCGCTTCTGCAGCAAGGTGAGCTCGAAGAGGCTGAGGGTGACCTGCGTGTCTGCCGCGCTACCCATACCCGTCACCACCACCTGACCGCCCTTGCCGGTGATGCTCATCGCCGGCTGAATCATGTCGCCTTCGATCTCACCGACCGTGATGATCGTGACCTCGGCCATCCGCCCCCAGGTGATCTCGCCGATCGTCGGAGCCGCCTCCTCGAGCGACGCAAAGACGTGGGTGGCACCGAACTCCTTCGCCTTCTGCCGCTTGAACTCCACCGGATCGATGGCGACGACGAAACGCGCGCCGGCACTGGCCGCGCCCTGCACCGAATTGATGCCGACACCACCGACGCCGATCACCACGACCGTGTCACCGACCTGCGTTCCACCGATCTGCGTGGCAGAACCCCATCCGGTCGAGACGCCGCAGCCGAGGAGCGCCGCCTTGTCGAGAGGGATGTCGTTCTCGATCTTGATGACCGACGCCTCGCTCACCGTCACGTAGGGGGAGAAGGTGCCGAGCAGACACATCTGCAGAACAGGCTCACCGCCGAGGGTGACCCGGAACGTCTTATCGGCGATCGCCTGCCCGGTGAGGAGACCGGCCCCTTCGTCGCAGATGTTCTGCATGCCCTTCGCACAGGAACGGCATCGTCCGCACGCCGGGATGAAGGCGAGGACCACGTGGTCCCCTTCGGCAAGATTCGACACTCCCGGCCCCACCTTGGTCACCACGCCTGCACCCTCGTGGCCGCCCAGGACCGGAAAGAAGGGCAGGGGCGTGGCCCCGGTTCGCAGGTGCTCATCCGAGTGGCACAACCCTGATGCCGCCAGACGGATCTGCACCTCCCCCGAAACCGGATCGCCGAGTTCGATCTCCTCGATCTCCCAGGGCTGCCCGATGCCTTTGATGACCGCTGCTTTCGTCTTCACGCCGACTCCTCAGGAAGGAAATATGGCCTGGATCACACCTACTTCGGAGTCTGCCCGAACCGGTCTCGTCGTGCAGCAAAATCAGCCGCGCATCGACGGCGCAGAAGGAAGGGGGGACCCGGCGACGCCCTGCTTCGGTACCGGGAGTTCACTAGAGTCGAGCGAGGTCGCCCAGATCGACAGTCATTTCCGACAGAGAGCCAGGGACCACCCGATGATCCACGTCCGTCATTCCGCGGTAGCCGCCGTCCCCATCGACGTGGCGTTCACGTACATCGACGACTACAGGACGGTCCCCGACTGGATGTTCGGCGTGTCGGATTTCCGTCCCATCGGCGGTTTCGATCAGGGATTGGGCTCGACGTTCGATGCGTCGATCCACATCGGCCCGACCACGCTGCGGTCCCGCCTCGAGGTCACCGCCTGGGAAAAGGATCGGGTGATCACGTTGGCATCGCTCGACGGCGCGGCCAACTCGTCGACGTGGACCTTCGTGGCGCTCGGCCCAGACAAGACCGAACTCGGCGTCGACTTTGCGTACAAGCTCCCCGGAGGTTTGGCCGGCAAGGCCCTCGGGCTCATCGTCGAACCGTTCGTCGAGACGGCCGTGAAGAACACCGAGGCGACCTTGCGGCACAACCTCGAGGAGCTGTACGAGAAACGCGACGCCGACGGCAGCTAGCGGCCCGGCAGGAAAGCGAGCCTGCCGACCGTCGTTCCCTCGCCGAGTCGGGCGAGTCCGTCCGCTACCTCGCTGAGTCCGAGGCGTTCACTGATCATCGGCTTGATGTCACCGGCATCGGCCAACCGTGTCAGCTCAGCGTGGCATTCCCTGATCGCCGCGGGATCGTAGGCGTTGTAGAGACCCCAATGCAGTCCGATGATCGAGTAATTCTTGATCAGCGCATGATTGAGGCCGGGCGAGGGAATGGTGCCACTGGCGAAACCGATGACGACGATTCGGCCCTCGAACGCGATGCACTTCGTGGACTTCGCGTACGAGTCGCCACCCACCGGATCGAACACGACGTCCGCGCCGCGCCCCCCGGTGAAGTCCTTCACCGCGGCGACGAAGTCCTCACTGTGCCGGTCCACGACGAGATCGGCGCCGAGAGCCCGGGTGTACTCGGCCTTCTGAGGGCCGCCCACCACACCAATCACTTTTGCGCCGGCCGCCTTGCCCAACTGCACGGCCGCGCTACCCACTCCGCCGGCTGCCGCCTGCACGAGAAGTGTCTCGCCCGCCCGCAGCTGTGTCCTGCGGTGGAGCGCGAACCATCCCGTCTGATACCCGATCGACAACGCCGACGCCTCCGCGTCGTCCAATGTGGCCGGTGCCGGGAAGGCCGTCGCCACCGACATCACGGCGAGTTCCGCGAAACCGCCGTTCGGCAGGCTGGGCATGCCGATCACCCGGTCACCGACCGCGAACTCGGTGACACCCTCACCGAGCGCCACCACCTCACCGCACAATTCCACCCCGGGCGTGAAAGGCAGCGGCGGCTTGATCTGGTACTCGCCGCGGCACAACAGCACGTCCGGGAAGTTGGCGGGAGCTGCAAGAACCTTGACCAGCAGCTCCCCGGACTTCGGCTCCAGGTCGGCGACGTCCTCGAAAGTGAGGACCTCTCTGGGTTGCCCTACTTCGTGCACACGCCATGCCTTCATCGATCAGTCCTTCGGTCCGCCGGCGACGTAGACGACCTGCCCCGAGACGAACCCGGCGCCTTCACTCGCGAAGAACGACGCGGTATGGGCGATGTCAGCGGGCTGACCGACACGAGCGACAGGAATCTGTGACGCCGCGGCGGCTTTGAAATCCTCGAAGCTCATACCGACGCGCTCGGCCGTGGCGGCGGTCATCTCCGTCTCGATGAATCCGGGTGCAATCGCGTTCGCGGTGACGCCGAATTTTCCGAGCTCGAAAGCCAGCGTCTTGGTGAAGCCCTGCATGCCTGCCTTGGCGGCCGAGTAGTTGGCCTGGCCGCGGTTGCCGAGCGCCGACGTGCTGGACAGGTTGACGATACGGCCGAACTTGGCGTCCACCATGTATTTCTGGACGGCACGTGACATCAGGAAGGCGCCACGCAGATGCACGTTCATCACGGCGTCCCAGTCGTCGACCGACATCTTGAACAGCAGGTTGTCGCGGGTAATCCCGGCGTTGTTGATCAGGATCGTCGGTGCGCCCAGTTCGGATGCCACGCGCTCGACAGCCGCCGTGACCGAGGCCTCGTCCGCCACATTGGCACCCACGGCGAGGGCCTCGCCGCCGGCCGACGTGATCGCGTCGACCGTCCCGGCACAGGCGGACTCGTCGAGGTCGAGGACGGCGACTGCATGTCCGTCGCTCGCCAGCCGCTGTGCGACGGCGGCGCCGATACCGCGGGCCGATCCGGTGACGATGGCGGTTCTACGGTCCTGGCTCACTTGTTTCCTCCATGGTGGTTGTCGTCGGTTGTCGAACGGTATTTACGCAGTTCTCGTCTTGCGATGGAAAGTTTGTGCACTTCATCCGGACCGTCCGCGAGGCGCAGCGTCCGCATATGGGCGTACATCATCGCCAACGGGAAGTCATCGGTGACACCCGCGCCGCCGTGCACCTGGATCGACCGATCGATAATTTTCAGCGCAATGTTGGGCGCCGCGACCTTGATTGCCGCGATCTCCGTGCGCGCTTCCTTGTTCCCGACGGTGTCCATCAGGTAGGCCGCCTTCAGTGTCAACAGGCGCACCATCTCGATCTCGATCCGGGCCTCGGCGATCCAGTCCTGAATATTGGCGTTTTCGCTGACCGGTTTCCCGAACGTCACCCGCGACGACGCCCGCCGGCACATCAGCTCGAGCGCCCGCTCGGCCATCCCGATCGCCCGCATGCAGTGGTGAATGCGTCCCGGGCCCAGCCGGGCCTGGGCGATCGCGAAACCCTCTCCCTCACCCTTGAGCACGTCCTTGGCCGGAACCCGCACGTCGGCGAAGTCGATTTCCGCATGCCCCTCCCGGTCCTGATATCCGAACACCGGCAGGCCCCGCATCACCGTGACACCGGGCGCATCGATCGGCACCACCATCATCGACTGCTGCCGGTGCGGCGCCGCCGACGGATCGGTCTTCCCCATCACGATCATTACCTTGCAGTTGCGATGCAAGGCATTGGACGCGAACCACTTCCGACCGTTGAGCACGTAGTCGTCGCCGTCGCGGACCATCGACATCTCGATGTTCGTCGCATCCGAACTCGCCACCGCGGGCTCCGTCATCGCGAACGCGGACGCCATCGTCCCGTCCAGCAACGGCTTCAGGTACTTCTCCTTGTGCTCGTCGGTGCCGAACAGCGTGAGCACTTCCATGTTCCCGGTGTCGGGTGCGTTGCAATTACAGGCCTCGGACGCGAGATGGCTGCGGCCCATGATCTCCGCCAACGGCGCATACTCGAGGTTCGTCAGGCCCGGACCCCACTCCCGATGCGGATGAAACAGATTCCACAAACCCCGGCTACGCGCCTCCGCCTTCAACTCCTCGAGGATCGGCGGCTGAAAATGCGGATCACCCGCGTCGCGCATCTGCTCGTCGTACACCCTCTCCGCGGGATACACGTGCGAGTCCATGAACTCCAGTAGATCGGTCTGGTACTTCTTCGCGCGGTCGGATACGTCGAACACAGACATGCGAACTCCTCGTGGAGGTGGGTCAGGAAGACTGGCCGAGTAGTGCGGCCTGATAGCGGCGCATTCCCCGGATCCATCGGTCGTAGTCGGCGCCCTTGTGTCGATACATCTCCAGCACCTCGGGGTGCGGAAGGATCAGGAACTGCTCCGCTTCGATTGCCGCGAGAGCACATTCGGCCACGTCGGCCGGTTCGAGTACCGCTCCGGCAGTGGTGACAGCGCGTGCAGCCGTGGCCGACAACGCAGCGTCGTCCGTCAACAGCTTGGTGTTGACACCCATCGGGCACAGGCAACTGACGCGCACACCTTGATCGCCGTAGGTGACGGACAGCCACTCGGCGAAACCCACGGCCGCATGTTTGCTCACCGAATAGGGCGCCGAGCCGATCTGCGTCAGGAGTCCGGCCGCCGAGGCCGTACTGACGAAGTATCCTTCGCCGCGCTCGACCCAGCCCGGTATCAGCAGACGCGCAGCCCGAATGTGGGCGCGAACGTTGACGTCCAGCGCGAGGTCCCACACTGCGTCGTCGGCTTCGAGGTCGCTGCCTGCCGCCACACCTGCGTTGGCGAAGTAGAGGTCGACGGGACCGAATTCACTTTCCGCTGCCGAGATGAGCGATGCGATCTGCATCGTGTCCGATGCGTCGGCTCCCACCGCGATAGCGGCACCCGGACTGGTGACGGTGATCCGGTCGACGACGGACTGCGCCGACGCGGCGTCGAGGTCGGATACGACCACGCGGGCGCCTTCCGCGGCCAGCCGCTCCGCCAGAGCACCACCGATTCCGCCTCCACCTCCGGTGACGATGGCAACTTTCTGCGCTATCTGCACGAGATTCCTCCCTCGGGGGACAGGCTGATGAGCCCCAGTCTTCCACAGAACTTACCTGAATCCGGTGTCGGATTCAGATTTGCGGACCTGGTGTTGCCGTCACCGAGCCGCGGTGTTCAGTCCCGATCGGGGAACCGCAGGCCGTTCGCCCAGATTCGGGTAGTGGTGAAGACGACGTCGTCGAATTCGATGGGGGTGCCTCCCGAGCCGTGCTCGTTCGCCACGAAGGCGCTGTAGGCCAGGCGGCTGACCATCCCGGACAGCGCCCGCGACGCCAGCATCGGGTCCAGCTTCGTGTCGGCGATTCCGCGCGCCTGCAGTTCGGCGATGCCCCGGGCGTTGCGGGCAATGAAGGCATCGGCACGCTGCCGGCGCAGATCCGCGAATGCCGGGTCGATGTGAGCTACCTGCTCGAGAAGTCCCATGAGCTTGGCATTGCGACGATAGGCCTCGAGGTATGCGCGATTACTGGCCTCGAGCACCGCGTACGGATCATCGGTGTCCTGCACCCGCTTCATCCCGGGATGCATCATGTCTTCCTGCGCCGCCTCCAGGACAGCGGCGAACACCTGCTCCTTGTTGTCGAAGTAGGTGTAAAAAGACCCCGTCGAGCACTGGGCTTCCTTGGTGATGTCGGTGAGCCGGGCGTCGAGGTACCCGGACCGCTCGAACACCGTGCGCGCTGCCGCCACCAGAGCCGCACGAGTCCGTGCACCCCGAGGGGTCGCGGGCGGCTCCCGCAGCAGAGCGGTGGCCGCCATCGACGGGGCGGGTTGATCGTCCCAGTCTTCGTGGGCGGTGCGCGTGGTCATTTCCTACTTATACGCCAGCGCACCGACCCCGCCCAATCCGGCGGTCAGGTGATCGTGATGCCGCCGTCCACCGCGATCGTCTGTCCCGTGACGTACGCGGCAGCGTCCGACGCCAGCCAGATCACGGTCGCAGCCAGCTCCTGCGGGTCACCGAGTCGGCCGAGCACCAGCCGCGGCCGCATCGATTCGAGGTACCCGTCCTGGTACTGGTCTGTCATCTCCGTCTCGAAAAATCCGGGGGCGATCGCGTTGACGCGGATCCCCTTGCGGGTACCCCACTGCTGCGCGAGGTCGCGGGTCAAACCGATCACCCCGGCCTTGCTCGCGGCGTACGCGGCCTGGGGTAGTCCCGCGGTGGTCAACCCCAGCACGCTCGCAATGTTGACGATGGCACTGCCCGGCTTCATCACCTTGCCTGCCGCCTGGGCCGCCCAATAGGAGCCGTTCAGGTTGATGTCGACGACCTGCCGGAACTGCTCGGGGGTTTCCCTCGTCGCGGGCACGGCGGTACCGACGCCTGCGTTGTTGATGAGCACGTCGACGCGACCGAACTGCTCCATGGCCTTGTCGATCATGTTCTGCGCTTGCGCCGGGTCCGCGATGTCCGTCGCCACACTGAGCGGCGTCCTCCCCGCAGCCCGCACCAGCTCCGCAGTCTTCTCGAGACGGTCCGTGCGCCGGGCGGCGAGCACCACATCGGCGCCCGCCTCCGCCGCAGCCTGCGCGAACGCAACCCCGAGACCCGAAGACGCCCCGGTCACGACGACCACCCGGTCGGTCAAGCTGAACTTGTCGAGAACGGACATACGAAGCGACTCCTTTGTCATCGGGCTACGGGGTACGGGCTCAGAGGCCGAGGTCGCGGCCGATCAGTTCCTTCATGATCTCGTTGGAACCGGCCCAGATCTTGGTGACACGCGCATCCATCCACGCGCGGGCGGCGCGGTATTCCGTCATGAAGCCGTATCCCCCATGGAGCTGGACACAGTGGTCGAGGACCTCGTTCTGCACCTGTGCAGTCCACCACTTCGCCTTGGCCGCGTCTACGGCAGTCAGCTCACCGGCGGCATGGGCGGCGACACAGTTGTCGACGAAAGCCTGGGTCACCTCGACGCGCGTCACCAGATCTGCAAGAAGGAACTTGTTCCACTGCAACGATCCGATGGACTGACCGAACGCCTTGCGCTCCTTGGCGTACTGGATCGTCTCCTCGAGGATCGGCGCTGCGTGCGCAATGTTCGAGATGGCGGCACCGACGCGTTCCTGCGGAAGCATCTCCATCATGTGGATGAAGCCGCGGTCGATCTCGCCGATGATGTTGGTGGACGGCACCCGGACGTTCTCGAAGAACAGTTCCGCAGTGTCGGCCTCGTGCTGGCCGACCTTGTCGAGCTTGCGGCCGCGCTCGAAGCCCGCCATCCCGGTCTCGACCGCGAACAGGGTGATTCCCTTGGACTTCTTCTCCGGGCTCGTGCGTGCCGCGACGATCACCAGGTCGGCGTTGTAGCCGTTGGTGATGAAGGTCTTGGAGCCGTTGATGATCCAGTCGTCGCCGTCCTTGACCGCGGTGGTCTTCAGCGCAGCAAGGTCCGATCCGCCGGACGGCTCGGTCATCCCGATTGCGGTGAGCAGCTCGCCGGTGCAGAACTTCGGCAGCCAGCGCTGCTTCTGCTCCTCCGTGGTGAGCTGAACAAGGTAGGGCGCGACGACGTCGGCGTGAATCCCGAAGCTCGACGACACAGCAGCACTCGCACGTGAGAGCTCCTCGGCGAGAACAGCGTTGAACCGGTAGTCGCCGGCTTCGCTTCCGCCGTAGGCCTCGGGGACTTCGAGTCCCAGGAGGCCGTTACGGCCGGCCTCGAGCCAGATTTCGCGGTCGATGAAGCGCTGCTCGATGAGCTTGTCTGCCACCGGCAAGATGTTGCGGTTCACGAACTCGCGGGCGGACTCGCGGAACGCCTCGTGATCGGGGCCGTACAGGGTGCGTCGCATGACCAATCCTTCTGGGTTCGAACTCTTCGCTATGTGACGCTTCGGGCATGTAAGCGTCTGCTTATTTTCTAAGCGCTTGCTTATAGTGATACTGCGACACGGTATTGTCAACCGCCGCAGAGCCGAGGATGGAGAGAGTCATGAGCGAATCACCGAGTCAGGTGATCAGCCCCTCCAAGGCTGCCGCGCGCATCCGCGCTGCTGCTGTCGACGCCTTCGCCACCAATGGGTACGGCGGAACCACTACCCGCGAGATCGCGGCCCGGCTCGACATGAGCCCGGCAGCCATGTACCCGCATTACCGGTCCAAGGAAGAATTACTCTTCGCCATCAGCTACGAGGGACACACCGCAGCCCTCGACGTCGTGACCGGCGCCGATCTACCGGACGAGTCGCCGTCGTCCCGGCTGAAGGCGCTGATCGGAGCCTTCGCCAGTTGGCAGGCCACCCATCACGCCCAGGCACGTGTCGTCCAGTACGAACTCAACGCCCTCACCCCCGAGCACTATCGCGACGTCGTCAAACTTCGGCGCGACATCACCCGCGTCGTCCGGGCCGTCGTCGATGCCGGCGCCGCCACCGGCGAGTTCACCGTTCCGGACGGCGAAGGCGTCACTCTCGCGCTCATGTCCCTGTGCGTTGATATCTGCCGATGGTTTCCGGCCGGCGCCTATACCGAACCCCATGTAGTAGCCGACCTCTACGCAGACCTTGCCATGCGCATGGTGGGAGCTAACTGACTCTTGCCCTTGCCTCGCCCGCCGAGTAAGATCGAACATAGGTTCGATTCGGGGGATTCGACGGTGGGGGCTTTCGGTGGATTCAGCAGCAGTGTCTACATTTCTGGCCGAGTTGCCGGAACTGGGCAGCGATATCGATGATGCTGCGCGAATCGACCTACTCCGCACGCTGGAAGAACTGAAGGCCGCATGCGCGGGGGCACAGGCCCGAGTGACGGCCGACCTCGATGCCTCCATCCGCGCATCCCGCGCAAATCAGGGCGTGCCCAGGAATCAGCAAGGGCGGGGCATCGCCAACCAGGTGGCGTTGGCGCGGCGCGACTCCCCCTTTCGCGGTGGGCGCCATCTCGGAATGGCCACCGCGCTGGTCCACGAGATGCCTCGCACGCTAAGGCTGCTCGAGCAGGGAATCCTCAGTGAGTGGCGGGCCACCATCCTCGTCCGCGAAACCGCCTGTCTCACGCGGGAAGATCGCACTGCCCTCGACTTCCTGCTCTGCGCCGACCCCGCGACACTCGACGGTCTCGGCGACCAAGCCGTGTGCGCCAAGGTCCGGGCTGCCGCCGCGCGGATCGATGCGGAGGCGGTAGTTCGTCGAGCGCGGAAGGCCGTCTCCGATCGGCGGGTCACCTCACGACCGGCACCCGACACCATGGCGTACGTCAGTGCTCTCCTCCCAGTGGCGCAGGGAGTAGCCGTACATGCCACCCTCGCCCGCGATGCCGACGCGATCCTGGCCGCTGGCGATGCACGAACCAGGTCGCAGATCATGGCGGACCTCCTGGTCTCCCGCGTCACCGGCAGCACCACCGCTGCCGAACGGCCCGTCATCACAGTGAACCTGGTGATCTCCGACCAAGCCCTTCTCGGCGGCGGATGCGAACCCGCTCACGTGCAAGGGTACGGCCCTGTTCCCGCAGCGCTTGCCAGGCAATGGGTTTCGGACGCCGCCAGCGCCGAGTCCGAGTCGGGAGCGTTGTTGCGACGGGTGTACGCCAACCCGCAGTCGGGTGCCCTGACCGCCACGGAGTCGCAGGCACGGTGCTTCCCGACAGGACTGGCCAGGCTCATCGATCTCCGCGACAAACTATGCCGGACGCCATGGTGTGACGCGCCGATCCGACACCACGACCACATCCAGTCCCGGCATACCGGAGGCCCCACCACCGCACACAACGGTGCCGGGCTTTGTGCTGCGTGCAACTACGCCAAACAGGGGGTCGGGTGGAACGCCAGTGCGCACCAGCAACCCGGCAAGGCACACGAAATCGAACTGCGCACGCCCACCGGACACCGATACCGGTCAACCGCACCCCCGCTGCCCAGGCCCCTACGAATCCGCGGAACCGAGGTCACCTCACCGGTCGAGCGCCTCATCATCCACTACCTTCACGCGGCCTGAACATCAGCAAGATTTGCAATCCGACCCCAACACGCGCGTGCGGTAGCATCACCGCACGCGACCGTGGGGGTCCAGTCGAGCAGGGGGATGGGGAATGAGCAACACACTGCGTCTGGAAGATGACGCGATCGAAAAGTGCGTGGGGGTCTGCGACACGATGTTGGAGCAGATTGATGATGCGATAAAGAAGGCTAGCCGACTGGCCAGGGTCTCTGGATTCGGCGGGTTCAATTCAGCCATTGAATTGCAAGAAGGCTATCAACGAAAGTTCACCGGTGACGAGAGTAGTGGCTCAGTACGTTCACGGTTATACGAATTCCGCGACGCAGTGATGCAAATGCGAAACACGTTTGCCGCCGGCGGAGCGGCTTTTGCAGACGCGGACAGCGAGATAGGCAAAATTTTGAATGCGATAGAGGGAACCGAGTGAAGAGACGTGCAGCAATTTATAGAGGCATTCCCCGCTACATAGGGTTCATCCTTGCAGTCGTTTCGGTAGCTGCGTGCAGTACCCAGGCGGCCACAAGTCAGTCAAACGACGACGGTCCCTCAGTCACTTCTCCGCGAACACCGCGTCACACCGACAAGTCCGATCGGCCGCAAGTTAATTTCGACCCTTGCATCGATATCCCCGACTCCGCACTGATCGAGGCCGGTTATGACCCGGCTAGTGAGGAGAATGCAGACTTCACATCAGACGAGTACACGTTCCTTGGATGCGCCTACGACACACCAAAACGCCGCTATGGGATGAATGTTCTCTCGGGGAATGTTTCTTTCGCTGAAGAGGAAGCGAAGGTCGCACCGCACGCTTCACCTATCGAGATTAACGGCAGGCGTGCACTGCTCGAGTTCAATCCAAGCGAACGTGACGTGTGCGCGGTGACAATCGAGACTTCCTCTGGATTCCTGATCCTCGATCGGAACATCTTCCTTGACCAAGTTGGCCCATCACCCGAGTCCGAATGGTGCGCCGGCCTGGAGGACACCGCCCGCATTTTCGAACGCTACATCCCGAAGGAGGGATGACTCGTGGCACCGAAGGACGTCGTATCGGAGTTGCTCACTTCGCTGAGTCCGAACGGAGCGGGGCAAGCACGCCGATCTACCTTGCAGACCTCCGCAACTACGCTCACCGCCGATGCAGCGATCGATGATCCATACATCCGGACCATGGAGAGTTTCCACGGTATGAGCCATGAGGAGATGTACTCGCAGGTTCAATCCATGGTCCCCGACGCCATTGGCGAGCTCGCACAGGCCTGTCACGGCATCTCCAATTCGCTACCCCTCGCCTTCGGTTTCGCAATTCTCCGCAACACCATCAGCGAAAAGTGGGAGGGCGCAGCCGCCGACGCCGCGTTGCTCGCCACGGAAAAACTGGCACAAACCAGCGGTCAGCTCACCTCCAGCCTTGCCGCAATCGCGGTCAAACTGGACATCTTGAGTAGTGCGGCGGCAGATGTCAAAGCCGCTGTGCCACAACCTGATAGTTCTTTTGGCATACTCAGCCAGCTCCCACTCAGTCCGCTTGCGGCGGAGAACTCGGAGACGGCGCGCGAAGCTGCGCGCCTGGAGGCCGTCCGGAAGCTGGAAGCAATCTATGTTCCGAACTATCGCGATGTTGGAACCAACGTCCCGCGATTGCCCGAGCCTTACGCCCCATCAGGCGCAGCTGCTGACGGTGCGCGAATCCTCGGCGTGGACGGCGCGGGTTCTCCGGGTGCGACTGACCGATCCGTGCTGAATGGCGACGGAGGGTTCACGTCCGGCACCGGCGACTCCCCCGCGAACGGTGATGCCGCGACGGACGGACAACCTAACGCCAATGACCCGGCGGCTACGTCTGCCGCGAGTGCCGAGGGTGCCGGCCAGGGCGGAGGCACTGGATCCGGATCAGCAGCAGGTACTGCGGCCCCGACTACCGCCGCGAATAGCCCGAACGCCGGGGCGGCCGGTTCAGGTGTCGGTGGTTCCGCAAATTCCGGCGGTGTCGGCGGCTACGGCGGGGGTTCGCGGTCGGGCAGCTCCGGCCCGGGTAGTGGTGGCAGTGGCGCTGGTGGATCGAGCACCCGCAAGCGCAATGACAAGCGGGACAGCGAATCGCAGGGAAGCTCCGTGGTATCGGGTAGCCCGATACCACCAGGCGGGGCAGCAGCAGGAGCTGGAGCTGCGGCCGCCGCAGCTGCCGCGACACCGGTGAAGCCGAGCATGAGCCGACCCGGAATGGGCATGGGTCCGGGCATGATGGGTGCACCCGGACGGGTCGGCGGCAACGGTGATGGTGACACCGAACACCAAACCCCCAGCTACCTGATCAACGTCGACAACGGCAACGAATTGATCGGCAAACTCGATCCCGTAGCCCCACCGGTCATCGGCGCATGAACTGGCAGCTGTCCTCGGCGCAGTTCATGTCTCTCTGGGAGGCAACAAATCTCGACAGAATGCCGTACCCGTTGTTGTATCGTTCGGCCGCTGCGACCGCGGACGGGTACGCCCGCCAACAGCGCGAACTGGAAGAGTGGCGGCTCGCCCTCCGCGAGCCGGAACTCGACGCCGCGATAGCCGCCCTACGGAACCCCGACATGTCGGTTACCGTCGTCGCCCCCTCCGCCGAAGCCGACTCTGGGGTGCGGCGGAGGGGCAGCATCCGCGGCCGGGTTGCGGTCGTCGCCGAACAGTTGCGTGGTGCCCCCGGGCGGGGAGACATACGACTCGACTTGAACACGGCCACGGACAGCGCAAACGTCGACTGGCTCACTACCCGGTTGCTGCTCGATCTTCCCGACTGCACACCCGGACGAACCCCCTCGCTGACGGCACACCCCGACGACCTCGATACCGGTGGCCACCGTTCCTCGGTGCTCCAGAATGCTCAGGCTTCGGACGGCGCGTTACTGAGGCGACTGGTCACTCGACCACGGACGGGCATCGGATACATCTGCATCCGCGGACAGCGTCGGGAGCTCGACGAACCGGTGCTCGGTGAACTGACGTGGATCGATGTGGAAGCCGACGGGCGATACCTCTACCACCAGGATCACCGCGTCCATCTGCGATCGGCGACCGTTCACACAGTCCGCGAAGAGCTTGGGAAACGTCTGGGCACTGCCCTGGCCGCACCTTCGCCGAGACGGCGCTGAGCGTTACTCTGGTCGCATGGCCGATCGGGACAGGGACGGAACAGGCAAACCCGTCAATGCGCGCCCCCGCGACGAACTCGGCCGCCCGCTGCCGCACGACGCCGAGGGTGTGCCCCGCATCCCGGATGACCTGCGGTTACCACCCGACGAGTCGATCACCGAAGCGCAACGCCTCCTGGACCACGGTATGCCCTTCCACGCCCATGAAGTTCTGGAAGGCACGTGGAAAATCGCGCCCGAGGATGAGCGGGAACTGTGGCAAGGACTCGCTCAGCTCGCCGTCGGATTGACGCATCTGATGCGCGGCAACAAGACCGGCGCCCGCTCACTTCTGCGCCAAGGTCACGACCGTATCCGGCATTACGAGGTCGAGGCACCGCACGGCCTCGACATCTCCGGACTGCTGACGTGGTCCGAACACCTCACCGATGAGATCGATCGCGTCGACCCGCTGCCGGCGACGCCCGTCCCCCGATTGCGAATCCCCTGATGCCACTGCTCCCCATGTTCCCGCTGGGATCGGCGATGCTGCCCGGCCAGCAGCTGCCGTTGCACGTCTTCGAACCGCGGTACCAGGAGTTGGTTCGCGACTGCCTCGCTTCACCTGACGGTCCCCGGTTCGGTGTCGTTCTGATCGCCCGCGGCCACGAGGTGGGTGGCGGCGACGTACGCCATGATGTCGGGACCATCGCCCGCATCGAATCCCATGCCACTGTCGGCGACGGGCGTTACGAGCTGTTCTGCCGGACCGAAGATCGCATCAAGGTGTCGAAGTGGCTGCCCGACAATCCTTATCCGATCGCCGAGGTCGATCTGTGGCCAGACGAGAACACCGGCACACAGACCGCCGACTACGAATTCCCGGCCCTCGTCGAGCGACTCGAGTTCCTGTACGGCCTGTTGCGACGGCTGGCGATCGCCACCGACAACGTCCCACCCGAGGTTCCCGTGGTCAGCGGTTTCCGAGGTGACCTGGGTGCGCGGCTCTACGA
This sequence comes from Rhodococcus sp. NPDC019647, assembly GCF_044389235.1. Lineage (NCBI taxonomy): Bacteria > Bacillati > Actinomycetota > Actinomycetes > Mycobacteriales > Nocardiaceae > Rhodococcus > Rhodococcus sp. NPDC019647. Next base: position 268 of record NZ_JBIRXS010000006.1, on the reverse strand, counting down.
GCTGGCCACCTACATCCCGATGGGCGACGCCGATCGCCTCGAAATTCTCGCCGCTGCCGGCGCCGACGAACGGACCAGGGTGGTGTCCGAGGCCATCGAGAACGCCATCGAAATGGTGCAGTTCCGGCTGCTGTGATCCACCCCTCCCCGAGGGTGGTCAAGAGTGGTCCGGAGAGCGTGTACAGTAGGAAATGCAACGCGGGGTGGAGCAGCTCGGTAGCTCGCTGGGCTCATAACCCAGAGGTCGCAGGTTCAAATCCTGTCCCCG